>JAGAQU010000064.1 GCA_017622575.1 Lachnospiraceae bacterium
ATGTAGAAGAGAGACTGTCAGCGCGGATTGATGATGTAGAAGAGAGACTATCGGCGCGGATTGATGATGTAGAAGAGAAACTGTCAGCGCGGATTGATGATGTGGAAGAGAGACTATCAGCGCGGATTGATGATGTAGAAGAGAAACTGTCAGCGCGGATTGATGATGTAGAGGAGAAACTGTCAGCGCGGATTGATGATGTGGAAGAGAGACTGTCAGCAAGGATCAATGAAGTGGAAGAGACATTGAATGAAAGGATTGATCTTGTGGAAAGAGCTTTGGATACAGAAATTGACAGTGTCTATAAGATTGCCTGTGAAAATAAGCAGAATATTGAACTTCTGCTGATTCCTTTTAACGACAGAAATCTGTATGTGAGTGCCGAGGTATCCAAAATTCCACAATTGGATGAACGCCTTGATGAGGTGGAAGATAAGATTGGTCAACACAGTGAGGAAATTCGAAAACTGAAAACTGCTTTAGCAGTGTAGTGAAAAGATGAAAATCTATACCCAAAAATAATGATCTCAATGAAGCGGTGCAATGGAAACAACATTGCTTACCGCTTCGTTTTCTGCTATACTCTATTTATCATGGTATGAACCTGATAGATGCTTTTAAACAGATGAAACAGGAGAGTGCAGATGCCAAAGTATGACAATCTTTCAAAGGAATTGCAGGAGAGAATTCGCAGTGACAGAGAGGGTCACTGGGTGAATCCCTATGCCTTTTTGGATGAAAACGTGGTCAGGAGGCGTATGGATCACGACAGGGCCAATCTTTGGAGACCGGCTTTTGTGCGGGATTCGGAAAAGATCATGCACATCCCCTACTACAACAGGTATGCGGACAAGACACAGGTTTTTTCTTTATATAAGAACGATGATATATCAAGGCGTTCCCAGCATGTACAGCTGGTGTCAAGAATTGCCAGAAATATCGGAAATGTCCTTGGACTTAATACAGATCTGATCGAGGCGATTGCCTTAGGACATGACATCGGACATACACCTTTCGGTCATGCGGGTGAGAGAATACTAAATGAGCTGTATCACGGGCAGACAGGCCGATATTTTAATCACAACATTCAGAGCGCAAGAGTTCTTGATAAGATTTTTCCTTTAAATTTAAGCCTGCAGTCCCTGGACGGGATTATCTGTCATAACGGGGAGCTGGAGCTGAAGGAATACAGACCGAAACCCTATTCTGAGTTTGAGCGGTTTGATGAGAAGATGAATGACTGTTACCTTCGTAAGGGAGCGGTAAAAGAATTGATTCCGTCAACGCTTGAGGGATGTGTAGTCAGGGTGTCTGATATCATAGCCTATCTTGGAAAGGACAGACAGGATGCACTGAAGCTTGGCATCTATGAGGACAGCCCGGAATATCACAGCGGCAGCATCGGTGCCACCAATGCTGAAATCATCAATAATATGACAGTCAATATTATCGAGAACAGTTACGGGAAAGACTATCTCAAAATGGATGATGACTATTTTGAAGCCTTTAAATGCGGAAAAAAAGAAAACTATCAGAAGATTTACGGCAATGAGAAGCTGGAGCAGGTGTACAAGGAACAGATTAATCCCATGTTCGAGGAGATTTATGAAAAGCTTCTTTCGGATATGAAGAATCATGACAGGGATTCTGTCATTTATACACATCACATTAACTATCTGAAGGGACTCACCCATTATTATACCGATGCCGGAAAATATGAGGAATCAGATCCGGATGATATTGTGGTGGATTATATGGCGAGTATGACGGACGATTATTTTATCGATCTTTATCATTATCTGTTCCCCAAGGGAAAATATCAGGTGGAATATATCGGATATTTTGACAGATAAAGGAATATAAAATAGAAGGAGCATGGAAATGAACATTATCTTACTTTCCGGCGGAAGTGGAAAGCGGTTATGGCCTCTTTCCAATGATATCAGGTCAAAACAGTTTATAAAAATATTTAAAACGAAAGATGGGGAATACGAATCCATGGTGCAGAGGGTGTACCATCAGATCCGTGCTGTGGACAGGGAAGCGACGGTGACCATTGCCACCTCCAAAACGCAGGTTTCTTCCATTCACAATCAGCTTGGAAGCGAGGTGTCCGTCTGTGTGGAACCCTGCAGACGTGATACATTTCCGGCCATCGCCCTTGCCACAGCGTATCTTCACGATGTTTTGCATATTTCGGAGAAAGATTCTGTGGTAGTATGTCCTGTGGATCCTTACGTGAATGAAGACTATTTTACTGCCTTAAAAGGCCTTTCAGACATTGCACAAAAGGGAGAAGCCAATCTGGTGCTGATGGGCATTGAGCCTACTTACCCCAGTGAGAAATACGGATACATTATTCCCAGAGATAAAGAGGAGATCAGCAGGGTTTCCACCTTCCGGGAAAAACCGGATGCAGAGACGGCAGAAAAGTATATTAAGCAGGGAGCTCTTTGGAATGGGGGCGTATTTGCATATCAGCTGAAATATGTACTTCAGAAGGCCCATGAGCTGATTGATTTCACGGATTATCAGGATTTGTTTAATAAATATGACACACTTACTAAGATCAGTTTTGACTATGCCGTGGTTGAGAAGGAAGAGAATATTCAGGTACTCAGATTTGGCGGACAGTGGAAGGATATGGGAACCTGGAATACCCTGACGGAAGCTATGGTGGATCCCAGCATCGGCGAAGCCATTTTAAATGATAAGTGTGAAAATGTTCATGTGATCAATGAGCTGGATGTACCCGTACTCTGTATGGGACTTAAGGATGTGGTGGTATCTGCCAGCGCGGAAGGAATTCTGGTATCTGATAAGGAGCAGTCGAGCTATATCAAGCCTTATGTGGACAAAATCAGCCAGCAGATCATGTTTGCCGAGAAATCCTGGGGGAGCTTCCGTGTTCTCGATGTAGAAGAGGAGAGCATGACCATTAAGGTGACCTTAAATCCGGGGCATAAGATGAATTATCACAGTCATGAGAGAAGAGATGAGGTTTGGAATGTGATCGCCGGGAAAGGGAAGACGATCATTAATGGGAAGGAACAGGAGATCAGGGCCGGAGATGTGATCAGGATGCCTGCGGGCTGCAGGCACACGATCATTGCGGATACGGAGCTTAAGGTGATTGAGGTGCAGCTTGGAAGAGAAATCAGCGTACAGGATAAGCATAAATGGGAATGGCCCATGTGACGGACGTGATTGATTATTTTATAAGTGTATAGTAAAATAGGAAAAGATTAACAATAAAGAGAGGTAGAAACCAATGAAAATTGCAGTGGCCGGAACCGGTTATGTGGGACTGGTGGCAGGTGTATGTTTTGCGGAGAAGGGTTATGACGTAACCTGTGTGGATGTAGATGAGAAGAAAATTGAGATGATGCGTCAGGGCATTTCTCCCATTTACGAGGATGGTCTGGAAGAATTGATGCAGAAAAATAATGCAAGAGGTACACTTCACTTTACCACAGATCATGTGGCAGCTTACAAAGATGCAGATGCCATCTTTATCGGAGTGGGTACGCCGGAGATGCCGGACGGCAGCGCCAACTTAAGCTATATTGCAACCGTGTCAAGACAGATTGCGGAGTCTGTGGAGAAGGATTGCCTGGTGGTTGTGAAATCTACCGTTCCTGTGGGAACCAACGATAAAGTAGAGCAGTTTATCAAGGATTTTCTTGTACACGATGTGAAGGTGGAGGTAGCCTCCAATCCGGAGTTCCTGGCACAGGGCACTGCAGTCCATGATACATTACATGCAGCCAGAATTATTATTGGTACAGAGAGCAAAGAGGCAGAGGAACTTCTTAAGAAAATTTATGAACCCTTCGGGCTTCCCATTGTATCGGTGAAACGCCGCTCGGCAGAAATGATCAAATATGCCTGCAACGATTTTCTGGCACTGAAAATTTCCTATATGAACGATATTGCCAATCTCTGCGAGCTGGTTGGGGCAGATATCACGGACGTGGCAAAGGGAATGTGCTACGATGAAAGAATCGGCTCCCGTTTTTTAAATGCGGGAATCGGATTCGGGGGAAGCTGCTTCCCGAAAGATACCAAGGCGTTAAAATTCCTTGCAAGAGAACACGGCTACAATTTAAGAACAGTGGAGGCCTGCGTGGCAGTGAACAGTGATCAGAAGACAAGGCTGTTTGAGAAGGCGAAGGACAGAATGATCTCCTTCAGCAGTTTAAAGGTGGCAGTGCTTGGTCTTACCTTTAAGGCCGGAACGGATGACCTGCGGGAGGCTCCTTCCATTGACAATATAAAGCTACTGCTTCAGGCAGGTGCCGATATCTACGCGTTTGATCCCAAAGGGGAGACAAGGGCAAAACAGATCTTTCCGGAAGGAAAGCTGGAAAAGGGAACCATGAACTATGTTTCTTCTCCTTTGGAAGCACTTGATCAGGCAAACATCTGCTTTGTCTTTACCGAGTGGAAGGAAATGAAGGAGCTGACACCTGCAGATTTTAAGAACAATATGCACACACCGCTTGTCTATGACGGCAGGAATCTCTATTCACCGGAAGCAATGAAAGAACAGGGTGTCGAGTATTACAGCATCGGCAGATGAGCAAGCGGCTGCGAAGCAGACATTTGCTCAGACCCGATGCGTAAACGAGAAAATCAAAGAGCAGCGAAGCTGCGGCATCTGCGAAGCAGATGGATTTTCGAGTCATCGGCAGATAGGAATAAAAATTATGGATGAAAAAAAACAGGCAGGAAGACAAATTCTGATCTTCCTTGCGATCACATTTGTGATTACTTACGGAATTGAATTATTATTGATTGCGCCTTTGATAGGTAGTTCGGATATCAATGCTGCCATGGCGGCACAGTCTTTGATTGCCGGTGTCATGTTTGCTCCTACATTCGGAGTGATATTGACAAGGCTGATTACGAAGGAAGGCTTTTTGGGAAGCAATCTGTACTTTTCCATCAACGTCAGGAAAAATCTGAAGTATTACGGGATTGTATGGCCGGGCTTTGCAGCGCTGATCGTGCTTGGCGCCGCCCTCTATTTTTTGGTTTTTCCGTCTACTTATGATGGCAATATGGGATATGCCGCTGCAGTTCTGAATGCACAATCTGCCACGCAGCTGACCGTGGATGAAGTGAAACAGGCAATGCTTTTGCAGATTGTGATGGGAGTGATCCTTTCACCTTTTGTCAATATTATCAATTGTTTTGGGGAAGAGTGGGGCTGGAGAGGCTACCTTTTATCAAAACTTCTGACCTGTTTTAAAGTGGTTCCCGCTGTTCTGATTGACGGACTGATCTGGGGACTCTGGCATGCACCGCTTGTCGCCGTTGCAGGTCTCAATTACGGAATTGGTTATTTGGGCTATCCGGTTACGGGAATTCTTGCCATGTGTGTATTCTGCGTGGTGATAGGAATCATTTTGTCTTATGTGACGATCAAAACCAGCAGCTGTGTACCTGCCATTTTAGGCCACGGTATGATCAACGGATTTGCCACGATCGGAATATATTTTACATCTCTGGAAACCCCGTACAACGTATTCCTTGGACCGGCGCCCACGGGACTGATCGGCGGGGCAGGATTTATTGTACTTGCCGGCTATCTGCTTTTCAAACTTTATAGGGAAGAAAAAAATACCTTGCAATTTGAAAAACAGGGTGATACAATACAGAAAGAATCATAAAAGATGATTAGGAAGTGGACTTGCAAAAGTCCACTTTTCTATTTTCCAAACCTAAGGTAAAGAGGAGGGAAAAATGTCAAAGAGAGAAACATATGAAGCAAAAACAGAAGAATTGCTGATGCCCATTGCGGAGGCAAACCGCGTGGAGATCTATGATATTGAATATGTCAAAGAGGGAAGCGACTGGTACCTTAGAGCGTATATCGATAAGGAAGGCGGTGTCACAATCAATGACTGTGAGTCGGTGAGCAGAGCCCTTTCCGATGAACTTGACAAAGCAGACTTTATTGAGGATGCTTATATTTTGGAGGTATCAAGTCCCGGACTTGGAAGAACCTTAAAAAAGGATAAACACCTTCAGAAGAGCCTCTTGCAGGAAGTGGAGTTAAAGACTTATAAGCCGGTATTGGGAAGTAAGGAATTTGCCGGAATTTTAAAGGCTTTTGACGAAAAGACAGTGACCATTCTTTCAGAGGATGAGGAAATGGTATTTGAAAGAGCAGATATTGCCACAATCAAACTGGCACTTGATTTTTAATTAAATTAGGAAGGAAAGGATAAGGAAAAATGAACAAGGAATTAATGGAAGCATTGGATATTCTGGAAAAGGAGAAAGAGATCAGCAAGGAAACACTTTTTGAAGCAATTGAGAATTCATTGCTTACTGCCTGCAAGAATCATTTCGGTAAGGCTGACAATGTGAAAGTGGAGATTGACAGAAATACCTGCGATTTTCTTTGCTATGCAGAGAAGGAAGTAGTGGAGGAAGTGGAGGATGACTGCCTTCAGATTTCCCTGGAGGATGCACGAAAGATCAAGTCCGATGCACAAATCGGAGATATGCTCCATGTGGAGATCAAATCAAAGGAGTTCGGACGTATTGCTACTCAGAATGCCAAGAATGTAATTCTGCAGAAGATCAGAGAAGAAGAAAGAAGTGTCATTTACAATCAGTATTTTGAGAAAGAAAAAGATGTGGTAACCGGTATCGTTCAGCGGTATGTGGGCAGAAACATCAGCATCAATCTGGGCAAGGCAGATGGTATATTAAATGAAAGCGAACAGGTAAAGGGTGAAGTATTTAAGCCTACAGAGAGAATTAAAGTATATATTTTGGAAGTTAAGAATACACCGAAAGGACCCAGAATTCTGGTGAGCCGCACCCATCCTGAATTGGTAAAAAGATTGTTTGAAGCAGAAGTTACGGAAATCAAGGATGGAACTGTTGAGATCATGAGCATTGCAAGAGAGGCGGGAAGCAGAACCAAAATGGCTGTCCGCTCCAACAATCCGAACGTGGATGCAGTGGGTGCATGTGTCGGTATGAATGGCGCCAGAGTGAATTCCATTGTGGAGGAACTTCGAGGTGAGAAGATTGACATTATCAACTGGGATGACAATCCGGGTAACCTGATTCAGAATGCATTGTCACCGGCCAAGATCGTTGCAGTGTTTGCAGATCCCGATGAAAAGACAGCTAAGGTGGTTGTTCCCGATTATCAGCTCTCCCTGGCCATCGGTAAGGAAGGTCAGAATGCAAGACTTGCAGCAAGACTTACCGGATATAAGATCGATATCAAGAGTGAGACGCAGGCCAAAGATGCACCGGGCTTCCGTTACGAAGATTATATGGATGAATATGATGAGTATGAAGACGGCGAATACGAAGAATATGAGGAAGATACAGAAAATGAGCCTGTAGAATAGGAAGGAGTAACCGAATGGCAAAAAAAATTCCTATGAGGCAGTGTGTCGGCTGTGGTGAGATGAAAAACAAAAAAGAAATGATGAGGGTTTTAAAGACGCCGGAGGAAACCATCGTGTTAGATAAGACAGGAAAGAAAAACGGCAGAGGTGCTTATCTTTGCGTATCAAAAGAATGCCTTATCAAAGCCAGAAAAAATAAGGGCCTGGAGCGTTCTTTTAAGATGAATATTCCAAATGATGTTTATGAAAGCCTGGAAAAGGAGTTTGATGAGGAGAATGGATAAGGTGTTATCCCTTTTAGGGCTTGCCGCCAGAGGAAGAAATCTGGTGAGCGGTGAATTTTCAACCGAAAAGGCAGTAAAAGAAGGAAGAGCTTCCCTTGTTGTAGTTGGGACTGATGCTTCGGACAACACGAAGAAGATGTTTACCAATATGTGCAATTACCGGGATATTCCCATTTACTTTTACGGCTTGAAGGAAGAACTCGGAAAAGCAATCGGAAAAGAGATGCGTGCATCCATAGCGGTGACGGATGCCGGAATGGCGGCAAACATAGTCAAGCATTTGGAAAACCAGTAATGAGACGGAGGTAGTAGAATGGCCAAAATAAAAGTGCATGAACTTGCAAAAGAATTAGATAGACAGAGTAAGGAAATTATCGCATTCCTGCAGGAAAAGGGAATAGAGGCAAAGGCAGCCCAGAGTTCTGTTGAGGAGGATGCGGCAGCTTTGGTCCGCAGTGCTTTCGGGCAGAAAGGCAGTGTGAAGGCAGAGCCTGTGAAGGAGGAAATTCCTGAAAAAAAGGAGACTCCGGCAAAGGAAGAGGCAGCTCCCGTAAAAGATGCCAAATCCCCTTTAAAGGAAACTGTGGCAGAGAAAAGCGGAGAGGAAGCACCAAAAAAGAAAAAGAAGATTATTTTTGTGAGCAATCCGCACAACAGTAATAACAATTTTTCCAAGGGACAGCGTTCGGGTAACGGCAGACCCATGCAGAACGGAAACAGACCGGCAGCCCAGGGAAATAACAATGTCGGAAGAACCCAGGGAAGAAGTCAGGATGCTCCTCATAAGATCATTAAGCCTCTCACAGCGCCTTCCATGCCCGATACCATGAAGCCTGATTTTAAACAGAATGCAAGAAGGATGGAAGAGGGAAGAAATGCAGCAAGAAATACGGTGAGAACAGAAGGAAGACCGGATGGAGGAATGAATAAGCCCCAGAGCGCACCTGCAGGAAATATTGTGAAACCGGTAAAAGAGGAGAGATATCAGAAAAATGAAAGAACTCCGGGAAATGATTTTAGCAATCAGGAACAAAGGCCTTCGAGGAACGACTCCAGGGGATCTTCTTTTGGTAATCGTCCAAATAATCAGAATAACAGGGGTGATTTCCGCGGTAATGGCAATAATCAGGGTGGTAACAGACCTGGTAACAATAGTGGGCGCCCTGAAAGAGGAAATGGAGGGCAGGATAATAGATTTAAGAAGCCTGAAAGGCAGAATAAGAATTTCATTCCTGACGCGCCGATTCAGGATGCCGAAAAACATAGAGACGAAGAAAAGCGCAGAAACAATCAGGAGCGTGACAAGAAGTCAAGGAAAGACTTCATCTATGAGGAAGATGATGTAGCAGTAAAGGGAAGAAATAAAGCCGGTAAATTCATCAAACCGGAGAAGAAAGTGGAAGAGGCTAAGGAAGAACAGATCAAGGTGATCACGCTTCCGGAATCTCTTACAATCAAGGAGCTTGCCGATAAGATGAAGATGCAGCCCTCGGCGATCATTAAAAAGCTGTTTCTGGAGGGCAAGATCGTTACGGTGAACTCGGAAATTTCTTATGATGATGCTGAAAATATTGCAATTGATTATGATATCATCTGTGAAAAAGAAGTAAAGGTCGATGTCATCGAAGAACTGCTTAAGGAAGAGGAAGAAGCAGATGATAATCTGCTGAGCAGACCTCCTGTTATCTGTGTTATGGGTCATGTCGACCACGGTAAGACGTCCCTTCTCGATGCAATCCGTAAGACAAATGTGACGGATAAAGAAGCCGGAGGTATCACACAGCACATAGGTGCGTATACTGTAAATGTTAACGGTCAGAGCATTACTTTTCTGGATACACCGGGACACGAGGCGTTTACCGCTATGCGTATGCGTGGCGCAAATTCTACAGATATTGCGATTCTGGTTGTGGCTGCAGATGACGGCGTGATGCCTCAGACTGTGGAAGCTATCAATCATGCAAAGGCTGCAGGTATTGAAATTATTGTCGCAGTCAATAAGATTGATAAGCCCGGAGCCAATATTGATAAGGTAAAGCAGGAAATGACGGAATATGAACTGATTCCCGTTGACTGGGGCGGAACGACGGAGTTTGTTCCCGTTTCCGCAAAATCAGGAGAAGGAATCGATACTCTTTTGGAAACGATTCTGCTGACTGCCGAAATTCTGGAATTGAAGGCAAATCCCAACAGACGTGCAAGAGGTCTTGTTATTGAGGCAGAGCTTGATAAAGGAAGAGGACCAGTAGCTACGGTTCTCGTACAGAAGGGTACCCTTCATGTGGGAGATTTTATTTCTGCGGGAGCAAGCCACGGCAAGGTGAGAGCCATGATTGATGATAAGGGAAGAAGAGTGAAAGAGGCGCTTCCTTCCACCCCTGTTGAGATTCTCGGTCTTTCCGATGTTCCCTGTGCAGGCGAGGTATTTATTGCCCATGAAAGCGACAAGGTTGCCAAGTCCTATGCCGAGACCTATCTGGCACAGAATAAGGAAAAGATGCTGGAAGAGACAAAGGCAAAGATGTCTCTGGATGATCTCTTTACCCAGATTCAGGCAGGCAATCTGAAGGAACTGAATATTATTGTAAAGGCCGATGTTCAGGGTAGTGTGGAAGCTGTTAAGCAGAGTCTGATGAAGCTTTCCAACGAAGAAGTTGTGGTGAAATGTATCCACGGAGGTGTGGGTGCCATCAACGAATCCGATGTATCTCTGGCATCTGCTTCTGCTGCTATTATTATCGGTTTCAATGTTCGTCCCGATGCCATGGCTAAGACCATTGCTGAAAGAGAAGGCGTGGACATCAGACTGTACAGAGTCATCTATCAGGCAATTGAGGATATTGAAGCTGCCATGAAGGGAATGCTGGATCCTGTCTATGAGGAGAAGGTGATCGGTCACGCAGAGGTAAGACAGATATTCAAGGCTTCTGCAGTGGGAAATATTGCCGGTTCCTATGTGCTTGACGGTGAATTCCAGAGAGACTGCAAGGTTCGTATTACGAGAGAGGGCAACCAGATTTATGAGGGTCAGCTGAAATCACTGAAGAGATTTAAGGATGATGTGAAAGAAGTGAAAGCCGGATTTGAATGCGGTCTCGTATTTGAAGGTTTTGATCAGATGCAGGAGCTTGATATTGTGGAAGCTTATATTATGGTGGAGGTTCCCAGGTGAGAAAAAACAGTATGAAAAATACCCGTATCAACGGGGAGGTGCAGCGTGTACTGGCAGAAGTCATCAGAGGGGAGATTAAAGATCCCAGGATCAGTCCTCTCACTTCTGTGATAGCCGTAGAGGTGGCACCTGATTTAAAGACATGTAAGGCATGGATCAGTGTGTATGGAGATGAGCAGGCAAAGAAGGATACTCTGGCCGGCTTAAAGAGCGCGGAAGGTTATATTAAAAACCAGCTGGCTAAGCAGATTAATCTTAGAAATACTCCGGAAATCCATTTTATCGTGGATGAATCCATTGCCTACGGCGTCAGAATGTCCAAGTTGATAGATGATGTGATTAAAAATGATGAAGAAGGTAACAAAGAGTAGTTTTAGGAAGTGATTAAATGAATATTTATGAGGAAGTAAAAGATGCAAAAACCATCGGGATCAGCGGACATATCCGCCCCGATGGTGATTGCGTGGGCTCCTGTATGGGATTATATCTGTATTTAAAGAAGGTGTGTCCGGCAGCAGCCATACAGGTGATGATTGAAAGGCCGGCAGATGTCTTTTCCTGCATCAGAGGCATAGAAGAGATCAGCTACGATTTTAAACCCATCACGGAAAAATTTGATGTCTATATTGCCCTTGATTCGGAAAAAAGCAGGATTGGGGAAGCAGAGAAATTCTTTGATCAGGCAGAAAAGAGAATTAATATTGACCATCACATCAGCAATGCAGGCGGGTCGGGGGATGTCAATTATGTGGTGCCCACTGCCAGCTCTGCCAGTGAACTGGTGTATGATGTGATCGGTGATAAGAGTGCCATAGATGCAGATATTGCCAAAGCACTGTACATAGGGATCATTCATGATACAGGTGTGTTCCAGTATTCCAATACTTCACCGAAAACCATGAAGATTGCGGCAGAATTGATTTCCTATGGATTTGATTTCCCGGAATTGATAGACAAAACTTTTTATGAAAAAACTTATGTGCAGAATCAGATTTTGGGAAGGGCGCTTCTTGAGAGTATCCTGTTTATGGATGGCAAGTGCATTGTCAGCATGATCGACAAAAAGACCATGGCATTTTACAATGCAGATTCCCATGATCTTGAAGGAATCGTAAGCCAGCTTCGATGTACGAAGGGAGTGGTATGCGCCATTTTCATGTATCAGACAGATACGCTGGAATACAAGGTAAGCCTTCGCTCGAACGGCGCGGTGGATGTTGCAAAGGTGGCTTCTTTCTTTGGCGGTGGTGGTCATGTCAGGGCTGCAGGCGTCACCATGCAGGGCACCTTTTACGATATTGTCAATAATCTGTCGGCACAGATTGAGAAGCAGCTGAAATAAGACGGAAAATACAGGTGAAAAATATGTACCACGGAATGATTAACGTATATAAGGAGAAGGGCTTTACTTCTCACGATGTGGTGGCGAAACTGCGAGGTATTTGCAAACAGAAAAAGATCGGACATACAGGAACCCTTGACCCGGATGCGGTAGGGGTTCTTCCTGTTTGTCTTGGCTGCGCCACCAGGTTATGTGATATGCTCACAGAAAAGGATAAGGAGTATGTGGCTGTTCTTCGACTTGGCGTTACTACGGATACTCAGGACATAACAGGAAAAGTTCTTGCGGAAAAAGAAGTCACGGAATCGGTGGAGAAAGTAAGAGAAGTAATTTCTTCTTTTGAAGGTGAGCAGCTTCAGATACCGCCAATGTATTCTGCGCTTAAGGTGAACGGAAAGAAACTTTATGAACTGGCAAGGGAGGGGAAAGAAATTGAAAGAAAGGCCCGCCCCATTGTTGTTCATGAAATCGAAATCCTTTCGGAAAACATGCCGGAATTTACAATCCGGGTAAAGTGTTCCAAAGGAACTTATATCAGGACGATCTGTCATGATATCGGGCAGAAGCTTTCCTGCGGCGGTGCCATGGTATCTTTAAAACGGACAAAAGTTGGAAATTTTGGTATAGAGGATTCATACACACTGTCCCGGATAGAGGATATGGCAAAGGAAGGAAGGCTTTGTGAGATTCTCCTGCCGGTGGAAAAGGTGTTTGAAAAGCTCCCGGAGATCAGAGTAAAGGAAGAGACAATGAAAGCGCTTTTAAACGGCAATCAGCTGAGAAGAGAAGATTTTTTGAGCCTTTCGGAAGAAGCCTTGAAAGCGGAGGAAGTGCGTGTGTACGGATCTGATGGCAGATTCTACGGAGTTTATGGTTATCAGGAAGGCAGAAAACTTTTCTGCCCGATAAAAATGTTTTTCCCGGAGCAGGCAGAAAGGTAGATTGCGTTATGCAGATTATAAAAAGCACAACAGAATTTCAGATAGAAGGCAGAAGTGCTATCACTATCGGTAAATTTGACGGAATACACAGAGGTCATATTAAACTGCTTTCGTATATTCTGGCAAAGAAGGCAGAAGGATTAAAGTCTGTGGTGTTCACCTTTGATCCTCCGGCATCTGTCTTTTTTGGAAAGTCAGGGGACAAGGAACTTTCACCCTTGCAGGAAAAGAGAAAATTTTTTGAAAAGCTTGGTATCGATATTCTGGTGGAATTTCCCTTAAATCATGAGACGGCAGCCATAACAGCAGAAGATTTTATTGAAAATATACTGGTATCTCGGATGCATGCGGCTTATATTGCTGCGGGATGTGATCTCTCTTTTGGATATAAGGGAAGGGGAGATAAAGAACTTTTGCAGAACCTTTCCGCCTTATATGGTTATCGGACAGAAATTATCCCTAAGGTGATGGAGGGAGAGCGTGAAATCAGTTCTTCCTATGTCAGAGAAGAAGTGGAAGCGGGAAATATGGAAACGGCGCAGAAGCTTTTGGGAAGAGCATACAGTGTGACAGGTACTGTGGAGGAAGGAAGAAAACTGGGAAGAAGGATTGGAATGCCTACTTTAAACCTATATCCCCGGGAAGATAAGTTGCTTCCCCCTTATGGTGTTTATTTTTCAAGGGTAATATTTGAAGAGAACATATATCGGGGAATCACCAATATCGGTAAGAAGCCTACTGTAAATCAGACGGATGCAGTCAGCGTGGAAACGTATCTCTATGATTTTAAAGGGAATATGTACGGGCAGGAGATCACAGTGGAGCTTCTCCATTTCAAACGTCCGGAATACAAATTTGCAGGAATTGAAGAACTCAAAAAACAGATGGAAGAAGATATTGCAGCAGGCAGACGTTATCATGCAGAAAATGCACTTTATTGACATTAAATGCCAGCAGATTTGATTTGACAGGAATAAGGTCACTTGTTATAATAACGTTACTGATTTGTAACAAATTTGTAATATTTAATGTAACGAAAGTACTTGGAGGTTGAGCTTGAAAAGGAATTTTACGTTTGGTATTTGTCTGTTATTTGCAGGGATGGTTTTGCAGCAGCCGGTCACGACGGATGCAAAGGAAGCGGTGATGGACGCTGTATCAGATACAAATGATTATGAAGGATTGCTCTCAGCGGGTGTGGGAGACTTATTTTCCAGCAAGCTGACAGAGGACCAGTATAAAGAGATTGCAAAGCAGGCAGAGGGAGCCAGATGGGGATACACAAATCTTGGAATCTGCAATGTGGAGGAAAACAATCTGAATGTAAGACAGGAACCGGATGAAAACGGTAAGCTTGTCGGGAAGCTACCGAAGAATGCGGCCTGTGAGATTTTGGAAAGTGACGGAGAGTGGGTCCATATTTCTTCCGGGAAAGTGGAAGGATACGTGAAAGAAGAGTATCTTCTTTCCGGCTTCGGTGCGGAGCAGAAGGCAAAGGAAATGGCAAAAACGGTTGCCGTGTCTTCAGCCGATGCATTAAATATCAGAGAAGAGCCTAACACCGATGCCGAAATTGTAACCCAGGTTGCCCAGGGGGAGGAACTGGAAATCGCCGAAGTTATGGAAAACGGATGGATCAAGGTCTATCTGGATGATGAAGAGGTGTATGTTTCGGCGGGTTATGTGGATGTAAAGTCAGATCTTGCCACAGCCATTACTATGACAGAGCTTCTTTACGGACAGGGAGTATCGGATGTCAGGGTTGACCTCTGCCAGTATGCAAAACAGTTTCTGGGAAATCCTTATGTCTGGGGTGGCACCAGTCTGACGAAGGGTGCTGACTGCTCCGGTTTTGTTTTGAGCGTATTTAAGAAGTATGGAATCAGTCTTCCCCATTCATCCAGAGCACAGGCAAATTGCGGCACCAAAATCAGCGTATCGGAATTGCAGCCGGGAGATTTGGTGTTCTATGCAAAGGGTGGTACGATTAACCATGTGGCCATTTATATCGGTGGCGGACAAGTTATTCATGCCAGCAGCCCTAAAACAGGAATCAAGATTTCCAATTACAATTACAGAACACCGGCAAAGATGGTGAGAATTTTGCAAGACTAGTAGAAAAAAGAAAAATGTACCTCGTTGCACATGGCAAACAAAAAGCAGGGAATAGATAAATTTCCCTGCTTTTATAATTGGTTTGACTTTTTTATCAATGGAATTGGGAGAGGAGTTCTTTTATTGTTTCAGACAGATCGGAAAGTTTACGGGCGTGATCTGCAAGCGTTTCGGCAGTCGAACTGAGCTCTTCGGAAGAAGCGGTTACTTCTTCTGTGGAAGCAGCACCCTCCTGGGAAGAAGCAGAGAGATTCTCTACTTCTTCCGCTACCTTTTTATCTGCCAGAGTGAGTTTTGACAGGTAATCGGAAATGCTGTTTACCTCTGCAGCAGCTTTTGTGATATTTTCATTTAAGCTGATAAACAGCTGATAGGTTTCCTTGATGTCATGATTCTGATCATTGATCACAGACTGCACTCTCTGCATGCTGGCAACTGTCTTGTCAGATTCTGATAAAAGATTTTTGATGTTGGCATCGATGGTTTTGACCGAATTGCTGGATTGCTCTGCAAGATTTTTGATCTGCTCGGCAACAACGGCAAAGCCTTTTCCCTGTTCTCCGGCTCTGGCAGCTTCGATACTGGCGTTTAAGGCAAGAAGATTGGTTTCCGTTGCGATGGAGGAGATAAATTCTGCAGCGGTGCCAATCTCAAGAGAAGCCTGATGAGTACTTTCCGTCTGCTTTGCAATGGTTTCAATCTCCTGCTTGGTGACATCGGCATTGGCGTCCAGATTATGTACAAGTGCCTGACCTTTATTGCTGGAATCCTGAATCTCATTCATAAAAGCTTTGAAATTCTGTGTGCTTTTAAGAGAATTGTCGGCCATGGATTTGATCTGATTCATTTCCTCCGTAATGCTCTGCGTGGAAGAGGCTTCCGAGGAAATTCCTTCTGAAATATCCGACATGGCGGATGCAAGGCTTTCTGAGACGGAAGCGGTATTGTCTGTCATGGAAGATAAGCTGCCGGCTGTTTCCGAAAGAGCGGCAGCGGATTCATTCATGTGATTCACGATTTCTGTAAGAGAATTTTTTAAGCGGATTGCGCTCCTGGCGAGCATACCTGCCTCATCCTTCTGCTGCGCTGCTCTTTCACTGATGGGTGCATTCAGATCACCTTGCGCCAAAGCTTCCAGACCGTTTGAAACATTTTTGATGGACTTGGTCAATATGGTTGCAACAAGATAAACAACAAAAAAGGTAATAACAAGAGTGATTGCCCCGATCCGGATAAGAGGAAAAAGCATGATGCTTCTTGCTTCCGGATAATCTTTTAAATAAAGATTGATGAAAAAAACAGATTCAACTGTGACCAGTGTCATCGGCAGTAGTGACAAAATTAAAATTTTTTCTCGAATTTTCATGATTTCATCCTTCCCGAACAGAAAATTATAGTATATGATACATATAATCATCTAAAAATATATGTATAAATTGATAATAGCATATATTGTCGAGAAATGCCATGTAAAACTATTGCAAAAGGCATAAATTTCAGGCTTTACACGGATGGTAAAGTATGTTATTATCATAAAGTATGAATTTCAGCCAAGGCTCAACTTTAGGATACTCCAACCGGGGCTTAGCCTTAGGCGGTTTTAAATTAAGGAGGAGAAATCAATGATTTCAAAGGAAAAGAAAGCAGCAATTATGAAAGAGTACGCTACCTGTGAGAACGATACAGGTTCACCTGAAGTACAGGTTGCAGTACTGACAGCAAGAATCCAGGAGCTTACCGAGCATTTAAAGAACCACCCCAAGGATAACCATTCCAGAAGAGGTATGTTCAAAATGGTAGGTCAGAGACGTGGTTTACTTGATTATCTTAAGAAGAAAGATATCGAAAGATACCGTGCTCTGATTGAGAAGCTGGGATTAAGAAAGTAATTTCAATTATTAAGGCGGAGCTGGCTGAAGAGATTCGGCTTCTCCGCCTTTTAATACAATAAGCTGTTTTTCAGCTGGTAAGAAGAGAAAAGAAGAAGGAGAAGGATTATGTACAAGACATTTTCAATGGAGCTTGCCGGACGCACCCTTAGTGTGGATATTAACCGTGTCGGTAAGCAGGCAAATGGATGCGCATTCATGCATTATGGTGAAACCACTGTTTTATCTACTGCAACAGCATCCGACAAACCGAGAGATGGAATCGATTTTTTCCCTTTAAGCGTAGAGTATGAAGAAAAATTATACGCTGTAGGAAAGATTCCCGGAGGATTTAATAAGAGAGAAGGAAAGGCAAGTGAAAATGCCATCCTTACAAGCCGTGTGATTGACAGACCTATGCGTCCTCTGTTCCCTAAGGATTACAGAAATGATGTTACTTTAAACAATATGGTTATGAGTGTTGATCCTGCATGCCGCCCTGAACTCGTGGCAATGCTCGGTGCGGCAATTGCAACCTGTATTTCCGACATTCCCTTTGATGGTCCCTGTGCCATGACCCAGGTAGGTATGATTGACGGAGAGATGATCATCAACCCTTCCCAGGAACAGTGGAAGATCGGTGATCTTAATCTTACTGTAGCATCCACCAGAGAAAAGGTGATTATGATCGAGGCAGGTGCCAATGAGATTCCGGAAGCAACCATGATTGAGGCCATCTATAAAGCGCATGAGGTGAATCAGACTATCATCGCCTTTATCGACCAGATCGTAGCAGAGGTTGGTAAACAGAAACATGAGTACACAAGCTGTGCCGTTCCGGAAGAACTGTTTGCTGCAATCAAGGAGATCGTTCCTCCGGCAGAGATGGAAGAGGCAGTCTTTACGGATGAAAAGCAGGTTCGCGAAGAGAATATCAGAGTGATCACAGAGAAGCTGGAAGAGGCTTTTGCAGATAATGAAGAGTGGTTGGCTATTCTGGGAGAGGCAATTTATCAGTACCAGAAGAAGACAGTCCGCAAGATGATCTTAAAGGATCACAAGCGCCCTGACGGACGTGAGATCACACAGATCCGTCCGTTGGCTGCCGAGGTGGATATTATTCCCAGAGTACACGGTTCTGCTATGTTTACCCGTGGACAGACTCAGATCTGTAATGTATGTACATTGGCTCCTCTGTCAGACCAGCAGAAGATTGACGGTCTTGATGAGAATGAAGTGAGCAAGCGTTATATGCATCATTATAATTTCCCTGCATACTCTGTAGGAGAGACCAAGGTTTCAAGAGGACCCGGAAGAAGAGAAATCGGTCACGGCGCACTGGCAGAGAGAGCACTGATTCCTGTGCTTCCCTCCGAGGATGAATTCCCCTATGCAATCCGTACGGTATCAGAGACGTTTGAATCAAACGGTTCCACATCCATGGCATCCACCTGTGCTTCCTGTATGTCGCTTATGGCTGCAGGTGTTCCCATCAAAAAGATGGTGGCAGGTATTTCCTGTGGTCTTGTTACCGGCGATACAGATGACGATTTTGTACTGCTTACCGATATCCAGGGTCTTGAGGACTTCTTTGGTGATATGGACTTTAAGGTAACCGGTACCACAGAAGGTATTACTGCAATCCAGATGGATATTAAGATCCACGGTCTTACAAGACCTATCGTGGAAGGCGCTATCGCAAGATGTCGTGAGGCAAGACTCTTTATTATGGAGAACTGCATGAAGAAAGCCATTGCAGAGCCTCGTAAAGAGGTTGGACCTTACGCACCCAAGATTATTTCTATTCAGATTGATCCTGAAAAGATCGGTGATGTAGTAGGACAGCGCGGAAAGACTATCAACGAGATTATTGCACGTACCGGTGTCAAGATTGATATTACCGATGACGGAAAGGTATCTGTATGCGGTACCGATCCGGCTATGATGGATAAAGCGGTTGAGTATATTAAGACCATCGTTACCGATTATCAGGAAGGACAGATTTTCAAAGGCATTGTAGTCAGCATTAAGGAATTCGGTGCTTTTGTGGAATTTGCTCCCGGCAAGGAAGGTATGGTTCACATTTCCAAGATCGCAAAGGAAAGAATCAACCGTGTAGAGGATGTACTTACCCTTGGAGACAAGGTAACCGTTGTATGCCTCGGCAAGGACAAGATGGGAAGAATGAGCTTTTCTATGAAAGACGTGGCGCAGCAGTGAGTCAAACACTCAGAATTCATGCTTGCATGAAATTCTGAGCGCTTGACGAACGCCGACATAAGCGAAGGGCGAAGCCCGTAGCGCATGGCGCCTGCGAAGCAGGGTGCGCCACGGAAGTGTAAGAAGCGAAGCCCGTAGCGCATGGCGCCTGCGAAGCAGGAGAGCGCCTTATAGGAAAAAGGACAGAACGAAAGTTCTGTCCTTTTTTTGTCATATCTGAATTCTTCTTTCATATATTGAGATAAGAGGTCAAAAGGAGGCAGCTATGAAGGAAGAACAGGTCTTAAATATTTTTCCAAACCGTATCAGGGAACGTTTTCAAAAGACAGCAAAAAGAGTGGACGAACTTCAGGAAATCCGTCTTGCAGCAGAGCTGCCTGTCAGGGTGATCTGCGGAAGAAAAGAATTGTTCTTAAACCAGACAGGGGAACTGTCGGAAATCATCGGCACAGACTGTTGGTATATCCATGCAGGTGAAATGGAACAGATTCTCAACCATATCTGTAATTATTCCCGCTATGCATATGAAGAGGATATCAGGAGAGGCTTTATCACGGTACCCGGCGGTCACAGGATAGGAGTGGCGGGACAGGTTATCTTAAACGAGAACGGAACTGTCAGGAATATGAAATATATCCGCTATATGAACATTCGTATCTCTCATGAGATCATCGGTGCTGCTGATACTCTGATGCCGCTTATCCATGAAGACGGAAAGTTGATGAATACGCTTCTGATCGGGCCGCCGCGCAGCGGCAAAACAACTATGCTTAGAGACCTGATCAGACAGATATCAAACGGAAGCAAGTGGGCAAGGGGCCGACAGGTAGGAGTAATAGACGAACGGTCGGAGATTGCCGGATCTTATATGGGAATGCCGGGCAATCATCTCGGTATTCGTACGGATATTCTGGATGGTTGTCCGAAGGATCAGGGCATTATGATGCTGATCCGGTCTATGGCACCGGAGGTGATAGCGGTTGACGAGATCGGGAGCAGCATGGACATGCAGTCGGTCAGAGCAGCATGGCAATGCGGGTGCAGAATGATCGCAACCATACACGGAGATTCCATGGAGGATGTATACCGTCACGGAATCGACAAACGAGGCTTTGAAAGATATGTTTTTTTAGGGAGAAATGGAGGGGGCTTCGGACTGATGGAAGTGCGATCCGCGGAAGGGGAGATGAAACATGCTTAAAGGAGCGGGAGCGGTTCTTTTGATGCTTGGGTCCTGTGGATTTGCCTTAAGTATCTGCCGGGAACGAAACAGGAGATTACAGCTTTTAAAGGAGATGCGGGAGATGTTTCGGCTTTTGCAAAATGAAATCTGTTATACGGCTCTGCCTTTACCTGAAATTTTGAAGCTTGTGGGAGAAAAGGTGAATGCGCCTTTTGGGAAAGCGCTTCTTTTGACAGCTGAGCATATGAGGCTTGAAAACGGTGAGGAATTTCAAACCGTATGGGAAGAGAAAATGAAAGAAATGTTGAAGGAAACTTCCCTGACGGCGCAGCAGAAGCAGCTTCTGATCAATTTCCCGGAATGCATGGGGATGAACGAAAGTACAGGACAAGCAAACGCGCTTAACCGATATATTGAAGAACTGGAGTTGATGATCGCAGTACAGCGTGAAGAAGAAAAAAGCAAAAACAAAGTAATTATGAGCCTTGGAATTGCAGCCGGACTTTTTATGGTCATTATTTTGCTGTAGCAGGGGATAGGAGCAGAAACTATGGAAGTGAGTCTGATTTTTAAAATAGCTGCAGTGGGAATACTTGTTACCATTTTAAGTCAGATATTAAAGCACAGTGGCAGGGAAGAGCATGCCTTTCTGATCAGCCTTGCCGGACTGATACTGGTACTGACCTGGATATTGCCTTATATTTATGACCTTTTTGCGATGATTCAGGAATTGTTCAGCTTTTAAGGGGGCTTTTTATGGAAATGGTAAGAATAGGAATCCTGGGAGTTGCGGGAGTCATGATAGCTCTGCAGTTTAAAACAGTGAAACCGGAAATCAGTCTATATATAGGATTTGCCGTCTGTATTGTTATCTTTACTTTTTCCGTGAACGGAATGATGCAGATCCTTTCGAAAATGGAAGAATTGCAGAAATATATCAGCGGGAGTGATTCCTATTTTGCGCTGCTGTTTAAAGCGGTAGGCATTACCTATATCAGCGAGTTTTGCGCTTCCATCTGCAAGGATGCCGGATACGGGGCGGTGGCGGGTCAGATAGAGATATTCGGTAAGCTGACAGTTCTTTTTATGGGAATGCCGGTGCTGATGGCAGTAATAGAAAATATCAGTTCCATTGCGGGATGAGATGAGGAGGCAGGAATGGATTCCTATATCTGTGCGCAGATGAGTCAATATGATCTGCAGAAAATGCAGGAAGGGTTTGCAAATTTGTTCCCGGGATATGACATTGACATGAATGAACTGTTCCTTATGATCATGCAGGGAAAAGCGGGCAGCGCCGTGAGAATGTTTTTTGAGGGAATAATGGAAGGGATAAAAGGAGAGATGGGAGGAATGAGATCGGTGATGATCACCATCATCGTGATCGGAATCGTTTCTGCCCTGTTTTCCAGCTTCTCGGATATTTTTGCGGGACAGCAGGTATCCCAGGTAGGGTTTTATTTTCTTTATCTGTTTCTGATCGCTGTGCTGACCAAGGCGTTCGTCTATGTTTCGGAAATTGCGGTAGGGACCATTGAAAATGTGGTCATTTTCGTTAAGCTGTTTATTCCTACCTGGTTTATGGCCGTGGGAGCCGCATCGGGAACGGCAACAGCGGGAATATATTATCAGGTGATGCTGCTGGCAGCGTATCTGATAGAAAGTTTTCTCCTTTCGGCAGTCATCCCTTTTGTGTACAGCTATGTTGTGCTGGCACTTCTCAACGGAATCTGGGCGGAGGAAAGACTGACACTGCTTCTTGATTTTATGAAAAAGGGAGTGGAAATAGCATTAAAGATCACCATGGGTGCAATTACATCCTTCAGTCTGGTACAGGCAGTGATCGTTCCGGTGTTGGATGAACTGAAAATATCATCTTTTCGGAAAGCGGTATCCTATGTGCCGGGAATCGGAAACGTGGCAGAAGGCGTGACGGAGTTTGTGATCGGATCTGCTGTTTTGATCAAGAACAGTCTCGGGGTCCTGCTTCTTGTGCTGCTTTTGCTTGCATGCGTAATACCGCTTCTTAAGATTCTGATGGTGGTGGGACTTGTAAAGCTGGGAGCGGCAATAACGGGAATTATCAGTGATAAAAGGATCTCCGGCTGCAGCGACAGAGTGGGGGAGGGCTGCTTTTTACTTTTCCGATGTGTATTTACAGCAGCTGCATTGTTCATCATCGTGGTTGCCATAGTGGCCTATGGGGTGAGGTGAGGAATGATAGAAATCATAAAAGAAATTGGAATTTTTATCGTGATCGCACAGGCGCTTCTTTACTTTGTACCGGGAGAAACCTATGCAAAATACGTGAAAGTAGTGATAGGGATAGCCATGATTGCTAAACTGGCGGACCCGGTTCTTTCTCTCTTTACGGATAATACCACGGATGCTCTCCTTGAGGAAGCACTTCAGCAATCCTTTTCTTTTGCAGAGCAGCAGGAGAGCGGTTTCTATGATCATACGGAAGAAAACGGACAGGAATTCCTGTTAAATGCGATAGAGGAGGAGCTTGCAAAAAGATTAAAGGAGAATCCCATTAAAGGATATGAGGTGCAGGATGTTCTTGTGCAGGAAAACACTTCCGGTGAAATACAGGGAATCCTGATAACTGTTTCTGCATGCAGTGGGGAAAAGGCAGAGATTCAGATAGAAAAGGTTATGATAAATCAGGAAAAAGAAGGAAAGACATTGGCAAAAGAGGAGGATGAGAGGCTGAAAGATTACTATGGAACAATACTGGAAATACCACCGGAACAGATAGAGATCTGTCTGAAATAACCAAACGCCGACACGCTTTGCGAGCCGTCTTATTGGACAAAGAAAGGAACCGGTGAAGATATGGAAGAAAAAAAGAAGAAAGCTCTTGATTTTACAAGACTGAAAAAAGAAAATTTTGTTGTCATTTTTCTGATTGGAATTTTGTTTCTCATCATAGCCTGGCCCACACAAAAGAATCAGGAGGAGGGAACCAAGTCCGGAATAACGGACATGGTAAGCGGTACAATAGGAACAAAGGAAGAAAGCTACTCTTCCGTGACAGGAGTGCCCGGTAATGATTCGGAAAAGAATTACAGGGAATCCCTGGAAAGTACCCTGGAAGAACTTCTGGCCTCCATGGAGGGGGCAGGAAAAGTGAAGGTCATGATCACATTGCAGTCCTCGGGGGAAAGTATCGTTGAGAAAGATATGGTTTCTTCCAGAAGTTCCTCTACGGAGGTGGATTCTGCGGGAGGAAGCAGAAATACTGCAGATGTTTCGGATTCGGAAGAAACGCTGTATACAGGTGGAACCGGCAAAGAGGATACCCCGTTTGTAAAGAAGGTAATCTATCCGAAGATTGAAGGAGTGGTGGTCTGTGCCCAGGGGGGAGGAAATGCAACTGTAAATAAAAATATAACAGAAGCAATTCAGGTATTATTCGGTATAGATGTACATAAAATTAAAGTAATCAAAATGAGTTCCAGATAAAGGAGACTTAAGCTTTGAAAAATATGGTGAAAAAGAATCAAATTATGATTACGGCACTGGCAATTATGATTGCGGTGGCTGGTTACCTGAACTTTGCAGGAACCAAGATTACGGATGAGGAAATTATGACAACAGGAGCCGATTCTGCGGTGATTTCAAATGGAATCTCTGAGGTGACAGATGATACAGATGTGGCAGCTATGTTTGAAATATCGGATGAGGATATGGAACAGGCAGAAAGCTATGATATTGAAAGCATGGATTCTGAAGTGATTACTGACCAGGAAAATTATCTTGAGGAATCCATGGGAGATACCATGGCTGAAATGACAGAGGAACAGATTTCTGAGACGGGAACACCGGGAGAGGCCGTATTTACAACTTCTGAGAACGTGGATACCTTATCGGGAGCAAAGCTTATGAAAGAGCAGGTACGCGCAAAAAACAAGGAAACCCTGCTTGAAATCATTAACAATGTAAATATCAGTGAAGAGCAGAAGCAGGAAGCCATTGACGGTATGATTGCTTTGACTGATATCGCCGAAAAGGAAACTGCAGCAGAAATTTTGCTGGAAGCAAAGGGATTTGATGATGTGGTGGTCAGCATTACGGACGGTATGGTGGATGTAGTCGTAAACACGGCGGAGTTATCTGAGGCACAGCGCGCCCAGATTGAGGATATTGTGGTACGGAAAACAGGTATTTCGGCAGAAAATATTGTGATCAGCACTACTACAGAAGGATAAAATGTGGTATCCTATACTGGTATACAGAAAGAGAGGGATACGTAAATGAAAAGAGTTTTTTTGATCGTGCTTGACAGTGTGGGAATCGGAGCCATGGATGACGCAGCAGAATTTGGAGATGCAGGATGCAATACTTTAAAGTCGGCTTCCGGGAGCTCCTGTTTCCATATGCCCAATATGGAAAAACTGGGATTATTTAACATTGACGGAATAGATTGGAAACAGGGAACAAAAGATCCACTTGCGGTTTACGGAAGAATGAAGGAGGCATCAAGGGGAAAGGATACAACCATCGGACATTGGGAAATTGCGGGAATTATTTCTGAAAATCCATTGCCGGTATATCCGAATGGATTTCCTGAGGAGGTTTTAAAGCCTTTTCGCGAAATGACGGGACGGGGTGTCCTGTGTAACAAACCCTATTCGGGGACCGAAGTGATAAAGGATTACGGGGATGAACACGTAAAGACAGGAGATTTGATCGTCTATACTTCCGCGGACAGTGTTTTCCAGATCGCTGCGCATGAGGATGTTGTTCCTGTGGATACCTTATACAGTTACTGTGAGATGGCCAGAAATCTGCTCACGGGCAAACACAGCGTGGGCAGAGTGATCGCCAGGCCCTTTACGGGAACAAGCGGCAACTATACCCGTACTCCGAGGCGTCATGACTATTCGCTTCTGCCGCCCGCAAAAACGATGCTGGATCTGATAAAGGCAGCGGGAAAAGAAGTGATCGGCGTGGGAAAGATCAGGGATATTTTTGCAGGCCAGGGTATTACTTCCTACACCTACACCAAAGGAAATACGGAGGGGATTCAGAAGACCCTTGCGTATATGGATCAGGATTTTGAGGGACTGTGCTTTGTAAATCTTGTAGATTATGATATGCTTTACGGACACAGAAATGATATTGAAGGTTACGGAAGAGCACTTACGGAATTTGACGAGGCCCTTCCTGCAATGCTGGCAAAACTGAAGGATGACGATGTGCTGATGATCACGGCAGATCACGGCTGTGATCCGGGCTACACATCGTCCACGGATCATTCCAGAGAGTATACACCTTTTATCATGTATGGGAAGAAAATCAGTCCTGTAAATCTGGGGACAAGAGAAACCTTTGCAGATATAGGGGCAACTGTGTTAAAATGTTTAGATGTGCCGGGTAAGATAGCTGGAACACCGGTGATATAAAATACAGGAAGATGATTTGGAGGAACTATACGTGGGAAATTATGACCAGGAAATAAACAGAAGGCGTACCTTTGCCATTATATCGCACCCCGATGCGGGAAAAACCACTCTCACCGAGAAATTTCTTTTATACGGCGGCGCCATTAATCTGGCAGGAAGTGTGAAGGGAAAGGCAACTGCCAGACATGCGGTCTCTGACTGGATGGAAATTGAGAAGGAAAGAGGTATTTCTGTTACTTCCTCTGTGCTTCAGTTTGAATATGACGGATTCTGTATCAATATTCTGGATACACCGGGACATCAGGACTTCTCGGAGGATACCTATAGGACTTTGATGGCTGCGGATTCCGCAGTCATGGTTATTGATGCCTCTAAAGGTGTAGAAGCGCAGACAAGAAAGTTGTTTAAGGTCTGTGTGATGCGCAAAATACCGATCTTTACTTTTATCAATAAAATGGACAGGGATGCCAACGATACCTTTGAACTACTGGATGAGATTGAAAAGGAGCTTGGAATCGCTACCTGCCCCGTCAACTGGCCTATCGGATCCGGTAAACGGTTTAAAGGCGTTTATGACAGAAAAAAGGAATGCGTGATCACATTCTCCGATACGGAGAAGGGAACAAAGGAAGGAGAGACAACGATCATTCCTG
The DNA here is from genome assembly GCA_017622575.1 of Lachnospiraceae bacterium. Taxonomy (GTDB): domain Bacteria; phylum Bacillota; class Clostridia; order Lachnospirales; family Lachnospiraceae; genus Suilimivivens. Next base: position 26,572 of record JAGAQU010000064.1, read on the forward strand.
TTTCCGAAGAAGAAAAGCTGTTATCGGCCATCGGAGAAGAGGCAAAGGATACACTTTTTGAGGAAATTGAACTTTTGGATGGCGCCAGTGCGGAATTTGACCTCGAAAAGGTGCAGGCAGGGGAGCTTACACCTGTATTTTTCGGTTCCGCTCTGACGAATTTCGGCGTGGAATTCTTTTTACAGCATTTCCTTGAGATGACGACCACACCTCTTCCGAGAAAGTCCGATATCGGGTTGATTTCTCCTACGGAAAACGAGTTTTCAGCATTTGTTTTTAAAATTCAGGCAAATATGAATAAGGCACACAGAGACAGAATTGCATTTATGCGAATCTGTTCCGGAAAATATGAAGCCAGCATGGAAGTGAAGCATGTGCAAGGGGGAAAAGTGATGAGACTTTCCCAGCCCCAGCAGATCATGGCCAGCGAGAGAAAAATTCTGGAAGAAGCATATGCAGGGGATATTATCGGAGTGTTCGATCCCGGCATTTTTTCCATTGGGGATACGCTATGCATGCCGAAAGAGCAGTATAAGTATGAGGGAATCCCTACCTTTGCACCGGAGCATTTTGCCAGAGTAAGACAGATTGATACCATGAAAAGAAAGCAGTTTGTCAAGGGAATCACCCAGATTGCTCAGGAGGGTGCAATTCAGATTTTTCAGGAATTCAACACCGGTATGGAAGAAATCATCGTAGGCGTTGTGGGTGTACTGCAGTTTGATGTGCTAAAGTACAGGCTAGAAAATGAATATAATGTGGAGATCAAATTGGAGCCTCTGCCCTATGAGCATATCAGATGGATTGAAAATAAGGATATTGATCTGACAAAACTGACAGGTACATCCGATATGAAGAAGATAAAGGATTTAAAAGGGAATCCGTTACTGTTGTTTATCAATGCATGGAGTATAGGTATGACCTTAGACAGGAACAAAGACCTTGTACTTTCTGAGTTTGGACGTGATTAAATGAAGAACAAATGGATCCTTCCGGTCCTGACAGCGATTCTCCTGCTTTCGGGTTGTGGAGGTAATACATCTGATTTTGAAAATGTTCCCGAAGTGACAATAGAAGAGCAGCCTGAAGAGGAAAAAATTCCTGACCCATCTGAGATGCCCTCTGACATGGCGGAACATCTCAAGCAGAAACAGACGGGACATTTCTATTTTGATCAACTGAATAGTGAAGAGCAGACGATATATGTTGAAATTCTGAATATACTCCTGGATTTTCAGGATGGAGTTGCTTTATCGTGTCTGGAAACGGATAAGATTGAAAGAGCGTTTCAGTATGTACTCAACGATCATCCGGAAATTTTTTATGTGGAAGGATATACCTTTACCAGATATACTCTGGGCGAGGAAGTAAAGAAAATTACGTTTTCCGGTACCTATAACATGGAGCAGGAAGAGGCAAAGCAGAGGCAGTTTCAGATAGAGGAATATGCGAAGGAATGTCTTTCGGGTGTTACGAACGACATGGATCAGTATGAGATTGTAAAATATATCTATGAGTATATTATTGAGCGGACGGAGTATGATGCCGGGGCTCCCGACAATCAGAATATCTGCTCGGTGTTTATCGGCGGACGGAGCGTGTGTCAGGGATATGCCAAGGCAACCCAGTATCTGCTCAGTGAGGCAGGGATTGAAGCTACGCTGGTAATGGGACGTGTTTTTGGCGGAGAAGGACATGCCTGGAATCTTGTAAAGCTTGACGGAAACTGGTACTTTGTGGATACCACCTGGGGAGATGCTTCTTATCAGATCGTGGAAGGCGGCGCAGAAGATTTTAAGGGAAGTATTCCTCCCATAAATTATGATTATCTCTGTGTTTCCACATCCCAGCTTCTGCGAACCCACACCATTGATGAGGGGGCGGCCATTCCCGTTTGTGACAGTATGGAGGATAATTACTATGTGCGGGAAGGCAGATATTTTACGGAACTTGACAAGGATAAGCTGGAGCAGCTTTTTGAAAAGGCTTATGATGAGGAGGATCATTATATTACACTGAAATGTGAGACGGAAGAAGTGTACCAGGAGATGCTCAAATATCTGATCGAGGAACAGGGAATTTTCAAATATCTGAATAATGGTGAAGGAGCGGTATCTTACGCAGAGAACAAGGAGCAGATGAGCCTGAGCTTCTGGCTGTAAATTTTACCTGTTTAGTCTATGCAAAAACTTCAATTTTTGGTATGATAAAACAATAGATAATTGATAGATAAGAAAGGAAATTTATCATGGAAAAGACATTGGAACAGAACACATATGTATTGCAGGAAGATGACGACTTCGGCACAGTGAAGATTGCCGATGACGTAGTTGCATCAATCGCCGGTATTGCAGCCACGGAGGTAGAAGGTGTGGTTTCCATGGCAGGCAACATTGGCAATGAGTTAAAGAGCAAGATGGGTGTGAAGAACCTGGCGAAAGGTGTAAAGGTGGAAGTGATCGGCAAGAGTGTGAAGGCTGATATCGCACTGATTGTTGAGTATGGTTACAGTATTCCGGCTATCTCTCAGAAGGTTCAGGAAAAAGTAAAATCCACGATCGAGAACATGACAGGCCTCACCGTTACAGATGTCAATATCCGTATTGCGGGCGTAAATATGATAAAGAACTGATAACAGGCAGGATAAATCCATGAGCAGAAGAGAACTGAGAGAGCAGATATTTAAACTGTTGTTTCGTATAGAATTTAATGCAAAAGAAGAGATGCAGGAGCAGGTGGGACTCTTCTTTGAAGAAGAGGAAAATCAGGCAGATGTGGCAGATACAGCCTATATTATCGAGAAGTTTCAGAAGGTTTATGACAAACTGGAGGAGATTGACACCGCTCTGAATGAAAAAGTGGAAGGCTGGAATACCGGTCGTATGGGAAAGGTAGATCTGACGGTTCTTCGTCTTGCTGTCTATGAGATCATGTTTGATGAGGAGATTCCCACCGGCGTTGCAATCAACGAAGCGGTGGAACTTGCCAAGAAGTTCGGGCAGGATACATCGCCTTCCTTTGTCAACGGCGTGCTGGCTAAATTTGCGTAAGGTGGCTTTTTTTATGCAGAATGTATATACCGTCGGTCAGATAAATTCCTATATTAAAAATATGTTCTCCCAGGATTTCTTATTGCAGAACCTTTCCGTCAAAGGGGAAGTCAGCAACTGTAAATATCATTCCTCGGGACATATTTATTTTACGCTGAAAGATGGGAAAGGAACACTCTCCTGTGTGATGTTTGCAGGAAACCGTTCCGGTCTTGCATTCCGGCTTCAGGAAGGAATGCAGGTAGTCGTACAGGGCACTGTGGATGTATATGAGAGAGACGGCAAGTATCAGCTGTATGCAAAGAGCATAGAGCAGGATGGTGCCGGTGCTCTGTATGAAAAGTTTGAACAACTGAAAAAAGAGCTTAGTGAGCTCGGCATGTTTGCTCCGGAGTACAAGAAGCCGATCCCAAAATACAGCAGAACCATCGGAGTGGTAACAGCCCCCACGGGAGCTGCAGTGAGAGATATCATCAATATTGCCGCGAGGAGAAATCCCTATGTGCAGATCATTCTTTATCCGGCCATTGTGCAGGGGGATGCGGCACCGCAGAGTATTATTAACGGTATCCGTGCTTTGGAACAAAAACAGGTGGATGTGATGATCGTGGGTCGGGGCGGAGGCTCTATTGAAGATCTCTGGGCGTTTAACGAGGAATGTGTGGCACAGGCAGTCTTTGACTGCAGTATTCCCATTATTTCTGCAGTGGGTCATGAAACAGATACCACGATTATCGATTATGTGGCGGATCTTCGCGCACCGACACCGTCTGCCGCAGCAGAGCTTGCGGTATTTGATGTGATGCTCACTGTGCAGAAAATAAAGGAACAGGAAAACATCTTAAACAGGCTGATCAGAAATAAAATAGAATGGAACAAAATCCGTCTGCAGACGTATCAGGCTAAGATCAAAATGAATTCTCCTCTGGGAAAGATCAGGGAGAAGAAGACATGGCTCCTTAATCTGGAGGACAAGCTTACGGGAGCCATGAACGGACAGATTACGGAAAAGCGTCACAGACTGGAAATTTATATAGAAAAATTAAAGGGACTGTCTCCTCTGGACAAGCTGAATCAGGGCTTTTCCTATGTGTCGGATGAAGAGGGAAGAACGGTAACGGATGTTACAAAGGTTCATATTGGGGACAGACTGCAGATTTATGTAAAGAACGGAAAACTATCCGCTGCTGTTACGGGAAAGGAATAATTTATGAAGGAAGAAGAAACCTTTAATCTGGAAGAAGTTTTTTTAAAGCTGGAGGAAACCATAGCAGATCTGGAAAGAGAAGACATTACGCTTGAGCAGTCTTTCAAGGAGTATCAGAAGGGGATGGAGCTCCTTAAGAAATGTAATGAAACCATAGACAAAGTAGAGAAAAAGGTCCTTGTTTTAAACGAGAATGGTGAGACAGATGAATTTTAAAGAGGAATTGCAGAAAAAAACAGAACAGATTGAGATAGTGATCAGAAAGTATCTTCCTAAGGAGGAGGGCTATCAGAAGACGGTGCTTCAGGCCATGAATTACAGTGTGCTGGCAGGAGGAAAACGCCTGCGCCCAATGCTGATGGAGGAGAGCTTTCGCCTTTTTCATGGACAGGGAGATGTGATAGAACCCTTTATGGCAGCTCTTGAGATGATACATAATTATTCTCTTGTGCATGACGATCTTCCTGCTATGGATAATGATGAATTCCGCAGAGGACGTAAAACCACGTGGACGGTTTATGGTGACGGTATGGCAGTGCTTGCCGGTGACGGACTTTTAAATCTGGCTTTTGAGACTGCTGCGGGAGCTTTCTCTTATGCAAAGGATTTTGAGACTTCAGGGAAGATAGCAAGGGCAATACAGATTCTTGGAGCAAAATCGGGTGTGAGAGGAATGATCGGCGGACAGACTGCTGACATTGAAGCGGAGGACGGAAAGAATCCGCTCACGGAAGAACTTCTTTTGTTTATTCATGAAAACAAGACCGCAGCACTGATACAGGCCGCACTTATGATTGGAGCTGTTCTGGCGGGAGCTGATGAACAGGCGGTGGTCCAAATGGAGAAAGCAGCTTACAATATCGGAATTGCTTTTCAGATACAGGATGATATCCTGGATGTTACAAGTACCACAGAGATTCTTGGAAAGCCGGTTGGCAGCGATGAAAAGAATCACAAGCTCACCTATGTGACATTGAAGGGACTTACCGAATCTAAGAAAGAGGTGGCAAGGCTTTCGGAAGAGGCGATTGCTATCTTAAGTTCTTTTGAAAATAAAAACGAATTTTTACTTCAGCTGGTAACATCACTGATAAACAGAGAAAAATAGAAATTCGACTTAAGAAAAGAAGGTATTTTTATGTTGCTCGACAATATTAATAAGGTGAATGACATTAAAAAAATTACACCTGAAGATTATCCGGCATTGGCAGAGGAAATTCGTCAGTTTCTGATTGAGAAGATTTCAAAAACAGGAGGGCATCTGGGATCAAATCTTGGTGCAGTGGAACTCACCATGGCGCTGCACATTGCTTTTAATCTGCCGGATGATAAGATTATCTGGGATGTAGGACATCAGTCCTATACCCATAAGCTGCTGACAGGAAGAAGAGAAGGTTTTGAAAACTTACGAAAGTACGGTGGTATGAGCGGTTTCCCCAAGAGAAAAGAAAGTGACTGTGATTGCTTTGATACGGGACACAGCTCTACTTCTATTTCGGCAGGTCTTGGACTTGTGAAGGCAAGGGATATTCAGGGACAGAAGCACAGTGTGATTTCCGTGATCGGTGACGGCTCATTAACCGGTGGCATGGCTTATGAAGCACTGAACAATGCAGCCAAGCTGGAAACCAATTTTATTATTGTGATCAATGACAATAATATGTCAATCTCTGAAAATGTAGGAGGAATATCCAAATACCTGAATAATATTCGTACAGCAGATACCTATCTTGATATTAAGGAAGGTGTTTATAATACATTAAAAGAAATGCCGAAAGGTAATAAGGTTGTGGAAGGCATTCGAAAGGCCAAAAGCAGTTTCAAACAGCTGGTGGTGCCCGGAATGTTCTTCGAAGACATGGGAATCACCTATCTGGGACCTGTTGACGGTCATAATATATCTGCTATGCTTCGCATGTTCCAGGAAGCAAAGCGTGTGAGAAATGCGGTAATTGTCCATGTGATCACCCAGAAGGGCAAGGGATTTGAACCGGCAGAGCGCCATCCCGCAAGATTCCACGGGGCAGAGCCTTTCGATATTGAGACGGGGATTCCCACAAAACCGAGAACCACTGCCAATTATACGGATATCTTTTCAACGGTTATGTGTAAATTGGGAGCAAGGGACGAAAAGGTGGTGGCGATCACTGCAGCCATGCCTGACGGAACGGGGCTGAAACGTTTCAGAAACATGTATCCTGACAGATTTTTTGATGTGGGAATTGCGGAGGAACATGCGGTTACTTTTGCCGCAGGTCTTGCTGCAGGAGGATTGAAACCGGTAGTTGCCATTTATTCTTCTTTCCTGCAAAGAGCTTATGACCAGATTATTCATGATGTCTGTATTCAGAATCTGCCTGTGGTATTTGCCATAGACAGGGCAGGACTTGTGGGAAGTGACGGTGAGACCCATCAGGGTATTTTTGACCTCTCCTATCTGTCCTCCATTCCCGGTATGCATGTAATGGCACCCAAAAACAAATGGGAGCTTTCCGATATGCTGAAATTTGCGCTTAGTCTGAATGCACCTGTAGCTCTTCGTTATCCCAGGGGAGAGGCTTATGCCGGACTCCAGGAATACAGAATGCCCATAGAACTCGGAAAGGCGGAGGCAATTTATCTGGAGAATGAGATCTGTCTCATGGCAGTAGGCAGTATGGTAAAAACGGCGGTCAAAGTGCGGAAGCGTCTCCATGAAGAAGGCTTTTCCTGCAGTGTGATCAATGCGAGGTTTGTGAAACCCATTGATGAAAATGCAGTAGAATATGCGGCCAAGCATCACAGATTTCTTGTTACCATGGAGGAGAATGTGGCAAGCGGAGGCTTTGGTGAAAAGGTAAGAGAATATTTTGACGGTCTTACAACAGACTGCAAACTGATTAATATAGCAATTCCGGATGAGTATGTAGAGCATGGCAATGTGGATCTTTTGAAAAAAGAAATCGGAATTGATGAAGAAAGTATTACAAATGTGATTTTGGCAGAGATGAAGTAGTTATCTTTGCAGGAAGATTGGAATATCGAATGAAAGAGCGATTGGACGTATTACTTGTTCAGGAGGGTTATGCGGCTTCCAGAGAAAAAGCAAAGGCTATTATTATGGCCGGAGATGTTTTTGTGGATGGTCAGCGTGAAGATAAAGCAGGAACCACCTTTGATCCTTCCAAAATCAAATTGGAAGTTCGGGGCAGTACATTGCCTTACGTGAGCCGGGGAGGCTTAAAGCTTGAGAAAGCGATAAGACAGTTTGGATTACTCCTTTCGGATAAGATCTGTATGGATATCGGAGCATCCACCGGAGGATTTACAGACTGTATGCTTCAGAACGGAGCAAAAAAGGTGTATTCCGTAGATGTAGGCCACGGTCAGCTTGACTGGAAACTAAGGAATGACAATAGAGTGGTCTGCATGGAAAAAACAAATTTCCGCTATATGGTGCCGGAAGATATTGAGGATGAACCGGATTTTGCATCGGTAGATGTGTCTTTTATTTCACTGACAAAGATCCTGTTGCCTGCAAGGGCGCTTTTAAAGGAAGATGGTGAAATGGTATGCCTGATCAAGCCGCAATTTGAGGCAGGAAAAGAGAAGGTAGGGAAAAAAGGAGTCGTAAAGGAGCCTGCCGTGCATGAGGAAGTGATCAGGAAGGTCGTTGATTTTGCAGATCTCCTTGGTTTTGAGATTCTTCATCTTGATTTTTCCCCTATTAAGGGACCTGAAGGCAATATTGAGTATCTGGTGCATCTTCGCAAAAACAGTCAAAGGACATTGAACACAATGAATCTGACGGAGCCGGAAGCGGAAAAACAGTTAAAAAGCATAATAGAAGAGAAAAGCGGTTATTCCTCTTCGCAGGAAATGGCAAACCTCGTAGTAAAAACAGTGCAGCTGGCTCATGAGGAGTTGTAGCTTAGAGATGAATATGGAAAAAAATAATCAAATGTCTGATTTTTATATTATTACAAATCAGTCTAAAGATCCGAATTTTGAGGTGACGCACAGAATCAGGGATTATCTCGTAGGCTGTGGCAAGACCTGCAGGATTCAGGAGCAGGGTCCAAAGAAAGTTGGAAAAGGTTATACGGACAGTAATCTGGTAAACGAAAACGTGGATTGTGTTCTTGTCTTGGGCGGAGATGGTACTATGCTCCAGGCGGCTGCAGATCTGGCTGATCTTATAGTTCCGTTTTTGGGTATCAATCTTGGCACTTTGGGGTTTTTGGCAGAAGTGAATAAGGATGATATCGAAGGTGCTTTGTCAAAGCTGATCGCAGGGGAATTTGAAATCGAAAAGCGTATGATGCTGGCAGGGTATGTCTATGATCTTTCCGGATCTGAACCAAAGGATGTTACAAGGGCATTAAATGATATCGTCATTACAAGAAAAGGAAGCTTGCAGATTATTACTTTTACCATAAGCGTGAACGGGCAGTTCCTTCACAGGTACAGTGCGGATGGAATTATTGTGGCGACACCTACCGGATCTACCGGCTATAATCTTTCGGCGGGAGGACCGGTGGTAGATCCTAAGGCGGAGATCATGGTGATTTCTCCCATTTGTCCTCATTCTATGCAGCACAACAGTATTATACTTTCACCGGAGGATGAGGTTACTATTACTATTGAAGAAGGACATGATGGTGCCAGGCAGGAAGTGGAGGCAATTTTTGACGGAAGTCACAGAGTGACGCTTCGTACCGGCGACAGGATTGTAATGAAACGTTCCGAGAAAACAACGGGAATCGTTAAACTGAACAAGGTCAGCTTTCTGGAGAGCCTTCACAATAAGATGGCATAATCTGAATGAAAATCAAACACCGACAAGCTTTGCGAGTCGAATTATCGGACTGAGATTGGAAGAGAGAATGAAAAAGAGCAGACATCAGAAAATTAAAGAACTGGTTGAAGAATATGAAATTGAGACGCAGGAGGAACTGGCAGACAGACTTAAGGAGGCCGGTTATGCTGTTACGCAGGCAACTGTGTCAAGAGATATCAGGGAACTGAAGCTCTCTAAGATTTCTACGGGAAGCGGAAAACAGAAATATACGATCCTTATTCACAATGATCATTATTTAAGCGATAAGTATATCAGAGTGTTAAAGGATGGTTTTGTTTCCATGGATAGGGCCCAGAATATTCTTGTGGTGAAAACAGTATCCGGGATGGCAATGGCCGTTGCGGCGGCTATTGACGCCATGAAGCTGAAGGAGATTGTTGGATCCATTGCAGGTGATGATACGATTATGATGGCAGTGCGCTCAACGGAAGATACGGAAATTGTAATGAATAAGATACAGAGTGTATTAGAGGAATAACCCATTTTCCTTCGGAAAACAAGAAGGGTAGGATTAGATAAATGCTTGAAAGTTTACATGTAAAAAATTTGGCATTGATCAATGAAGCAGAAGTAGATTTTACAAAGGGACTTAATATATTAACGGGTGAAACGGGTGCCGGCAAATCCATCATTATCGGTTCCATCAATCTGGCTCTTGGCGCGAAAGCAGATAAGGAATATATCAGAACCGGTGCTGACTATGCACTGGTGGAGCTTGTGTTTTCTTTAAATGAGAAGCAGAGAGAAATTCTAAAGGAGATGGATCTACCGGAAGAAGACGGTATACTGATCCTGCAGCGAAAGATCATGGCAGGACGCAGTGTCTGCAAGATAAACGGCGAGACCGTCAGCAGCGGACAACTGAAAGCACTTTCCGGTTTTCTGCTGGATATGTACGGACAGCATGAGCATCAGTCCCTTTTGAAAGCATCTAAACACAAGGAATTGCTTGACGATTATGCCGGAGGCAGTGTGACAGAATTAAAGAGAGAACTGAAGGAGCGTTATAGAAGCTATAAGCGGGATGAGGAGGATCTTTCCTCCAATCATCTTGATGAAAATGCAAGAAGTCGGGAAATGGATCTTTTATCCTATGAAGTGAATGAAATTGAGGCGGCAGCCCTGATTCCGGGAGAGGATGAAGAACTGGAAAAGCAATATCGCAGAATGAGCAACGCAAGGCGGATGAAAGAGACGGTGACGGTTGTCCATGGCATGACCGGTTATGAGGATGACGGGAGTGCGGGAGAGACAATCGGAAGGGCACTTCGGGAACTGAAAAATATCGTAAGCTTTGATGAGGAGATCAGTCCTCTTCTTGATCAGCTTTCCGATATTGATAATTTATTAAATGATTTTAACCGTTCCCTGTCAGATTACAGAGAAAGCCTGGAATTTGACGAAGAAGAATTTCAAAAGACACAGGAGCGCCTGAATGTTTTAAACCATTTAAAAGGAAAATACGGCGGAACCATTGAATCAGTTTTACAGTCATTTGATGACAAGAAAAAGAGACTTAGTCAGCTTGAGAGCTATGAAGAATATTTGGCGCAGCTTCAGGCAAAACTGCAAAAAGAGAAGAGAGAGCTTCTTTCTGACTGCAGCCGGCTGTCTAAGCTTCGGGTGGAAGCTGCAGGTGAACTGTCTTTGAAGCTTTCTGCAGCAATGGAAGATTTGAATTTTATCGATGTTGATTTTTCCATAGAAGTGGAACCGGAGGAAGAACATGTTTCAGAGGACGGTTATGATAAAATCACTTTTATGATTTCCACCAATCCGGGAGAAAAGAAAAAGCCTCTTGCAGAGATTGCCAGCGGCGGTGAACTTTCCAGGATCATGCTTGCATTTAAAACCGTATTTGCGGATGAAGAGGGAACAGATACGCTGATCTTCGATGAGATTGATACGGGAATCAGTGGCAAGACGGCATGGAAGGTATCGGAGAAGCTTGGAAAGCTTGCCGGTGGACATCAGATTATCTGCATTACCCATCTGCCCCAGATTGCTGCCATGGCTGATTCTCATTACCTGATCGAAAAGCAGGTGAAGCAGGAGAGAACGGTCACAGACATCAAGAGGCTTTCAGAGGAGGAGAGTATTTCGGAGCTTGCGAGGCTTTTAGGAAGCGGAAGTGTGACTGAGGCTGTTATGACAAATGCCCGTGAAATGAGGGAAATGGCTCAAAAAACCAAGAATTGACAAAATAAAAAAATAGGATTTCCACATACTAAAAGAGACATACATTTGTATGCCTCTTTTTTTCATAAAAAATGGATAAAAGGATGTGAAAATTTGGAGCAGATAGAGAATTTAAATAGTGAAAAGGCAGGCGTTTACAGAACTGTTTTATATATCATATTGAGCTTTGGAACCTTACTTACCCTTGCATCTGCTTACTACTGTATGTGGTGCACAGTGCCCTCTACCATCATGGTAAAGGCGGGTGTGGAGCAGACACTTGATTTCAGACTGCCTGCGTCCGGCGAAATCTATAAAGATGCGGTGCAGGCAAGCAGTCAGGCGAAGAGTAATCTGGATACGGAAAGTCTGGTCATCGATTTCAGATCTCCTGTGACTGTAAAGGCGAACCAGATCGAAAATTACAAAATGCAGGTGAAGCTGTTCGGCGTGATCCCCTTAAAGAATGTGGATGTTGAGGTGATTCAGGACATACGCCTAAAGCCTGCCGGCATTCCCATAGGAATTTACGTAAAAACGGAAGGCGTACTCGTCGTAGGAATCGGAGAATTCGAAGGAGAGGACGGACAGACATACAGCCCTGCAAAATATATTATGAAGACAGGAGATTATATTCTGGAAATGAATGATGAGGAGATTACGGGAAAAAAACAGTTAATGGAAAAGATAGGATGCTGTGAGGGACAGGACGTTATCTTCAAGATTAGGCGGGGAGAGGAAGAATTATATGTGATGGCAAAGCCCCAGTTAAATGAAAACGGGGAATATAAGATGGGAATCTGGATTCGTGATAATGCCCAGGGTGTGGGGACTATGACTTATGTGGATGAAAACGGTCAATTTGGGGCTCTCGGTCACGGCATCAATGATGTGGACACCAGTACACTCATGTCCCTTAAGAGCGGTACACTGTACCACACGGAAATCATAGGCATCACAAGAGGAAGCAACGGATCTCCGGGAGAGCTTACCGGGTTTATTGAATATGACGACAGCAACATAATGGGAACCATCACGGAAAACACAACGAAAGGAATCTTTGGCATCTGTTCACAGAAAACGGTGGAAAGCAGTCTTTATGATTATATGCCCATAGGATTAAAACAGGAAATTGAAAAAGGACCTGCGAAGATCATTTGTTCCATTGGCGATGAAGCGAAAGTATATGATGTAGAGATCACGGATATCAATCTTCAGAATGATAATATCAACAGGGGAATCGTGCTGAAGATCACAGACCCGGAGCTTCTCTCTGTCACAGGAGGGATCGTCCAGGGAATGAGCGGAAGTCCCATCATCCAGAACGGCAAGATTATTGGAGCGGTAACCCATGTTCTTGTGCAGGACTCCACGAAAGGGTATGGGATTTTCATAGAAAACATGCTTTCTCATTGAGCCTGTGTCTACCCGATGTATACCCCGGCGTGGTGGGATGTGAAAGTTTAGGCGCGGCGGTGGGTCTAAGCTAAATAATTGTTGCTATGTGCCCATTAAGGTACGGATTTGCTCGAATTTCTTCAAAAAATGACCTTAATGGGCATATGTTGAAAAAATATTTTACTGTGCCCAGTATATATTAAAAACATGGGATTCAACAGATCAGAGTGCCGGGTGGTAACTTAATGATCTGCTCTTTCAAATCATGAATTTGAGTTTCGAGCGTTTTATACGACGATTGTATCTGTGTGTATATAGTGTGCGACTTCCTTCTTTTTTTAAATGGAATGCTTTTTGAAATAAGGTGGAATATGAAAATATAAATAAAGAAAACGAACAAATGTAACAGGAGATATGATGTTGTTTTACTTTGAAAATTATAGTATAGAGAAAACATTAGTTTGTCAATAAGAAGCTGCTTTACAAAAGGCTGCTTTTATGTTATAAAAATATTGAATATAAATTCAATGAAATGAAGTTCAACATACTTTCGATTGATATATTGAAAAGAAAGGAAGCAAAACGGGAAATGGGAGTCAGGAAGGAGCAGAAGGAACAGCGCAGGCAGGAAATTTTGTATGCGGCCCTTGATCTGTTTGTGACGAGAGGATATGCGGCTACAAAAATTTCCGACATCGCACAGCGCGTTTCCATGAGTGTGGGACTTATGTTCCATTATTTTGAGTCAAAGGAAAAACTCTATGAGGAACTGGTGACAATGGGTCTTGCGGGTACAACTTATCCGGCATCCCAAACTTGCGAAAGGGCCATAGACTTTTTTGAACAGTTTACGGAAGCATTGTTTTCTGTCATGAAGGATCAGCCCAATATTGCAAAAATGTTTGTTCTCATGGCGAATGCCCAGAGAAGCGAAGGAACACCGGAGTACATAAGGGAAATTGCACTGAAAGTAAATACCATAGAGCAGTTTGTACCGATTATAGAGATGGGGCAGAAGGAAGGGAGCATCCGGGAGGGAAATCCGCTGGCGCTTTCCAATGCCTTCTGGTGCAGTATTCAGGGTATTGCGGAACAGTATGCAGCACATCCGGAAACAGAACTGCCGGAGAGTGCATGGATTGTTGATATTGTGAGGAGGAAAAAGGAATGAAAAAGGTTGTGATTATAGGGGCAGGAATCTCCGGTCTCACCGCCGGTATTTACTTGCAGAAAGCCGGAATTCCAACTGAAATTTATGAGAAAAATCAGATTCCGGGAGGACAGTGCACGGGTTGGAAAAGAGAGGGATATTTCATAGACAACTGCATTCACTGGCTGACAGGAACCAGGGAAGGAAGCGGTCTACATGAGCTCTGGAAGGAAGTTGGGGCTTTGGGACAGGGCGTAGAGCTGTATCATAAAGAAAAATTTTACACCTCAGAGCTTGACGGGGAGACCCTTACCCTGTGGAGAGATAAGGAGCGGACAAGACTGGAGTTGCTTGCGCTGTCCCCAGAGGATCAGGATGAGATCAACAAGCTGATGGATGCGGTTTTGCTTGCAGAAAGCATGACTGTGCCGGTGGATAAGTCCTTTGACATGATGAATCCCATTGAATTTATGAAGCTTGGCATGTCCATGACAGATATGGGAAAAGTCATGAAACAGTATGGAAAAATGGACATCAGGGAATTGGCAGAGCGGTTTCATCATCCTCTGATCAGACAGGCACTTATCGATTACATGCCGCCGGGGTATCAGGCATACGCCTTTGTGGTTTCTTATGCCACAGTGACAAGCGGAAACGGAGATATTCCCAGAGGGGGCTCCCTGCAGATGGTACTGCGGATGGTAAAAAGATATGAAGAACTCGGGGGAAAGCTTCACACAGGAGCAGAGGTAGAAAAGGTACTGGTAAACGGAAAAAGAGCAGAAGGGATCAAACTTACAAGCGGTGATACGGTGAAAGCCGATTATGTGATCTGTGCAAGTGATGTGAGTCATACCTTTGGAAGGCTTCTTGACAGATATCCCGATCTGGCAGGGATGGTAAAGATTCTGGATGTGTGGACACCTGCCACCTATTATCGTTACTGCTATGCCTATCACGGTGCCTATATGGGATTTATTGAGACAAAAAAGGCAAAGAATCACAACATACCGGGAAAAATAAAAGACCTTTCCAACGTGATGCTTGCAAGCCAGTGGCTGATGGGTGCGGGCGGACTTCCCACGGCAGCGGCTATGGGGAAATTTGCCGCGCAGAGAATACTGTCATTGCGGTAAAAAGTTTCAGAATTACGTTGCTATAGTGATAGTAGTCAAAGGACAGATGTAATATAATCAAACCATCAAATGGAATGCTGAAGAAAGGAGAGGGAATGAGTGAGAAAAAAACAAACTATCATTATCCCAAATATTCAGATATACCGGATATAAAAGGGGACGGCTCAGAAAATATCCGTTATAATAATCCTGATTTCCCGCTTTTTTGCAGACGCAATTTTTTCCCCGGAAAGATCATTTTTACGGGAATGACGATGCACTGGCACAGCGATGTGGAATTTGTATTTATAAAAAAGGGGAGTACCTTCTATCAGCTTGACGATTGCATCATCAAATTGAAGGAGGGGGAGGGAATCTTTGTGAATGCAAGGCAGTTCCATGTAATCACAGCAGGTGATGAGGACTGTGAGCTTGACTGCGTTATTTTTCAGCCGATGTTGCTCTGCTCCTCGAAGCATATAGAAAAAAGTTTGTCTATCCCATAATTTCCAATCCATCTGTTCCGTATGTGATACTGCATGAAAGTGTGATCTGGGAAAGAGAGGTGCTTACAAGGCTTACCAAACTTTATGAGCTCTCGGTTCAGAAGGATTGCGAACTCGAAATGTTGAAGGTTGTCTGTGATATCTGGAAGCTTTTGTATGACAATCTTCCAAGGAGTGTATCAAAAAATAAGCAATACGATGGTGGCCTTGAAATCATCAAGAGGATGATTCTTTATATTCAGGAGCATTATAAGGAGAGAATCAACCTCAATCAGCTCTGCAGAGAGGGAGGAGTAAGCAGAACAGCATGTACAAAGCTCTTTCTAAAATATGTAAATGTGACTCCCATCGATTATGTAAGGCACTACCGCATCGCCAAGAGCATAGAACTTTTGCAGAGCACCGATAAGACAATAACTGAGATTGCCTATGAAACAGGCTTTTCGGGAACAAGCTTTTATGCAAAAACGTTTAGAAAAATTACGGGAATAACACCAAGGCAGTTGAGAAAAGGAGAAAAAATATGATCATAAGAGAATTGAAGGAAACAGATATCCCGGCATGTGCCGATATTCTTTGCAGTGTCTATAACAATGAGTTGTGGATGTGCAGATGGACGAAAGCGGTAGCAGAGAATTATCTGCGGGATTTCTTCGGGCACAGTAAGTTTGTAGGCTATGTGGCAGAGGAGGATTCTGTCATTATCGCCGGTCTGTTTGCCCACGAAAAGATATGGTGGAACAACAGTGAAGTGTTTATTGAGGAGATGTTCGTGACGCCGGAAAGGCAGGGCTGCGGGATCGGAACGGCACTTTTGAAGGAAGTAGAAAAATACATAGAGGAAAAACAGCTCGCAGGCATCACTTTGTCCACAAATAAATATGCCCCGGCACCGAAGTTTTATGAGAAGAACGGTTTCATGTGCTGCGAGCATGTCATCTTCATGGCAAAAGAACTTTAGAGTGTTTCCTGATTGTACCTATCAGGCAAAACAGGAGTAGTATGGGGAGACATACAAATGATATCAGTGTTGCATATCCCGTAAATTTTTCGCCACCCTTTGTAGAGGCGTGGTTGAGAAAAGGGATTCCGAGTACGATCATAAAATACCAGAAAGCAGGAACAAGATATTGCAGGTTTCTGCTTTTTTTCTGTTTGCCGGAAGGTTTCACAAAATAAGTGTCTGTCAGATGATAAATTACGAGGAGAGATGCAAAGTACGTCGCAGTGCCGATAGCGGTGTGAAGAGTATCCTGTGTAAGAGAACTGCTGTAAAATCCTGTCTGTCCGAGAAATAGAGGGACATAAATGGACAAGATGATTCGAAGGACATTAACCAAAACAGTCAGCACATAGGAAGCCGGAAGGCTTAGGACTGTCCATAGGAAGCCCTTCTTAGCGCGGTGTACAAAGGAAAAAATAAGCATGGCGATGAGAATGATGAGGAACCGGACACCGCTGCAGGAGGGCGCGATCACATATTTCAGACTGTGGTTTACATAGCCCATGTCCGGTTCATAGGAAAAGGAAATACCGGTCATGAGTGTCACAAATCGTGCTGTGGGGCCAAGAATCCATCGCAAGGCTTCACAGGAGGCCTTGGCGTAAAAAAGCTTCAGAAAGAGGAGTGTGAGAATCCCCATAAGATAATAGATATTATTTTTTTGAACGGTTTCTTTCAGCTTACACAAATTCATCACATACCTCTTTCTTTTTATGAATCAATAATAAAATCGGAACAACTGTCAGGCAATTATATTGCGGCGTTTTCGGTGACGCATCCCACCGATCAGCATGGCACCGATGAATGCCGCAATCAGAACAATTTCCCCCGGCTCCGAATACGCTCTGTAACCACCGCCTACGGAAAGATTGGATACCTGAAGAGGCAGGGGAAGGGGCTGGTTCACATCAGTGCTTTCTCCCTCCGGGTTCCTGATTTCTTCCACCACCGCAACAAATGAGGTGTAGGGAGTCATGATGCCGTAGTCAAGTCCGATTTGCGTTACTTCTTCCTTTACGGAAGGATCATCCTTGCTGTAGCCGTAATCCATCAGCCGCTCGAGGCGCATTCTTGCCCAAAGATAGCGGACGGCATCCCCTTTTTCATAAGCTGTGACATTCTCTGCCTTGATTTCCTGTATATAGTCTTCCTTTCCCTTTTTCCCGGTTATAGTAATGGTCCCTTTGGGTTCTCCCTTCCATTTGCCAAAAAGTACAATGGGTTTTTGGGCAAACAAAGTGGAGGGGACAGAAGGCTCTACATCATACACGTCAAAGCCGTCATAAGTAATTTGAATGTCCGAAAGAAGAGGAGACTGAATATAGGTGCGGAACCGGTCTGCAGTGGCAATAGCATCTTCGGCGTCTGTGACAATAAAGGATTCTCCAAGACCGGCTGTTGCGATACCCTTGATCAGGTATTCATTTACCGCGTTGCCGATGCCGAAGGAGAAGAAGTTTGCCTTGTCCATATTGTCATTGATGATATCAAATGCATTCTGCTCGCCGGAGACATAACCGTCTGTGATCACCACAATACTTCTGGCAATATTATGTTTGGAAGGGATGGCAATAGCATCCTCCAAGGCAGGGGTGAGGGAGGTCCCGCCGTAACCCTCCTGCTTGTCAATAAGATTCAATGCTTTCTTTATGTTTTCCTCTGTGGCAGGCACGGATTTTTTCGACATCTGAACCGAGGAACCGGAAAAGAGGATCAGATTAAAGGAATCCGCCTCCCGGAGATTGGAAACAAGATCCCGGATCAAAACCTTGGCTGTATCAAGGGGATAGCCATTCATGGAGCCGGATACATCCAGGACAAAAATGTATTCCCGTCTGGCGATATCCTCCGGCTCGAAGTGTTCCGGCGGCTGCACTGTCAGCATAAAGTAATTTTCACCGTTTCCCTTGCTTAGCAAAAGACCACTCTGAATCTCATCTCCGGTCAGTCTGTAATTTAAGATAAAATCACGGTTTCCCGCAAATTTTTCAGGGTTGGACAGGGTGACCAGTGCAGAGGCTTCTGTACTTTTTACTACATTTATTTCATGCGATTTGCATGTCAGCTCCGTGATGGGAACTCCGGTAGAGAGATTGACGGTTATGTTGTATGTTTGATCGGGAGTTTTCCCATCGGGCAGATAGGGTGTCCCAACAAAATGATTATGATCATCGGAAGCATCCTCTGAGGCGCTCATGTAGCGGGGGCCGACTACCGTTGGAAAAACAAATTCATAAGTGCCCTCGCAAGGCGTGATCAGCTGGGTATAGTGGAGTTCAATTCTGGCGATGTCACCCGGCATAATATTGGCAACATCCATTGTGAACACATTGGGCCGCTGTTCTTCCAGAAGAGAAGCACTTTTTCCTTCGCTTTTGGCCTGCTCGAATTTCTGGTTTGCTTCTTCCCGCTCTTTGATCTGTGCGGTGACCATCTGATTGCCGATCTGCATTGTCATGCCATGAACAGTGACATCAGTGGATGCGGGAAAAACATATTTGGCATTGATGGGAGTTTTCCCTTCATTTGCATAGGTCTGGATCACATAGGTTTCAGCGATCATACCGTTAATATTGACCGTTACATCCGTTCCTTTTAGGGGAAAGCAGACAACGGAGGAATCACTGCTTTCCACAACAAAGTAGGGTGCTAAAATACTGTCCTGATCCTCTGCGTTGTTTTCTTTGGCTAAGGCCACAGGAGCGGATGAGACAAAAATAAGTAATGCAAGAAGCATACACAGCCATTTTCTTTTCTTTTTCATATTCGTTTACCTCATATGTTTTCATTTCTTTTTTACTTTCTGACATTAAAATACAATACCCATGCATCAAAGTAGCATCAAAGTTGTATCCATTTTGCATCATTTTTGCATCAAAGTTGCATCATAAATTGACAGGTGATAGGATAGCGGATAAACTGAATATGGTAAAAAAACAACTAAGGAGAGAGGAACAGACAGATGAACGGGCAAAGAGCGGTAACGGCAATTTATGGAACACTTCATTTCTTTGTAGATTTCTGTTGTGCCTTCTTTCTCCTTGGTATGTTGTCAGAAAGTGAAAACTTATACTACTATTTTTTGATATACAATTTCTGTGCCTTTGCTTTACAGATGCCTTTCGGACTTCTGGCAGACAGATGGAAAAGGAACAACCTTGTTGCTGCAGCAGGCTGTCTTCTGACCGCAACGATTCCCCTTATCTATGGATTAACCGGAATGCGGCACGGCTTCGGCGCTGAGATGGGAGCTGTTGTTCTTACAGGGCTTGGCAACTGCCTGTTTCATGTTGGCGGTGGCATTGAAATATTGGAAAAAGGGAAGGGGAAACTTTCTCCTCTCGGCATTTTTGTGTCTCCCGGAGCCATAGGAATCTTCCTTGGAAGCCTGTTCGGAAAAGCGGATGTGGTACCGTATGCATTTCCTTATTTCATTTTATTGGTTGGTACGGGCTTGCTGCTGTATCGGTCAAAAGAGATGTATGGCGGCGTTTCCGGCGGGAATAAGCCTTCGGCGATAGAACCTATGACCTTTCCGGGGAAATCATGCCTGATCGCACTGCTTTGTTTCTTCTTTGTGGTGGTTTTGAGATCCCATCTTGGCATGGTATACAGCTTTCCATGGAAAAAAGAGATTGCGGGAGGGATCCTTGGGCTTATGGGAGTCGTGTTTGGCAAGGCTTGGGGAGGTATTCTGGCTGACAAATTCGGAATGCAAAAGACAATGCTGTTTTCCATGGTTTTCTCCATGCTTTGTTTTTGCTTTTCCGGTCATATGATATTCGGTGTGCTGGGACTTTTCTTCTTTAATATGACCATGCCCATTACCCTTTATCTGGCAGCAGACATTCTTGAAAGATACAGAGGGTTTGCGTTCGGAATCCTGACGTTTGCCATTTTTATTGGATATCTTCCGGCTTATTTTGGTTATCGCGCCAGCACACCGGCTCTTTTTGCGGGGATTGGCTTTTGTTCCCTGATTATACTGGAAGCAGGCTATGGGTTAATGAGGAAAAAACATGAATGAACTGTTTCTTAAGCTTGTCATCTCGCTACTTTTGACTTTGGTCACAGAATTTCCTGTGGCATTTCTTTTTCAGGCAAAGGGAAAAGATCTGCTTTTGGTTTTTCTTGTCAATATTCTCACCAATCCTGCCGTGGTGCTTGTCTCCACACTGACAGGTGACAGAGTTTCCTTACAGATGATATTGGAAGGAATGGCGATATTGGCAGAAGGCTTTTATTACAATAAATACAGTACCTATATGAGGAAAGGATTCCTATGTTCTTTCTGCTGCAATCTGGTATCCTATGGTGTCGGATTACTGCTTTGACAATAAAAAACGGAGGAAAAGAAAATGAGAAAAAATTACCTGTCCCTGCTGATATTTTTTGTGGCAATGTTTATGATATTTCCTTCCCTGACTGCCAGGGCAGATGCGATCTGGGAGCCCTTCGGTGACTTTTATGAGCAGCACTGGGAAGAGTGTGAACCGATAAATGAAAGTTACTTGACCAACGGTGAAGAGGGATTTGTGACTGTCTATGAATCCCCTTTATCAGGAAAAGAAGTGGCGAAGATCAAAAACGGAAAGGCAGTATATATCGGCTGCGTGTGGAATGACCGGAAAGGGAATCTATGGGGCGCGGTGGATTTGCACAGTTTTAAGCAGGAAGAGGGAGAGACTGTGAGGGAGGAAGTGTATAACGGCTGGGCTCCTATGGAAAACTTTGCGGAAATATATAACGAGGGCGATTTTCGGGCGGAACACAGGAATGAGTTTAAAGAGTATGCCGGAGAACTGGATGATTATGAAATAAAAAATGAAATCTTGATATGGACCTATCCCGGTTCGGAGGAGCTCCAAAGTACCCTCCCGGAATACTGGAATGAGAATGAAGTACCCACATATGAATACCTCTATACGGACAGGGACGGACTTAGGTGGACTTATATCGGATACTATTATGGAATGAAGGGATGGGTCTGTGTGGATGATCCCGAAAATGAAAATCTGAAAACAAGCTATGGCCCTGGCAAAAAAGAGCAGGAACTTTATCCTGTCAATACGCCGGACGGAGAGCTTCAGATGACACTGAAAAATCCTGCTGACGGAAGTCTGAAAGCAGTACTGATCGCGGTAGCAGCGGTTGTTCTTGTGACGGTCATACTGATCCCGGTCATTTTTGGAAAGAAAAGAGGTAAGAGAGAATGAGATATCCTGAATTTTTAAAGCAGAACGGAACCATCGGATTTGTGGCTCCTTCCTTTGGATGTAGCATAGAGCCTTACAGATCCGCATTTGAGAATGCAAAGAAAAAATGGGAGGCGGCCGGTTATCACCTTGACCTTGGTCCCAATTGTTATGCGGACTATGGCGTTGGAATCAGCAATACGCCGGAGAAATGCGGGGAGGAACTGACAGAATATTATATCAGTGAAAAAAATGACTGCCTGATCTCCTGCGGCGGCGGTGAACTGATGTGCGAAATCTTAAATTATGTGGATTTTGAAGCGGTAAAAAAGGCGAAACCTAAGTGGTATATGGGCTATTCCGACAATACCAATATGACCTTTCTTCTGACCACACTGTGCGATACGGCTTCTGTTTACGGTCCCTGCGCCGCTTCCTTTGGCATGGATCCATGGCATCCCTCCATCACGGATGCCTTTGATTTGTTGAAAGGGGAAAAAATGTCCTTTGAGAGCTATGGCACGTGGGAGAAGGAGAGTCTGAAGGATGAGGAACATCCCCTTCTTCCGTACAATTGTACAGAACCGCTTTCTATCAAAATGTTTGCACCGGATGCGCAGGGTGTTCTGAAAAAAACGGAAGAAACCGTAGTGGAAGGAAGACTGTTGGGAGGCTGCATGGACTGCCTTGTGAATTTCCTTGGGACTAAATTTGACAAGGTAAGGGATTTTACAGAGAACTATCAGGAGGACGGGATCATCTGGTTTCTGGAGGCCTGTGATCTGAATGTGTTTTCGATAAGGCGGGCTATGTGGCAGATGGAAAATGCAGGATGGTTTTCCAATGTGAAGGGTTTTCTCATCGGCAGGCCATTAAACGGTGAGACAATGATGAATCTTGATCATCTGGGTGCTGTCCTTTCCGTTGCGGAAAAATATCATGTTCCGGTAATTCTGGATGCGGATCTCGGTCATTTGTCACCTACCATGCCGCTGATTACGGGAAGTATGGCGAAAATAGAGGGGCGCAAAGGGAAGATAAAAGTAGCAATGGAGCTGAAATAGGCGTAAACTGGGAGTATTTGACGACGGATGACAGTTGAATGGGCGTTTCATGTTTTTTATAATGTTTTTGTAGCAAGATTTGAAAAATATGGAGGAATTGTGATGGAACAGCTTAATTTAACTGCGATAAAGGATACGGATAAGGTATATCAGATTCTGGATGACCTGATTTCCATGAACAGGGAATTCCAGATTATGATCACTGTACCATCAGGAAGCAAATCATCAGAGAAAAAGAGCAGGGGACAGGAGAGTAAGGAGAAGAAGCTTACTTTTGACCTTGAAAAGGACGTAACGGATATGATCCATGAGATCGGTGTGCCGGCTCATATTAAGGGATATCAGTACTTAAGAGAAGCGATCATGATGTCGGTGGAAGATCCGGATATGCTTGGCTCCATAACAAAAGTGCTTTACCCTACCATTGCAAAGAGATATCAGACTACTTCAAGCAGAGTGGAAAGAGCCATCAGACATGCCATAGAGGTAGCCTGGAACAGAGGAAAAATGGAAACACTGGATAATCTCTTCGGGTATACTATAAGTACAGGAAAAGGAAAACCTACCAATTCTGAATTCATTGCGCTGATCGCAGACAGGATCAGGCTGCAATATAAGAAATAAAGACATAATAACAGTTGCGCAGACAGAGTTTTTCCAAATTCTCTCTTTCATTGATTAGGTTTATGTTGTATACTATTATCTAAGAATAATATTGGAGGGTTTGTGATGAAAAAAATTCTTTTTGTCGCATCAGAGGGTGTACCATTTATTAAAACGGGAGGGCTTGCCGACGTTGTAGGTTCCCTTCCCAAATGTATTGACAGGCAATATTTTGATGTGAGAGTAGTCCTTCCCAAATATACCTGTATGAGACAGGAAATGAAGGATAAACTCAGCTATGTAACTCATTTTTACATGGACTTTCACTGGAAAAATGAGTATGTCGGTATCCTGTATGCCGAAGTAGACGGAGTCAAATATTATTTCATAGATAATGAAAGCTTTTTTAACGGCTTTAAGCCTTACAGTGACAATGCCCTGTTTGAAATTGAAAAATATGCATTTTTCTCAAAGGCAGCGTTGTCTATCCTTCCGGTGATCGATTTCAGACCTGATATCATTCACTGCCATGACTGGCAGACAGGTCTCATCCCGGTATATTTAAAAGAACGCTTCCAGGGAAGCGATTTTTATCGGGGCATTAAATCCATTATGACCATTCACAATCTGAAATTCCAGGGAAAATGGAGCGTAAAGGAAGTAAAGGATATCACGGGACTTCCCGACTATTACTTTACACCAGATAAGCTGGAAGCCTACAAGGATGCCAACCTGTTAAAGGGCGGTATTGTATATGCTGATGCGATTACTACCGTAAGCCCTACATACGCAGAAGAGATCAAGACACCTTTTTATGGAGAAAATCTGGATGGTCTGCTTCGGGCCAGAAGCCATGACCTTCGCGGTATCATAAACGGAATTGATACGGATGATTTCAATCCTGAAACCGATAAGAATATCGAGTACAATTACAATGCCATGAACTTCCGCAAGGAAAAAATCAAGAATAAGCGGGCACTTCAGGCTGAACTTGGACTGGAGCAGGATGACAAGAAGTTTATGATCGGCATTGTGTCCAGATTGACAGATCAGAAGGGCTTTGATCTGATCGCTTATATTATGGATGAACTCTGCCAGAGCAATGTGCAGATAGTGGTACTTGGCACCGGTGAGGAACGCTATGAAAATATGTTCCGCCATTTTGACTGGAAGTACAATAATAAAGTATCGGCCAATATCTATTATTCCGATGCCTTATCCCATAAGATATATGCGGCAAGTGATGCATTCCTGATGCCGTCTCTGTTTGAACCCTGCGGTTTAAGCCAGCTGATGAGCCTCCGCTACGGAACTGTGCCGATTGTCAGGGAAACAGGCGGATTAAAGGATACGGTGCAGCCTTACAATGAGTATGAGAGTACCGGTACCGGATTTTCCTTTACCAATTATAATGCACATGAGATGCTTGGAACCATCTATTATGCAGAGAAGATCTTTTATGAGAAGAAGCGGGAATGGAACAAGATTGTTGACCGTGCCATGGCTGCTGACTTCTCCTGGAATGTTTCCGCGAAGAAATATCAGGAAATGTATGACTGGCTGATCGGATAGGTTGGTTATCTCACTTTTGTTCTAAAAAGCGATCTGTAAGGTTGGTGATGACCTAAAATCATACAACCTTACAGATTTATTCTATTTTCATTCAAATATGTAATGTTAGTCCTCATCTTGCCAGGACTTAAGCACACCAACATTACAGAAATTCCAAGAAATGCGCTAAATATGTAACATTTTACTTCCACGTACGATAGCAGGAGCAGTTCAGGATTACATAAAATTCAATAAACAAGTCAAATATGTAATGTTTTGATGCTATTTGCGATATAAGGAGTAATTCAAGATTACATAAAATCCCAAAAACATATTAAATATGTAACTTTCTGCCATTATTTATTTGAGAATGGAAGTAGAAGCATTACAGAAATTGATCAAAACTTATCAAATATGTAATGTACTGATATTCAATACATCGCGATACTGTCACAGAGGGGATATATGGAAAAGAAAAACAATTATATTAAGAAATTTACGTTCGCTGATCAGGTATGTGAACGAATCAGCTATCTGAATAAGGTAAAGGATTATCTTGAGAAACAATTAAAAAATATGCCTGCAGGAAATCTATTGATTGCACCGGGAACAACGCCTAACAGCTTTCGCTATTATAGGAGAGAATCTCCCCAGGATAAGAGCGGAACCTATCTTGACAGGTCTAAGCAGGATATAAAGGAGCAGCTTGCAAATAAGAAATATTATGAAAAACTGCATACAGCTGTATCTAAGGAACTAACTGCACTTGAGAAGATTAATAAACTTAATCATTCCGACGCAATTATTCATACATATGAGTCGTTAAATAAAGGACTGAAAAAACTGATCCATCCAATTAATGTGGATGATAGTACATATGCAAAAATGTGGGAAGCTGTCACATATAAAGGTCTTGAATTTGACGCAGAAGACAAAACAGAATTCTATACAAAACGCGGAGAACGTGTCAGATCCAAGAGTGAGATTCTGATTGCTAATACTCTTAATGATAATAACATACCATATAGATATGAGTGTCCGGTTGAAGTGGATATCGGTAAAAAACTCTATCCGGATTTTATGGTTCTTAATAGAAAGCAGAGAAAAGAATTTTATTGGGAACATCTTGGGATGATGGATAATCCGGATTATGTTGTCCATAATATGTGGAAATTTAATGAATATAAAAAGGCAGGATTGGTTCTTGGAATAAATCTTTTCGTGACCTATGAAACATCAGCAATGCCTTTAGGTACTGGTGAAATTGAAAGACTGATCAGTTTATTTTTATAGCAAAGGGAGATATCAGATTTACTGTTGACGAAATGTTTGGCAAAAAATATAATGTAATAGTAACTGTGAACGAAATGTATACGAGCAAAATCGTTGGGTCATCATCTAAATAAAATGGAATATTTTGGAGCGTAACACAAATGCCTCAAAGCAAAAAAAATGATGGAATGATTATGCAGGCGGGGATTCTGGCTGTGGCCGGAATCATCGTCCGCATTATCGGACTTCTATATAACAGTCCGATGGCAGTCATTCTCGGAGATGAAGGAATCGGATATTACAATATGGCGTACAATGCTTATACCATTGTGCTTTTAATATCCTCCTACAGCATTCCTTCCGCCATTTCCAAAGTGATTGCCCAGAAACTTGCGGCAAAAGAATATCGAAATGCGCATCGAATTTTTAAATGTGCGCTGATTTATGTGCTGGTAGTAGGTGGTATTGCCAGCTTATTTGTGTTTTTCGGGGCAGGATTGCTGGTGCAGGTAGAGTATGCCGTGCTTCCGCTTAAGGTGTTGGCTCCTACTATCTTTTTTAGCGGCATTTTAGGCGTTTTGAGGGGCTATTTCCAGGCTCACAGATCCATGGTGCAGACATCCCTGTCACAGATCGTGGAGCAGATTTTAAATGCTGTTTTCAGTATTCTGATGGCATATTTACTGACCAAGGCCATGAGCAGCAGACCGGAGAGCGAGCAGCTTTCCTGTGGAGCAGCCGGAGGAGCCATCGGTACCGGTGTCGGTGTGCTGACGGCGCTTCTCTTTATGCTTGGCATGTATGCGCTGAATCGCAAGATGATTCTCAGGAGAGTGAAGAGGGACAGAACTCCTTTTGATGATTCTTATGGGGAAGTCCTGAAAATGATCATTATGGTAGTGACGCCGTTTATCTTAAGCACTTTTATTTATAATGCCAATGTATTTATCAATCAGACCATTTATGAAAATATCTTAATGAGACAGAAAAATCTTGCAGATACACTGATCGCATCCCAGATGGGGATTGCGGGAAAAGCGGTTAAGATCTCTAATATTCCCATCGCCCTTGCCTCTGCCATGGCAACGGCTCTGATCCCCGGAATCTCCAGTGATTTTGCGAGGAGAGATTTGGACGGAGTCAAGGGGAAAGTGGCAAAATCCATGAAGGTGACCATGCTGATCGCTATCCCTGCGGCAGTGGGGATCGGTGTCCTTGCAAAGCCCATTATGTGGGTTTTGTATCCGCAGAAATCCTCCATTGATCTGTCGTCGGCTTTGCTTTCCGTACTGGCAGTCAGTGTGGTGTTTTATTCCATGTCTACCTTATCCAACGCGGTGCTGCAGTCCATCGGCAAATTAAACAGTCCTCTCATCAATGCGGCGTTGGCTCTGGCCATACAGTCCGGTGCTTTGGCAGCCATGTTACTGTTTCTGGATGAATCCTATGCGCCCTATTACTATATTATTGCAATGGCATGTTATTCCCTGCTGATCAGTATTTTTAACAGTATTTCCATCCGGAAAAATCTCAAATACAGACAGGAGATGGGGAATACTTTTTTAAAACCCTTCCTTTCCGCAGCAGTGATGGGAGTGGTGGCATTCGGTGTTTATCATGGACTTTATGCACTTCTCCCGGTCAATATTCTGGCACTTTTTGTGTCTGTGGTGGTGGCGGTCATCGTTTACTTTGTATTGGTGATCCGCATGGGAGCCATGACGGAGGATGAGCTTTCCGGTATGCCGAAAGGAAAAATGCTTGTAAGAATTGCAAAAAAACTGCATCTTATGAAAGAAACACGGGATGGCTATGATGGATTTAACGAAATGGATGATTCTGATAATTTTGATAGAAAAAAAGTGCCTGATATAGAAGATGCTGATTACTGGCTTGATGATTAAGTAAAAAATAAAGAATAAAAATAAACCTCCCGGAAATACTACCACTGTAAGTGAATCATATTTTCAGGAGGTATTTTTATGGCCAGTTTATCAGAACTTGAATTACAGAATCTCCGCCATTTGATCGGCGGCTATGACACCACCCATTGCAAAATGAAGGAATATGCCCAGGAAGCGACTGATCCCAAGATCAAGCAGTTTTTTGAAAAAGGTGCAAAGTCTGCGATGGACAACAAAAATCAGTTGATGAAGTTTTTGCAGTAGGAGGGATGGAAGATGCAGTTAAATGAAAAGACAATGGTAGCAGATACTTTGGCGGGAATCAACGGAGAGCTGGTGCGCTTCGGCGAGATGATCCCGCAGACGGAAAACAAGGAGTTAAAGCAGACCTTAAAACAGTTTCGAAATGCCTGTGAGCAGTCTCAGGAGGAGATCTATCAACTGGCAAGAGAAAAATCCTATTATGTGCCTGCATCCAAGGCAACACAGGAAGAGATCGATCATGTAAAGAGCCTGTTTACGCAGGGAACTCTGTAAGGAAAGGCAAAAATCAGTAGAAAGGACCGGCATGAGCCGGTCCTTTCTACAGCTGCCGTATCTTTGAAATATCCGTGTCGATCATCATGGAGTAGTTGGTATAGTACACCACAAATCCGGGTTTGCTGCCGTTCGGTTTTTTCACATTTTTCTTTTGCAGATAGTCAACTTCCACCTTTTCCTGGTCACGGCCTTTGGAATAATAGGCGGCAAGTCTTGCCGCTTCCTCGAAGGTGGTATCGGGGAGTTCCTCACCGTTCGTCTTTACCACAACGTGAGAGCCGGGAATCCCTTTGGCGTGAAACCACCAGTCATTTCCCGTGGCAAACTTAAAGGTGAGCTCATCGTTCTGGTAATTGTTTTTTCCTACATAGATATGGAAGCCGTCGCTGCTGATATAGTGGAAAGGACGGCTGGTGACCTTGACTTTTTTGGCACCGCCTTTTCTGCGGATATAACTGCTCTCGATCAGTTCCTCCCGAATCTGTGTCAGATCCTCCTCCAGCAGTGCGATGTCAAGGGCTGTCTGAATGGACTCCAGATGATCGATCTCTTCTTTTACTTCCAGAGTCAAAGTGGAAAGCGCCTCGTAGGTACGCTTCAGCTTCCCGTACTTTTCAAAATATTTTTTTGCATTTTCCGAGGCAGAAAGAAGCGGATCAAGCGGAATGGTGATCACCTCATCGGTATAGTAATTCAGTGCCTCCATGGATTTTGCACCGGGGGCAACATTGTATCCGTAGGTGTTGAGAAGTTCTCCGTAGACCTTGTACTTGTCCTTCTTTTCGGTATCCTGCATCTGTTTTACCTGCAGATCATACTTTTTGATGTTGCGCTCAAGAGCGGTCTGTACGATGCGGCGAAGATCAGAGGATTTCTGACGGACGCGGGTAATCTGATTTTTTTGGGCATAGTACTGTTCAAGGAGAGCGGAAATGGAGATAAATTCCGTCCTGTTGTCGCCGGAAAAGGAGAGAAGCGGCAAAGCCGCAAACTCTGCCGGAGCACCGTTTTCATAGACAATGACGGGTTTGAAATTTCCTTCTTTCACTCTTTTCATCACAGAGTCAAAGGCTTCAAATAATTGCATGAGCTGCGCTTCCCCATCGGGAGTTTCCCTGAAAACAGCGGTAGAAGAGTCTCCGTCCACGCGGCCCTCCGCGCAGATTTCGTTTGCAATCACAGGGGATAAGCCGGTATAGGAAGAATAGAGTGCTTTAAAAACAGGCATGGATTTATCCGTAATGAGGGATTTGAAGCTTTCATATGTTGTGGTGAGCGGATCCGCTTTATCCTGTGTTAAAGGGATAAAATAGTCTCTGCCCGGAAGAACCTCTCTGACGGAGCTCACCATGCCGGAAATATGTTTGATGCTGTCAATGATTTTATTATCCTCATTGATAAAAATGATATTGCTGTGTTTGCCCATGATTTCCACTACAAGTGTTTTTTTACAGAGATCCCCCATCTCGTCCAAATGCTCAATATGAATCCGGACAATACGCTCCAGGCCGGGCTGGGTAATATCCGTGATCCTGCCATTTTGCAGATGCTTTCGAAGAAGCATACAAAAACCGGGAGCTGTCATGGGACTTTGCTTATTTGCTTCCGTGAGGTAGATAAGGGGAAGGGATGCACCTGCTGAGAGAAACAGTCTCTTCTGACCTCCGTCAGCGGTTTTTATGGTAAGCAGCAGCTCGTCACTTTCCGGCTGGGCGATTTTGTAGATGCGCCCGCCAAGCAGATTCTCTCTGAGTTCCTTCACGACGGCTGCCACAGTAATTCCGTCAAATGCCATTTTTGTGTCTCCTTTTTATGCTGAACTTTTTCTTTCTATATCATATCTCATATTTCCTTTTCAAACAAGCAAACCTTGACGTTTTTCTATACTTAGCCTATAATATTATGGAATACGCAGACTGGGGGAAAAAGGTGCTGCGCATTTAAGTTGGAAGGTACAAAGGAGTAATAGCATGATTAAAAGTATGACCGGCTTCGGCAGATGCGAAGTACAGGAGGGTGACCGTAAGATTACGGTGGAAATGAAATCGGTAAATCACAGATATCTGGATGTTACCATCAAAATGCCCAAAAAGCTGAATTTTTTTGAAGCAGCAATCAGAAGTGAACTGAAAAATTATATTCAGAGAGGTAAGGTTGATATCTTTATTACTTATGAGGATTTTACGGAATCCAATGTATGTGTGAAGTACAACAAAGAACTTGCAGCTGAATATATGAACTATCTGAATAAGATGGCGGAGGATTTTTCCCTTGACAATGATATCAGGGTATCGAGCCTTGCAAGATTTCCTGAAATCCTTACGATGGAAGAGCAGACTATTGACGAGGAAGAACTCTGGCAGCTTCTGGATAAGGCAATCAAAGGTGCAGCGGAAGGATTTGTGGAAACCAGGATCAAAGAGGGTGAACACCTTCGTGATGATCTTCTTGATAAGCTTGATAATATGCTTAAAAATGTAGATTTTATCACTGAGCGTTCTCCGAAGATTATCGAGGAGTACAGACAGAGGCTGGAAGAGAAAGTCAGGGAGTTGTTAGAGGATACCAAGGTTGACGAGAACAGGCTCCTGACAGAAGTGACCATCTTTGCAGATAAGGTTTGTGTGGATGAAGAACTTGTTCGTCTGCGCAGTCATATTGAGACTACCCGGGATACTTTGATCGCAGGCGGAAGTATTGGGCGAAAGCTTGACTTTATCGCACAGGAGATGAACAGAGAGGCAAATACGATCCTGTCTAAGTCAAATGACCTCGAAATTTCCAATCATGCCATAGAACTGAAGACAGAGATTGAGAAGGTAAGAGAACAGATTCAGAATATCGAATAGTGGGGATAGCATTGAATAAATTGATTCATATTGGGTTTGGCAACATTGTAAATGCAGGTAAGATCATTGCCATCGTCAGTCCTGATTCCGCACCGGTAAAGAGAATGGTGCAGCGGGCCAGAGAGGACGGCAGCGCCATCGATGCCACGCAGGGGAGAAAAACAAAAGCCGTATTGGTAATGGAGAACAGCCAGCTTGTATTATCTGCACTGCTGCCGGAAACCATTGCCCAGAGAGCGCAGGCGGAAGGTAAAGATGAAGATGAGACGTAAGGGAATTTTAATCGTAGTTTCCGGTTTCTCGGGAGTCGGAAAAGGAACGCTGATGAAACAGCTTGTACATTCCTATGACAATTATGCTCTGTCGGTCTCCATGACAACAAGACAGCCGAGACCCGGTGAAAGTGACGGGAAAGAATATTTTTTTGTGAGCAGAGAGGTCTTTGAAAAGACAATCGCTGAAAATGGCCTGATCGAATATGCCAATTACTGTGGCAATTATTACGGAACGCCAAAAGAATATGTGGAAAAGCAGCTGGAAAAGGGAAAGGATGTGATCCTTGAAATTGAGATTCAGGGAGCCCTGAAGGTCAGGGAACAGTTCCCTACGGCACTCCTTCTGTTCGTGATGCCGCCAAGTGCACAGGAGCTTAAGAAACGCCTTGAGGGAAGAGGAACGGAAACCGAAGAGGTGATTGATAAGCGGCTTAAGCGTGCCACGGAGGAAGCGGAAGGAATTGAAAATTACGATTTTATCGTAATCAATGATAAGCTTGAAGAATGCGTGAAAGAAATGCATGGTCTGATACTGGCAGCTCATGAAACACCTGACAGAAATCAGGAATTTATCGATAATATGAGAAAGGAACTGGAAAACTTTGCAAAATAGGTTTTCCTTAAGGAAAGGAGAAAATTATGTTACATCCATCTTATTCAGATTTAATGAAAGTAGTAAACAGTGAAGTGGAACCCGGTGAAGCACCTGTAGTAAACAGCAGATACTCTATTGTGATGGCAACTTCAAAGCGTGCAAGACAGATTATTGCCGGCGATGACCCTCTGGTAAACGTAAAGGACAGCAAGCCCTTATCCATTGCAGTGGAGGAACTGAATCAGGGAAAGATCAAAATTCTTTCCGATGAAGAATAAAAGGCGGATGCCGCATCCCGCGGTATATCTTTGCTAAGAAGAAAAGGCGGCCGAGTATGTGGCCGCTGTTTCACTATATAAAGAAAGGTAGCGGTATGAATATATTTTTTGTATCCCTGGGCTGTGACAAGAACCTTGTGGACTCAGAGGTCATGCTCGGCATGCTGAGAGAAAAGGGATATTGTTTTACCGATGATGAGACACAGGCGGATGCTGTTGTCATCAATACCTGCTGTTTTATCAATGATGCCAAGGAGGAGAGCATTAACACGATTCTTGAGATGGCAGAGCTGAAAAAGAGCGGCAGGCTGAAAGCACTGATTGTGACAGGATGTCTGGCACAGCGTTATCAGGAAGAAATCCAGTCGGAAATTGAGGAAGTGGATGCCATCATAGGTACATCTGCCATAGAAACAATTGTTGAGACCCTGGAGGAGGTTCTTGCAGGGAAACATCATAATCACATTGAATCTCTTGACAAGGCGCCCATTGGCGGAAAGGAACGCGTGGTCACCACCGGAGGGTATTATTCTTACCTTAAGATTGCGGAAGGCTGTAATAAGCATTGCACCTACTGTATCATTCCCAAAGTGCGTGGCAATTACAGAAGCGTTCCCATGGAAAAGCTTCTTGCGGAGGCTGCGCAGCTTGCAAAGAAGGGTGTAAAAGAGCTGATTCTGGTCGCCCAGGAGACCACGCTTTACGGTACAGACCTGTACGGCGAAAAGAAATTACCTGCACTTTTACATGAACTGTGCAGGATAGAGGGACTTGAATGGATCAGGATTCTCTACTGTTATCCTGAGGAGATCACGAAGGAACTGATACAGACCATAAAGGAAGAACCCAAGATCTGTCATTATCTCGATATTCCTATCCAGAGCGGCAGCGACCGCATTTTAAAGCTGATGGGGAGAAGAACGAACACCGATCAGATCCGTAATATGATCAGTAAGCTTAGAGGGGAAATACCTGATATCTGTATCCGCACCACCTTTATCACAGGCTTCCCCACAGAGACGGAAGAAGATTTCACAGATACCATGGAGTTTATCAACGAGATGGAATTTGACCGCCTTGGAGTATTTACCTATTCACCGGAAGAGGACACACCTGCAGCGAATATGGACGGACAGGTGGAAGAGGAAGTCAAGGTAAGACGACAGGAAGAAATGATGGAGCTTCAGCAGGAAATTGCTTTTGAAGCTGCAGAGAATATGAAGGGCAGAATCCTGAAAGTGATGATTGAAGGAAAGCTTACAGATGAGGATGCCTATGTGGCAAGAACTTATAAGGATGCTCCCGGCGTGGACGGATATCTGTTTGTCAATACGGACTGGTCCCTGATGAGTGGGGATTTTGTCACTGTCAGGGTAACCGGCGCTAACGAGTATGATCTTGTCGGAGAAATTGTTGAAGAAAAGGAAGAATAATGGAGGAAAGTATGAATCTGCCAAATAAACTCACCATATTTCGTGTCATTTTAATCCCGTTTTTTATTATTGCATTGCTGGTTCCCGGGATACCGGCAGGCAACTGGATCGCCCTTGCCATATTTATTGTAGCGAGCCTTACAGATCTTCTGGATGGCAAGATTGCAAGAAAATATAATCTGGTTACGAATTTTGGTAAATTCATGGATCCCCTTGCTGACAAGCTTCTGGTGTGCTCTGCACTGATCTGCCTTGTGGAGCTTTCCAGGATTCCTTCCTGGATGGTGGTGATCATCATTGCAAGGGAATTTACCATCAGCGGCTTCAGGCTGATTGCGGCGGACAACGGCGTTGTGATCGCTGCAAGCTACTGGGGAAAATTTAAGACCACCTTCCAGATGATTGCAGTCTGCCTTATGATTGCAAACATTCCGGTCCTCAGCCTTTTGACCACTGTCATCACATGGATTGCGGTTATTCTTACAGTGGTATCTCTTGTAGATTATCTGGTCAAGAATAAGGATGTTATGAAGGAGACAAAATAATGAGTCCGGAAGAGGAAGCAGTGCAGATTTTAATGGAAAAGGGCTATGACATCACAACGGCAGAGTCCTGTACAGGCGGTATGATAGCCTCGACTCTCATCAATGTTTCCGGTATTTCCGAAATTTACAGGGAAGGCTATATCACTTATGCCAATGAGGCAAAGCATAAGCTTCTCGGCGTAAAAGAAGAAACGCTGAAAGCTTACGGAGCCGTCAGTGAGCAGACTGCATATGAAATGGCACTCGGCGCAGCAAAGGCTGCAGATGCAAAAGTTTCTCTGGCGGTAACGGGAATTGCAGGACCGGGAGGCGGAACAAAGGAGAAACCGGTAGGACTTGTATACATCGGATGCTGCATTGACGGCAAGGTGAACGTTTTGAGAAACCTGTTTCAGGGAGACCGTTTGTCTGTGAGAAAGCAGGCAACAGCGCGGGCACTTGCGCTTTTGCTTGAATGCCTGAAAAATGAAAAACAGGTTTGAAGATAAGTGAGGTAAGAAAATGAAAAAGGGATGGAGTGCCGGCAAAATTATCGGAGTGATAGCGGGAGTTATTGCAGCTGTCATTATTTTGTGGATCGCGTTTATAGCCAGTATGTTTCAGCTTGTCGATTTTTTTGCGCAGATAGAGGAAGACAGTATCGATGAGTATGAATGGTCCTACGATTATGACGAGGATGATGCGGAGGATGAAGACCGGTATGATGATCGCGGATATGATGACAGAAGTGATGAGGATGATGACCGTTCCTCCGGAAACGGCGGAAATATCGGCGACGGAGAATATTATGATTTTGAAAATGCTATCCGTGAAGATCTTCCCTATCAGGTAACAATACAGTCCTATGAAAAGGACGATTTCACATCCGAAAATGGCGGAAAAGCAGAGCTTTCCTTTGAGTATGCCGTGATAAGCGGTGATGTACCCAATTCGGACGGAATCAACCGGATTCTGTATGAGGAAGTGAGCGAGGTGGAGGAACACATGGTTTCCTCTGCAGATCTTCTATCGGAGAATGATGAATATCAGTATACGGGTACCTGCTATGTCACTTATATGTCGGAAGATGTCTTAAGTGTGGTCTATGTGGAATATGGATATCTGAATGATCAGTTTTTGGAAAGCTATGTGATTTCCATAAACTTTGACATGCAGACAGGAATGGCCTTAAGCAATACCAATCTGGTAAATATGAATGACCGGTTTTCCATTGATTTCCGTGAAAGATGCGAAAAACAGAACGGAAGGATCAGTGGGCTTTCCGGCATGTCTGATCAGGAGATTACAGAATATCTCAGCAACAAGAATTCGCTGATCATTTTTTATACACCGCTTGGAATGGAGATTGGGTTCAATTATTATGACGGATGGGTTACCGTAACCTACCAGGACTATGAAAAATTTGCAAAACAGTTTTAGACTTTATTTTGTGATAGAAAGAGCAAAGAGAGAGCCAATTTGAATTGGCTCTTTTCTTTTTCTTATAAAAAGTGAAAGGGGTATACTTTCTTTTGTTGCGGAAAAGAAATGAATGTGATACCATATTTTTATAAAAATCAGATACGGGCTGCCTTGACTGTATCGCCTGAAATTCTGCTTTGCATATCCGGCATCTTCTGCCACAAATCCAAAGCAAAAACAGGAAAAGAAGGGAGAGATGCCATTGAGGGAGTTTTAATGGACAGCTATAGTGTTATATTAAAAGAAAGTAAAAAGTAATTGACAAATCCGAACGTTTGTTTTATTCTGTATACAGAACAAATGTTCCTATCAAAAGGAGAAAGTATTTATGGAAAGAGATGAAAAATTAAAAGCACTTGATGCAGCACTCGGACAGATTGAGAAGCAGTTCGGGAAAGGTGCAGTCATGAAGCTTGGGGATCCGGCTGCACAGATGAATATAGAAACCATTCCTACAGGTTCGTTAAGCCTTGATATTGCGCTTGGACTC
The DNA here is from genome assembly GCA_017622575.1 of Lachnospiraceae bacterium. GTDB lineage: Bacteria > Bacillota > Clostridia > Lachnospirales > Lachnospiraceae > Suilimivivens. The sequence continues at coordinate 63,074 of JAGAQU010000064.1, forward strand.
GGTGGTATTCCCAAGGGCAGAGTGATTGAAATTTACGGTCCTGAGTCCAGTGGTAAGACCACAGTTACTCTTCACATGATCGCAGAAGTGCAAAAGAGCGGTGGTATTGCCGGATTTATTGATGCTGAACATGCTCTTGATCCTGTTTATGCCAAAAACATCGGTGTAGATGTAGATAACCTTTACATATCGCAGCCTGACAACGGAGAACAGGCATTGGAGATCACGGAGACCATGGTCCGTTCCGGTGCTCTTGATATTGTGGTTGTTGACTCTGTTGCAGCACTTGTTCCCAAGGCTGAAATCGATGGAGACATGGGAGACAGTCATGTAGGTCTGCAGGCAAGACTGATGTCTCAGGCACTGCGTAAACTGACGGCGGTGATCAGCAAATCGAACTGTACCGTTGTGTTTATCAATCAGCTGCGTGAAAAAGTTGGTGTGATGTTCGGTAATCCGGAAACCACAACAGGTGGCCGTGCTCTTAAGTTCTATTCCTCCGTCAGGATGGATGTGAGAAGAATAGAGTCCTTGAAGCAGGGGGGAGAGGTAATCGGTAACAGAACCAGAGTAAAGGTGGTAAAGAACAAGATTGCTCCTCCGTTTAAAGAAGCGGAATTTGATATTATGTTTGGAGAGGGAATCTCTTATGAAGGTGATGTCCTCGATCTGGCTGCCAGCATTAATGTGATCAATAAGAGCGGTGCATGGTATGCGTATGAAGGAGAGAAGATCGGTCAGGGACGTGAAAATGCCAAGCTTTATCTGAAGGACCATCCCGATGTCTGTGAGGAAGTGGCAGATAAGGTCAGAGCGCATTTCCACATTGGCATATCACAGGATGATCCGGCAAATACAAAAGAGGAAGAATAGCAGTCATGACAGTTACGAAGATAACTGAAATTTCCAAGTCAAAATTGAAAATTACAATTGATGAAGAATTCGCCTTTGTTTTATACAAAGGCGAATTGCATCATTATCGTCTGCAGGAGGGAGAAGAGATCTCGGATGAGGTATATTCGGAAATCATGGAGGAAATTCTTCCTAAGAGAGCGAAGCTTCGTGCCATGAATCTTCTGAAGGCGAGAGCATACACGGAAAAGCAGCTTACAGATAAACTGCGTGAAGGCGGTTATCCGGAAAGCATTATCGAGGATGCAATCAGTTACGTGATCTCTTACGGATATCTCAATGACAGATTCTATGCTGCCGATTATATAGAATATAATAAAGAGACCCGGAGCAGAACACAGATTTTCAACTCTCTGATACAGAAGGGAATCCCGAAGGAAATTGTTGAAGAGGTATGGGAGGAAAATGTGCAGGAAGAGGGAAAAGATCTCGAGCAGAAACAGATCCTCTCCTGGATGAAAAAGAAAAATTTTGATCCGGCAATGGCTTCCTATGAGGAAAAACAGAAGTTTTCGGCATTTTTGTACAGAAAGGGTTTTCAAATCGACGCGATCAGATGTGCACTTTTACTTGACATAACATCGATTTGAGTTTAAAATTTAAGTGTTGTAAATTTGTTTTTAGAATGTTTACTACATACATTCTATATAGATAAGCGTACAATGAAAATTTAATAAGGAGGTGCTCCTGTAATGGTGCAAGTTTTGATTGCAGTAATCATTACTCTGATTGTCACTGCCTTGGTAGTATGGTTCCTTGCATCTGCATATCACAAGAAGGTATCAGAGGCTAAGATAGGAAGTGCAGAAGATAAGGCAAGAGAGATTATTGATGAGGCTTTGAAAACTGCTGAAACCAAGAAGCGCGAAGCTTTACTGGAAGTAAAGGAAGAGTCCATTCGTACCAAGAATGAGCTGGATAAGGAAGTAAAGGAACGTCGTGCGGAGGCTCAGCGTTATGAGCGCAGAGTTCAGCAGAAGGAAGAAGCAATCGATAAGAAATCAGATGCAATTGAGAAAAAGGAAGCAAATCTGGCTGCAAGGGAAGAGGAACTTTCCAAGCAGAGAGAAGAGATTTCCAAGCTGAATGAGCAAAGATTACAGGAACTGGAACGAATCTCAGGTTTAACCTCCGAACAAGCAAAAGAGTATTTACTGAAAATTGTTGAAGATGAAGTGAAACATGAAACGGCTGTCATGATCAAAGAGATGGAGAGCCGTGCTAAGGAAGAAGCAGACAAGAAAGCAAAGGAATATGTAGTTAACGCGATTCAGAAATGTGCAGCAGATCACGTGTCAGAGACTACTATTTCCGTTGTACAGCTTCCTAACGATGAGATGAAAGGAAGAATCATCGGTCGAGAGGGCAGAAACATCAGAACTCTCGAAACACTGACAGGTGTTGATCTGATTATTGACGATACACCGGAAGCAGTTATTCTTTCCGGATTTGATCCGATCCGTCGTGAGGTTGCAAGAATTGCCCTTGAAAAACTTATTGTAGATGGACGTATCCATCCTGCAAGAATTGAAGAGATGGTTGAAAAGGCGCAAAAAGAAGTAGAAGTTATGATCAAGGAAGAAGGAGAGGCTGCTACTCTGGAAGTTGGAGTACACGGCATTCATCCCGAACTTGTCAGACTGCTGGGTAAGATGAAATTCAGAACCAGCTATGGCCAGAATGCATTAAAGCATTCTATCGAGGTGGCACAGTTGTCAGGACTGCTTGCCGCAGAGATGGGACTTGATGTAAGAATGGCTAAACGTGCAGGTTTACTGCATGATATTGGTAAGGCTGTTGACCATGAGATGGAAGGCTCCCATATACAGCTTGGCGTTGAACTTTGTAGAAAATATAAGGAATCTGCCGTTGTTATTAATGCTGTGGAAGCACATCATGGCGATGTAGAGCCCCAGTCACTGATTGCATGTATTGTACAAGCTGCTGATACAATATCCGCTGCAAGACCGGGTGCAAGAAGAGAGACGCTTGAAACCTATACAAGCAGACTCAAACAATTAGAAGATATCACAAACAATTTTAAAGGTGTAGATAAGTCTTTTGCTATTCAGGCAGGTAGAGAGGTTCGTGTAATGGTAGTTCCGGATCAAATTTCTGATTCTGACATGGTACTGCTGGCACGTGATATTTCCAAGCAGATTGAGGCTGAACTGGAATATCCCGGACAGATCAAGGTCAATGTCATCAGAGAATCCCGCGTAATTGATTATGCAAAATAATGATTAAAAATGAGAGGCGAATGGTTTTCCATTCGCCTTTTCCATTTACAACAGTTCAGCCGCGCTTACAGCCCTTAAACAGTTCAGCCGCGCCAATTCGCAAAGTCGCACCTGCGGTGCTTTCCCGCTGCTTCGCAGCTAACTTTGCTCATTACGTGGCGCTCAGCTCATGCATATGCACAAACCCAAAAATGTGCAAGCACATTTTGTGCTGTTTGCACATATGCATGGCTGAACTGTTTTGAAAAAAGTACTTGTAGTATTAGTCACTCTATAGTAAAATAATACGTGGCGTTTGGATTGTATACAATTATCCAACGATACCGAGGAGCTGATTTAGGAGGAGAATGCTGTATGAAGGCATATAAGGAATTGAGCAAAGAAGAACTTCTTACTTTGAAAGAAGACTTGAACAAAGAATACGAAGAGGTCAAAGCAAAAGGTTTGAAACTTGATATGTCAAGAGGAAAGCCGGCGGCCTCTCAGCTTGATATGGAAATGGAATTTATGGATGTGCTTAACTCCGGGTCTGTATTGAAAACAGAAGCTGGTGTTGACTGCAGAAATTATGGTATTCTTGATGGCATTCCTGAAGCAAGAAAACTGATGGGAGATATGCTCGGTGTTTCTGCCGACCAGGTGATCGTCTGCGGAAATGCCAGCTTAACGATCATGTATGATACCATTGCCCGCTCCATGATCTTTGGTGTTTTGGGAAGCACGCCCTGGTGTAAGCTCGATAAAGTAAAATTTTTGTGCCCGGTACCGGGTTATGACAGACATTTTGCGATTACAGAGCAGTTTGGAATAGAAATGATCACTGTTCCGATGACAAAGACAGGACCGGATATGGATCTTATTGAAAAGCTTGTCAGTGAGGACGAGGCGATAAAGGGAATCTGGTGCGTGCCCAAGTATTCCAATCCCCAGGGAATCACTTACTCTGATGAGACAGTAAAGAGATTTGCATCGTTAAAGCCTGCAGCGAAGGATTTCAGAATTTTCTGGGATAATGCCTATGTGATCCATGATTTGTATGAGGATAAGAGTGACAGCCTTCTCGATATCATCAGTGAATGTGAAAAGGCAGGAAATCCTGATATGGTGTATGAATTCTGCTCCACCTCAAAGGTGACCTTCCCCGGAGGCGGTATTGCGGCAGTTGCCTCTTCCAAAGAGAACCTTGAATGGTTTAAGAAGACAATGACAATTCAGACGATCGGATATGACAAGCTGAATCAGCTTCGCCATGTCAGATATTTTAAAGATATTGATGGCATGAAATCGCATATGAAGAAGCATGCGGCCATCATGAGACCTAAGTTTGAAGCTGTTCTTGCAGTGCTTGACAGGGAGCTGACCGGGCTTGAGATCGGTTCCTGGGTGAAACCAAACGGAGGTTATTTCATTTCCTTTGATGCCCTTCCCGGCTGTGCAAAGGAGATCGTAAGCAAATGTAAGGAGGCGGGAGTGACCCTGACAGGCGCAGGCGCTACCTATCCCTATAAGAAGGATCCGAATGACAGCAATATCCGTCTGGCACCTACCTTCCCCACACCGGAAGAACTTGCTGTTGCGGCAGATCTTTTCGTGCTTTGCGTGAAGCTTGTGAGTGTGGACAAATTGCTGGCAGAAAAGTAAGAAAGCAGAGCCTGAAACCGCAGGGGCTGTCTGAAAGGATTAGGTATGGAAGAGTTTAAGCGATTGTCTCGGGATCTGGTACAGAGAGGGGCTATCATCGATTATTATCAGGACACCATTCAGGTGCCTAACGGCAATATTGTGAAATGGGATTTTATCAAGCATAACGGTGCGGCTGCAGTTGTTCCCGTCGATGATCAGGGAAAGCTTGTTATGGTGCGGCAGTACCGAAACGCGCTGGATCGCTATACACTGGAAATCCCTGCAGGCGGTCTTGACGGACCGGATGAGCCTACGAAGGATGCGGCAGCAAGGGAACTGACAGAGGAGACCGGATACACCGCTGAAAAGTTGGAATTTCTGCTTTCTGTAAGAACCACGGTTGCCTTCTGCAATGAGAAGATTGATATCTATGTAGCCACCGGCTTAAAGCCCGGCAAACAGCATCTGGATGAGGATGAATATGTGGATGTGAAAGCTTATGACCTTGAAGAGCTGGTTCAGAAAATTCTGACCGGTGAGATTCAGGATTCCAAGACCGTTTCCGCAATTCTGGCCTATAAAGAAAAATACGTGAACAGGTAGTGCATATGCACTGCCTGTTTTTCATATATTGGATAAAGGCAGTCTGACAGAGGCCGACTTAATATAAAAAGCGGGGACAAAGAGTGTATCAGCAGGAAAAAAAGAAAATCTACAGAAAGTGGTTGTTTGTTTTCGGACTTGGATTTTTTCTGGGAATTTTGATCATGAATTTTGGAAATGACAGGTTTCTGGGAGATGGGGATCTGCTGGATATGACAATGCTCGGAAGAATGCGTTACATGGAAATAGACGGTGGAAACTTTTTGAGATATGAACTTCCCCAAAGACTCAAATTATTTTTGATGCTGCTTTTCTTTTCCACCACCTGTTTCGGGATCGTTCTTGTTTATCTCTGCATTGCCTGGCAGGGAATGCTCACGGGGATGCTCATGACTGCTGTCATCATTAAGTTCGGATGGAAAGGGATACTGGTGATCTTTGCGGGAATTTTTCCACAGCATTTTTTGTTTATTCCGGCGGTAGTCATGATGCTCTGCTGGTGTTGTCAGACCTGCAGCACGTTATACTTTCCGGGCAAAAATATATGGTATTCTTATCACGATAAGGGAAAACAGTATCTCCATCAGGTGGGCATGCTGTTATGGATCTTTTTTATTGTGGCTATCGGCTGTATCATGGAATGCTATGTCAATCCCATTCTGGTATCGGATATCATCAAATTATTATAAAAAAGCTTCCCTGCATGTGCAGAGAAGCTTTTGCGTCAATAAAATTATTCATAATCGGCAATATCATAAATCAGCTGCTCGGAGGCTTCCCATCCAAGGCAGGCATCCGTGATGGATTTGCCATACACGCCGTCGCCAACTTTCTGGTTGCCTTCCACAAGGTAGCTTTCTACCATCACGCCCTTTACCAGTTTGTGAATGTCGGGATTAAGCTTCCTGCTGTGCATCACTTCTTTTACAATTCTGACCTGCTGTTCATACTGCTTGGCAGAATTGCTGTGATTGGCATCAATGATTGTAGCGGGATTTTTTAAATCTCTTTCGTTATACAAATTTAAAAGAAGATTGAGATCTTCATAGTGATAGTTTGCAAGGTTCTGTCCATGCTTGCTGGTGGCACCGCGAAGAACGGTGTGGGCAAGCTCGTTACCTGTGGTGTTTACCTCCCATCCTCTGTAGGTGAAGGTATGGGGATGCTGGGCAGCGTAAACGGAATTCAGCATTACCGTGAGGTCGCCGCTTGTAGGATTTTTCATGCCGGCAGGAACGTCAAAGCCGCTGACGGTCATGCGGTGCTGCTGATCCTCAACGGAACGGGCGCCGATGGCTACATACGAAAGAATATCAGCGACATAGCGCCAGTTTTCGGGGTAAAGCATTTCATCGGCTGCGGTAAGTCCCGAAACATCCATGGCATGGATCTGCATCTTCCTCATGGCAATAAGACCGGCAAGAAGATCGGGCTTTTTTTCCGGATCAGGCTGATGTACGATTCCCTTATAGCCCTCACCGGTTGTTCTGGGCTTATTGGTGTATACTCTGGGAATCAGGATCAGCTTGTCCTTTACCTTTTCGTTTACCTTTGCAAGACGGGTCACATATTCGCAGACAGCATCCTCATTATCTGCGGAACAGGGACCGATGATCACGAGAAACTTGTTGCTTTTGCCGGTAATGACATCTCTGATCTCACGGTCTCTTTCTTCTTTTAATTTAGCCAGCTTCTCAGGAACAGGGTATTGTGCCCTGATTTCACTGGGAGTCGGTAATTTTTTGACGAATTCAAATGACATACTGTTTTCCTCCTAAATAAACCGTGTCTATTATAATATAGAAAAAATCAAAGCGCAAGGAAAATCAGGGCGTAAGTCTTGCATTAAGCAGGGAAAAAGTGTAAAATTGCAGAAGTAACGAATCATAGGAAGAGGAGGCCGGCAAAATGGCGCTTAGTAAGAAACCGGTAACAGGCATGAAGGATATTCTGCCTGAGGAAATGCAGATCAGGGATTATGTGATCAGTGTAATCAAAGAGACATATGGTAAATTCGGATTTACTTCCATTGAGACTCCCTGCATGGAAAATATTGAAAATCTGAGCAACAAGCAGGGCGGTGAAAATGAGAAGCTGATTTTTAAAATATTAAAAAGAGGAGAAAAGCTGAATCTTGAGACGGCAGAGTCGGAAAAGGATCTGGTGGACAGCGGACTTCGCTATGACCTGACGGTGCCCCTTGTGCGCTTTTATTCCAACCATGCCAATGAGCTGCCTTCTCCTTTTAAGGCGCTTCAGATGGGAAATGTATGGCGTGCGGACAGACCTCAGAGAGGACGTTACCGCCAGTTTATGCAGTGTGATATTGATATCCTTGGAGAACCCTCCAATCTGGCGGAAATCGAGCTGATCCTGGCAACCACCACGACCCTTGGAAAGCTTGGATTTAAGAACTTCCAGATCAGAATCAATGAGAGAAGAATCTTAAAGGCTATGGCTGCCTACAGCGGATTCCCTGAAGAATCCTACGACAGCGTATTTATCACTCTCGACAAGATGGATAAGATCGGAATCTCAGGCGTGGAAGCAGAACTTCTGGAAAACGGCTTTGCAAAGGAGAGTGTCGACAAGTATCTTGCTCTGTTTAAGGGAATGGAGGAAGCTTCCGACGGTCTTTCCTATCTTTCCAAGGAACTGGGAGATTTCCTGGATGAGGAAGTAAAGACGAGTCTTCAGGAGATTATGGAAAGCGTGGGAGCAACCAAGAACTCTGATTTTGAACTGGTATTTGACCCAACTCTGGTGAGAGGTATGTCTTATTATACAGGCACGATTTTTGAGATTGCCATGCCGGAATTTGGCGGAAGCTGTGGCGGCGGCGGAAGATATGACAAGATGGTTGGCAAGTTTACCGGCAATGACGTACCGGCCTGTGGCTTTTCGATTGGATTTGAGAGAATCATCCTTCTTCTGATGGAGAGCGGGTTCAAGGTGCCTTCCCAGCCGAAGAAGGTGGCTTATCTGATTGAGAAGGGCATTTCCTCACAGGAGCTTTGTAAGGTCATCGCACAGGCCCAGGAGGAGAGAAAAGAAGGATTGCAGGTTCTGGTGGTCCGTATGAACAAAAATAAGAAATTCCAGAAGGAACAGCTCACCAAAGAGGGCTACACAGAATTCAAGGAATTTTATAAAAATCCTTTAAAATAATTTCGGAAGGTACTTAGTAAATTGATTCACTTATATTATGCAGATTTTTCTTCCGTGGATCCGGCAAAACTGATCCCGGAATACAGCAGCAAAATTGACCCGGAACGATTACAGAAGGTAATGCGCACCAAGGCTGACTCAGCCAAGGTGCGCAGTTTGATTGCGGGATATTTGCTGCAGGTGGGAGTAAAGCGTTATTTGAAAGAAAACAGAGTCGGTAGTGCAGAGTCTATGAAAACTTTTGCGGAGGCGGTATTGCCCTTACGGTATCGTTACACGGACCAGGGGAAACCCTATCTTGCAGATTATCCCGACCTTTACTTTAATCTTTCCCATTCCGGCAATGTGGCGGTCTGCGCAGTGGCAGACTGTGAGGTCGGCATGGATGTGCAGGTTTACGGAAAAGGAAGAGAAGCTGTTGCAAAACGCTTTTTTACCGGGCAAGAGCAGGAAATGCTTCAAAGGGCAAAGGAAGAGGGACGATTTGAAGAAGTTTTTTTCTCCTTATGGAGCATTAAAGAAAGTTATTTGAAATATACGGGACTTGGGATGAAAATGGGGCTTGATTCCTTTGATATTGATTTTGACAGCCAAAGGATCATCGGCCTTTCTGATAAAGAGGGAGCTGCAAAGCAAGTATATTTCAGACAGATTTCTTTGCCCAATCTTTCAGAATATGCAGTCAGTGTGTGCTGTGGCTGTGAAAAGATGGAGATCATGATTCATCAGGTACCCGTTTAAAGAATATGGGTGTCGCCTGTTCTGTTATGTTTTCGATATTCATTTGGGGTGCACCCCACAATCTTCTTGAACTGTCTGTTAAAATTGGACAGGTTGCTGTAACCGCAGCCAAAGGAAACCTCCGATATCATTTTGTCGGTGGAGGAGAGGGCATCGCATGCCGCATTGATCCTCAGCTGTGTCAAATGCTCCATGGCGCCCACGCCAACGGCTTTCTTAAAGCATCCCATAAAATAACTTTTACTTAAATGAACAAGGGCTGCAAGCTGTTCTACCGTGATATTTTCCCGAAAATTTTCCATCATGAATTGAAGAGCAGGACGGATGAGCTCACTGTAGCTGATTTTCGATTCTTCTCTGCTGGTGATGGCTTCGTCATCCTCCAGAAGCCAGAAAAACCGCAAAAGCTCGCTTTTTAGCAATAAATCTCCGGAGGGTAGGTTGCTTTTTGCGCAGGAAAAAATATGGTCGGCAGAGAGCTTCAATTCATCATAATGATTTCTTCCACGGGAAACAGGCATATTGATCTTAATGTTTCCGTTGATAACGGGACGGATGCATTCCGCGGTACAGCGGTCATTGCTGTTTGCACCCAGCATCACAGGGTGGAAGACAAGGGCGGTGTAAATAAGAGGGTTGTCCTGATACGGATAGGCGGCATGCAGCATGTTTGGTGGCATGACAAGGAGATCCCCTTCCCCTGCAACAAATTTGTCATCCCCGCAGATGAATTCTCCTTTTCCCATAAGAATGTAATTGATCTCAAACTCCCTGTGCCAGTGCATGGGAACATTGTTGTAGTATTCCGGAATGTGACATTCATAACAGCTGTAGGGTATGTAAGTCGTACTGTGCTGTCTCTTTTCTTTTGTCTCTTTTCCCTGTATCATTTTCCTGTTCTTCAAATATTTGTGCAAAAGTATTATAGTATCAGTTCCTGATAGTATTATAGTAGAGATTTCCTGTAAATAATAGTATCATATCATTATAATGATCGGTTATCAAGAAAATAGTAATGTTTAGGAGGCTGGATATGAGATTTGAAAATGATCATGGTGCATTGGTATGCTATCATCAGGGCGAAACGCTCAGAATCGAGGCATGGGGAAAGGATTCCTTCCGTGTGCGTTCTACGATGTTTTCCAAATTTACCGGAAATGACTGGGCTCTCACAGAGGATGTACAGAAGTGTGACGCCAGGGTTACTGTGGAGGAGGAAGATCACTGGGTAGGTGACGGCACCATCGACAAGAAAGAAATTGCCACGATCGTAAACGGAAAGATCAAGGCAGTTGTCAATTTTGCAGGAATCATTTCCTTTTACAAGGATGACAAGCTGATTCTGCGTGAGTATTTCCGCGCCTATGACGGGACACTCTCAAGAGAGAGCAGATGCCTTAAGGTTGTAAACCGCGAATGGAAGGGTGTCATCGGCGGAAGTGATTATTCTCTTAAGCTTAAGTTTGAGAGCAATGACGGAGAGAAGATTTTCGGTATGGGACAGTATCAGCAGTCCTGTATGGATCTTAAAGGATGCATCCTGGAGCTGGCACAGCGCAATTCCCAGATTTCCGTTCCCTTTGCGGTATCTTCTCTCGGATATGGATTCTTATGGAACAATCCGGCAGTGGGCAGTGTGACCTTCGGCAAGAACTATACCGAATGGATTGCAAGATCAACCAAAGAAATGGATTACTGGATTACAGCTGCAGACACACCGAAGGCAATTCTTGAAAATTATACTTCCGTAACAGGACATGCCGATATGTTCCCCGAGGATCTGATGGGCTTATGGCAGTGTAAGCTTCGTTACAGAACCCAGGACGAAGTCCTTACCGTTGCACGTCAGTATCAGAAGGAAGGAATCAAGATCGATCAGATCGTAATCGACTTCTTCCACTGGACCGTTCAGGGCGACTGGAAATTCGATACAAAATACTGGCCCGATCCCAAGGCGATGGTGGACGAGCTTCATTCCATGGGTATCAAGGTGATTGTGTCCGTATGGCCCTCCGTTGACCGTAAGAGCGAGAACTTTGGCCCTATGATGGAAAAAGGCCTGCTGATCAAAACAGAGCGCGGTGCGGCTCAGACCTACGATTATCAGGGCGACTGCGTGGAGATCGATCCTTTTAATCCCGAGACAAGAAAATATGTATGGGAAGTATGCAAGAAGAATTACTATGATTTCGGAATCGATGCCTTCTGGCTGGATAACTCCGAGCCCGATTACGGCGTTTATGACTTTGAAAACTATCGTTACTGCGATGGTCCTGCACTTCAGATCAGCAATATGTATCCCCAGATGTACAGCCGCGTTTTCTATGATGAGATGGAGAAGCTGGGCAAGCCTGTCGTGAATCTGCTGCGCTGTGCGTGGGCAGGCTCCCAGAAGTACGGCAATGTGGTATGGTCCGGTGATGTTCCCAGTACCTTTGAGGCATTTGCAGATCAGATTCAGTGTGGTCTTAACATGGGTCTTGCAGGTATTCCCTGGTGGACAACAGACATCGGCGGTTTTATGACAGATGATGTGAATGATCCCGATTTTCGTCAGCTTCTGATCAGATGGTATCAGTTTGCTGTTTACTCCGCAGTATTTCGTATGCACGGTGACAGAGGACCTTACAATATTCCGCCTCTTGATACAAGAGACTGGGGCGGCGGATACTTACATACCGGTCAGCCCAATGAGCTTTGGAGTTATGGAGAAGACAATTACGCCATCATGAAGAAATACTATGATGTCCGTATCTCCATGCACGATTATATCAAGGGTCTGTATGAGGAAGCCCATGTAAACGGATCCCCTCTGATCCGTACCATGTTCTATGAGTTCCCGGAGGATGCTAAGTGCTGGGAGCTTCAGGATCAGTACATGTTCGGTGACAAGTATCTGGTAGCGCCTATCTTACATCTGAACCAGTTTGAGAGAGAGGTATATCTGCCTGCAGGCAAATGGAAGCTCACATCAGACGGAACGATTTATGAAGGAAGCTGTACGGTAACCGTAGCTGCACCTATCGAGTACATGCCTGTATTTGAGAGAGTGTAAATAAAAAGTGAAAGAAAAGTAGGATAAAGCATCATCCGGGCAGTGAACTTAAGGCATTGTCCGGATGTTGTTTTTTTGTTATTATAAAAAAACAGAAGTATTCAAAAGAGAGAATAAGAGCGGAGGAAATGATATGTTAGTGTTGGTTTATAGAAAATGCAGTACCTGCCTAAAGGCATTAAAGTGGCTGGAGGAGCATCAGGTGACCTTTGAGGAGCGTCCCATTGCGGAAGAAAATCCTACCTACGAAGAATTAAAAGAATGGTATAAAAAAAGCGGCCTGCCGCTGAAAAAATTCTTCAACACAAGCGGCCTTCTGTATAAGGACATGCAGCTGAAGGACAAGCTTCCGACTATGACGGAGGAAGAACAGATCAAACTCCTTTCAACCAACGGAATGCTGGTAAAAAGACCGCTGGTGGTAGGTGATGACTTTGTACTCACAGGATTTAAGGAGAAGGAGTGGGAAGAGAAGCTTAAGTGATGAGGGGTAAGTAAAATGATAGCGACTTTATTTATGATTGATGAAATCCTTTGTATTATCAGTATTTTTGCACTTGCTTTTTTCTACGCAGTGTTGCCGAAAACCGGTATTGCGAAATACTTTTACATCCTGTTCGGCATCACCCTGATACCCATCGGTATTAAATTTATTCTGGACGGCGAAGCCTGGTATGTTTATATCTGGGTGTTCCTGTTTGCTGCAGTCGGAATTATTGTGGGAATCTGGCTGATCAGCCTGCATAAAGAAATGTCTAAAGAACAGCAGAAGGAGCTGGATCAGAAATTCGGCAAGATTGCAAGACGTGGCGGGATGCGAAGAGCTTCCAAGCAGTTTTGGAAGATGAGATGACAAAAAGTTAAATAATAATGATAAAATTATTATTGCTCTATCACGGCAAGAAGTTGTTTTTCTGGAAAGCATTCGGAAAATCAAGGGTTGTGGGAGTTTGAGAGAGTATTTTTATACCAAATTTAAGCCAAAAAATTAAGAATTTGCGGCTGTGACATGGTTGAGAAAATGAATAGCATTTCGGCAGTAGAGAGCGTTTGTTGCCGGAGTGCTATTTTTTATTTCGCAAGGAGTCGAAGCGTTTCCGCGAAATATCAAAATAAAATCGATAATTCGCGGAAAAGAAGTGATAATTTGCGGAAAGAATATTACATGAATTGTAAAGGTAATGGTTGCATTGTTCGGAACGATAGGAAATAGCAATACAAGTTGTAGGCAGGTGGCTACCCAGGAGCAGATGGACCGATTTTGAAAAACTCTGTATCAATTTTCTTTACAGATAAACTTTGTTCATAGATTTATGGTATAATCAGTTTAAGCGCTTGAATAAAGGAGATGGTTATACCATGAATCTGTTTTGCGAAGAGGTCCATAAACTGGAGGCGGAATTTAAACAATGCCGGAAGCTGCTGAACGCTACCGGGGATGAGAACCGCCAGCACCTTATATGCGTCATGATGAATATGCCGATTGATGGCGGCCTTGTAGTGGAGATTGTCGAGCAGACGCATCATCCGGGCTGCCATTCCTTGATATGAAAAAGATCACAAGGGAGTCACTTAAGAAAGCCGAAAAAGGCAGCGGTGTCTATACAATGGGCTCGGTTTATAAACTGCCGGATACATGGACACTGACTTTTGACCTGAGCAATCACGAAAAAGTATCGGCACGAAATGATTATGCGGAGAAACCGCTGAAAAAAGTTGTTGAAGAAATCGTCGAGAGAAAAAATGGAGATCGGATGCAGCGGAATATGCCGTATTTTGTCAGGCTTGTCGTTGATTATTTCTATGACCGTATGAGAAAGACGAAAAACCTTCAATACGGTGACAGAACACAAAACCACGGGCAATACAAAAACCCATATACAAAGATTTGAACTAATCAGGCCAGGACAGTTTTATTTTGATGCCTGCTACAACCCGTCCAAGACCGCATTCCTGAAAAATGCTGAGAAGAAGGGCTGCAAAATCCTGAATGGTCTTGGTATGTCCAGTTCCAGAGGGTTGCTCAGATCGAATTATGGACCGGACAGAAGGCTCCACTGGATGTGATGCGAAAAGAATTAAAGGAGATTATCCGGGAAGAAAATGAGAAGGCGCAGACGGAATGATTCTGTAATTCCGTCACTTCATGGGAGATAAATGTTATAGTGAATTTATAGTGAATAGAGAAACGCGATAGCGTAGTAAGCAATAATTTCAGATGATCCAGGTTTGATCAGAGAGGAGAAGAATATGAACAACTATTGTATGATCCAGAACTCCAAAACGTTTGCATTTTCCGCAGAGAATCCAACCGGTGTACGCGCAGGTGGTTCCCAGGGCGGTGACTGCACCAAGCTTCGTCCGACCGTGACGATTCCTGCAGGGGAAACCGTAACTCTGGTAGATGCTGCAGGACCGGGTGTGATCCAGCATATGTGGTTTACCGGATATGTCGGGCACCATTTTATCATCCGTATGTATTGGGATGATCAGGAATATCCGTCTGTGGAAGCTCCGCTCTCTGCATTCTTCGGATGTGCCTATGATGAAAATTTCGTGGACCGGGATGGCAAATATCCGGTGTTGAATTCTGCCATGATGCTGGTAGCTCCTGGTCGCGGCTATAACAGCTATTTTGAGATGCCGTTCCATAAGAGAGCTCGGATCACGATGGAAAACCGTGGTGACAAGGATGAAAATCTCTATTATATTATCACCGGAGCTTATCAGGAGATTCCGGCGGAGGCTGGTTATTTCCATGCCACCTATCGCCAAGAGCACCCGGTTCAGAAGGGTCGTACCTACACAATCGTTGACGGAATCGAAGGCAGGGGACAATTTGTCGGTGTGACTCTGGCAACCGGTATGAATGGCAACAATACCTGTTGGGTAGAAGGCGAAGCCCGCATGTATCTGGACGATGATCCGTATCCGTCTATCCACTATACCGGAACTGAAGACTACTTCGGCGGTTCCTATGGATTTGGAAATGACATCATCATCAAGAGCTATCAGACCTTCAGCGGCTTATATACCGGCATGTACGCAATCTATGGAGACAACCGGGAATTCTATAACGGACAGCAGAGATTTCTGCTGTATCATTTCCATATTGCAGACCCGATCCGTTTTGAGAATAAGTTTCGTATGACACTCGACAACATGGGCTGGACCGGACCGCGTTACGATGATTACACCAGTGTTGCTTATTGGTATCAGACCCTGCCGTCCGCACCGCTGATGCCACTGCCGACAGATGCAGAGATGTGTATGAGATAATAGAACCAGATTGGAGATGTCAGATAGATTGGTTTTAACCTTGCGACACGTCGCATCGGTTATATCGGACTGACATCAGAGATTTGCCGGAAAGGATAGAGGTATTATGTTACTGGAAGAGAAGTTTTTGGAATTTCATCGTTATGCCAGCAGCCACAATCTACCGCTGGAAGCTATCAGTGTCGGAGATGAGAACAAGGTACTCTGTGAGATGCACTACGCAGCAAATGCACCGAGAAATATTTATTCACATACCAAGAGTTTTACGGTAACAGCAGTTGGACTCGCAATGGAAGAGGGAAAACTAAGCCTGGAAGATCATGTGGCGGAAGTGTTTAAAGATAAACTTCCTTCAAATCCGGATCCAAATCTGGAGAAGATTCAGTTGAAACATCTGCTCTGCATGTCCAGTGGCTTTGGTAAGGCACTTCTGATGAATGCGGACAGACGTCCGGGCGTCGGCGCACCGGATTATGAGAAATATATGATGGCACAGCCGGTTCCTGTGGAGCCAGGCAGTGCATTCTGCTATTCCTCTGCCGACAGTATTCTGGCTGCTCATATGGTAGAACGGGCAGTTGGCAAGCGGATGGGAGAGTATCTGTATGAGAAGGTATTCCAGCCCCTTGATATGGGATGGCCGCTCTGGGAGCATGATCCACAGGGACATCCGAATGGCGGCGGAGGTATGTATCTGACTTGTACCGAGATGATGAAACTGGGACAGCTCTATCTGGCTGAGGGTAACTGGAAGGGCGAGCAGATTGTCAGCAGGGACTGGGTGCAGAAGGTGTCCACCCCGAAATTTACCTTCGAGCCATCTGCAGATCTCTGGCATGTAGGATATGGCTATCAGTTCTGGATCAGTCCATATCCAGGATCCTATCGTGCTGATGGCGCATTCGGACAGATTACAACGATTCTCCCAGAGAAGGGATTGGTTGTTTCCATCCAATGTCCGGAGCGAGGTAATTTCGATCAGGTGAAACGTGCGCTGCATGAACATTTTCTGATGGAATTGTAAGAATAGACTTGCAACAATATGCTATAATTTGTCCAGAAACCGTACTTTTGGCTGAAAAGGCTTAAAATCAAGGCTTTTAGGGAATGTGGATGGGATTTGTACCCCCATTGTACTCCTATTTTGTAAAACAGTAGGATCATCAACCGGACTTCCCTCGACAAAGAAGAATATGATTTGTGGCGAAAGAAGTTCCTTCGGGGACTTCTTTTCACTTACATAAAAATGTCGGTTTGAATGTCGGTTAAGTGTCGGTTTGTTTATGATATTTGACTGCAATACATATTATGTGGTTGTACTTTTAATAATAATCGTATACCTTACCTAAATATGCATAGAAACCAGGTCGATTATAAAGAAATAACATAAAATATTGAAAAGTAACATAAAATATGTTATTATACATAAAAATATGTTACAAGGAGACGTCATATGCAAAAGCAATTAGAGAAGTATTTCGGCTGCAAAGTAAAAATAGCAGAATACAAGAATAAATTACCATTGCCAATTTTTATGACTATGCGTGAGATTACGATGGTTGAAATATATGGTGTTAACTTTGCCATAATAGATGTAGTGAAGGAAATGGAACTAAGTGTTGCTGCAATGAAAAAGCAGAAAGCAAAGTATGAGGAAGCATTGCAGTGCCCGGTAGCATATGAAGTAGCGTTAAACAGCGTATCCATGAGAAATGCTCTGGTGAAAAGCGGAGTTCCGTTTGTGGATTTGCCGGGAAATGTATTTTTACCATTTATGGGAATTATATTGCAGGATGTGTATCGCAAGCAGCTTGTCAAGGCAGATAAGATGATGCCTGCAACACAGATGGTGTTCCTTGAATTGTTATATATGGATGATGAGGAATCTGTGTTAAAAAGTGAAGTTGCGAACAAGTTGAATCTTACCAAGACGTCCATTACAAGAGCAACAGCCCAATTAGAGGGGATGGGACTCATCCGCCAAATGAAATCCGGAACAGAGATTGCGATTAGGAGAAATTACACACGCAAAGAGTATTATGAGAATGCAAAAGCATATTTGATTAATCCGGTCCAGAAAGTGATTACAATTATGCGATATGAAGCAACCTTTGAATCATTTAGCGCAGGTGAAACCGCTCTTAGTCAGGAGTCGGAATTGAATCCCCCAAGAATAGAGGAACGTGCAATCTACAAGGGCGAGGAAGTTGTTGACCAGTTGGAAATTATGGATGCCAGATCTGAAGACCCGGACGACTGCTTGAAGGTACAATTATGGAAATACAATCCTTCTTATTTTGCAAGAGAAGGATGTGTTGATCCTGTTTCGCTTGCATGTACTTTCCAAGGTAACGAAGACGAAAGAATAGAAATGAGTATTGAGGAACTGTTGGAGGAATTATGAAAGTACTTGTGATCCCTGATATTCATCTAAAACCATGGATATTTGACAGGGCAGAGAAAATCTTAAAAGACGGTAAGGCGGATCGGGCTGTATGCCTGATGGATATTCCGGATGACTGGAATATGGGATTTCAGATAGAACGATATAAAGAAATATTTGACCGGACAATCGCATTTGCCATAGACTATCCGGATACTCTCTGGTGCTATGGCAATCATGATGTCAGTTACCCGTGGGGAAGGTTTGAGACCGGATATTCTCCTTATGCTGAGAGGACGGTTATATCAAAGCTTGAAGAGCTTGAGAACAGCCTTAAGAGTCCGGCACAGATCAACATAATGCATCGGATTGACAATGTACTTTTCTCACATGGAGGGCTTACAGCTGATTTCCTAAGATGGCTTAACAAGGATCTGCTGGATGCTGATATAGAGGAAGTTATTGCAGCGGTGAACGATGCTTCCCATGATTATCTCTGGAATGACGAATCACCCTTATGGTTCAGACCGCAGTATGAGACCAGAGAGATATTTAGAGCAGATACATACAAACAGGTGGTAGGGCATACACCGGTGGAGAAGATATTTGAAAAAGACGGCATTATATCGACAGATGTGTTCTCTACCTATAGAGACGGAAGACAGATTGGAGAGTCTGCGATGATTGTTATTGATTCGGAAACCGGGGAATATGAGAAGGTAGAGGTTATGGGGAAGCTGGGAGTGTGATAGCGATGAACGAACCTACGCAGCAATATTCAGATTTAATTAATTCATTACAATCCAGGATACAGGCATTGGAGGATGAAAACCGACTTCTGAAAGAACGTTTGGATGAAGCCGGTGTTTCGTATGCGGATATTGTATCTGGCGACGCTGAAGGAGTTGTGGAATTATATGATCCGGATCAGGGTGCTCGTATAAAGAAATTTGATGTTACAGATATGATTGCAAGTGACTTTTTTATGATGTTCTGCCGCGGAAGGAAGGATTTGTATGATCTTCGCTATACGAATCCCAAAACTGGGAAGAACGGGTATTATACGCAGTGTTTTAACCGCTGGGATCGTGGCTGCCATATACAGAAAAAGGATGGAGTTCGCTGTAAGGATTGCGAACTAAGGGCATATAAGCCTGTGACCCTGCCTTTGATAAAGGCGCATATGAATGGGACAGATCCAAATGGCAATGATGTCGTGGCGATATATCCGATGCTTGAAAACAACCTTTGCCAGTTGCTTGTATTTGACTTTGATAACCATGTAAAGGGTGCAGAACAGGAAGATTATGCGAATATTGATGATAGCTGGAAAGAAAAAATAAATGTTTTGCGGCGCATTTGTAAGAATCTGAATGTGGACTCTGTGGTGGAACGGTCAAGGTCGGGACGCGGTGCGCATCTTTGGATATTCTTCAAAGAAATGGTTCCTGCCAGATTGGCGAGAAAATTTGGTTTTGCGTTGCTAGAGAAAGGAGCTGAATTCGTCAATCTTAAGTCCTTCAAATACTATGATCGCATGATACCGGCTCAGGATGCGCTTCCTGAGGGCGGACTTGGAAATGTCATTGCACTTCCTTTACAAGGAATGGCTCTGAAGTCCGGAAACAGTGCTTTTGTTGATGAAAATTGGAATGCATATGAAGATCAGTTAAAAGTTCTTGCCGGAACAAGGCGACTGACCAGACAGGAGATAGAGGACTATCTTTCTTTATGGTACAGTACGGGATTCACCAGCGAAGACAATGGTACTGATGCGCCATGGGATAAGAATTCTGAGATTGAAGCAGGCAGTGTTAAGGGCGTGGTGCGTATCGTGCTGGCTGACCGCATTTACATAGACTCATCAGGAATGTCCAATAAGACAAAAAGACAGCTTCGCCGTATGGCTACATTTTCAAACAAGCAGTATTTCCAGAATCAGGCTATGGATATGCCAAATTACGACGAATCCAGATTCATTTACCTTGGAAGTGACGAAGGGAAATATATTGTATTGCCTCGCGGACTTCGGGAAGAAATTCTAAAGAAGTTTGATAATGCAGGAATCAGTTATAAGATTGAAGATAAGAGAACAAAAGGGCGGAAACTCAATATTTCGTTTAAGGGAGAATTGCGTGAATCACAGATTCCGGCTGTGGAAACTATGCTTAATAATGAAACCGGGATACTGCACGCCGCCACCGCGTTTGGTAAGACTGTAGTCTGCTGCGATATGATTGCGAGAAGAGGCATAAGTACCTTAATACTTGTAGACAGGGCGGACCTGATGAACCAGTGGATTAAGCGTCTGGACGAGTTTCTGGATATTGCTGAGGAACTGCCTGAATATCAGACAAAGACCGGGCGTACACGAAAAAGAAAATCATTGATTGGAAATCTTCAAGGAGCGCATGATACGCTGACCGGAATAGTGGATGTGGCCATGATACGCTCTCTTAAGAAAAAGGACGGATTTCATCCGATGCTGAAAGAATATGCTCAAGTATACTTTGATGAATGTCATCACGCAGCATCGGATAGCGCAATAGAAGTGTTACAGGAGATAAATGCAAAGTATGTATATGGCGTGACGGCAACACCGAAACGTGGTGATGGTAAGGAAAAGATAAACGAATTTCTGCTTGGCCCTATCAGGTATAGGTTTACAGCAAAAGACAGAGCCGAGGAGCAGAATATTGATCATCTGGTATATCCCCGATTTACCCGGACAGTAAAGCCGCATCATTTGTCGAAAACACCATATGGTAATGATGCCTATGAACTGATAAGGAATAATGATGTTCGTGACGAACAGATCATCAGGGATGTGGCGGACTGTGTGCAGGCTGGAAGAACTCCGGTAGTACTGACGAAATATGTTGATCATGCAAAGAAGCTGTCTGAGAGGCTTAAGACATATGCTGACCGATTGATTCTGTTAACGGGGGCAAATGGAACCAAAGCGCGCAGGGCACAGGTGGAAGAATTGAATAAAGTTGATGATTCGGACAGTCTTATTCTTGTGGGAACGGGTTCTTTACTTGGAGAGGGCTTCGACTTCCCGAGGCTTGATACCCTGTTCATGGCGATTCCTGTTTCAGGGGAAAATGTTGTGGAGCAGTATGTCGGACGACTTAACAGGGATTATGATGGTAAAGAAAATGTCATTGTCTATGACTATGTGGACAGTCATATCTTAAAGTTCGATAAAATGTATGCAGCAAGACTGAAGGCGTATAAAAAGATCGGATATGAACTTTGCGTTAATATAGACGGTGAAAGGAAAAAAGCAAATGCAATCTATGATATAGAGAACTATGCAGAAACTTATTGGAAGGATCTTGAGGAGGCTAATTCAGCGGTCGTTGTATCAAGTCCAAGATTAAATAATCAAAAAGTGAACCGCATTATTAACATGCTTGGCAAGCGGCGGGAGTTGGGAGTTAAGGTAACAATTGTTACATGGCATCCCGATGCCTATAAATATGGCAAAGATGATGTTCGGATGGAACTTTTGGAGAGACTTCGTAAAGCGGGTTTTGAAATCAGGCTTGTAGAAGAGTCCTGCGAGCATTATGCCGTAATCGATAATGAGATTGTCTGGTATGGAAGTGTAAATCTGCTGTCGAAAGAGGATGCAGAGGACAATCTGATGCGGGTATGCAGTAAAGATATTGCCGCAGAACTTCTTGAGATGACATTTGGTTCTGAAACAGAACTGCAGGAATGGTAAGTAATGAAAATCCCGAGGCAGTTACAGGCATTAAGGAAGATGATGATGCAGAGAATATACATAGGACATCACCTGACAGGGTAGAGCACTACAGCAAGATGAACAGACCGGATGGAACCGGAGCCTCATGGATAGAGGAAGAGGATAATCAGCTTGATGAAGAGTATGGCTCCGGAATGAAGATTTCTGAGATAGCAAAGATTCATGATCGTATAAATGGTGCTATACGTTTCAGATTGAAAAAACATGGGCTAATAGAATAGGAACTATGCGTTCAACATAAGAGGGGATATTACAATGGATAGGATAATGAAAACCGAATATGGAACATATTAATACAGCAGTAAATTGTCATGAAATGAGAAATAGAAACGGAAAAACTGTTTATAAATTTGTATACCAATTTTAGGAGAGGGAGGAACATCGTTTCTGATAGAGTAAAGTAGGAGTAACACGGTTATCATTTAATATATTGGTGTCCAAATCAGAAACATTATGAATACAAACCGAGGAAATAGTAACTATATTGTTGACTGAATAATATTCGAAGAATATAATGGAATTGAAAATGAAGATTTTACGTTGATTGGAGGGTTTTGAGATGGTTGATAAAAATGCAATGATTGCCGCCAATATTGTAGCGATCCTGAAACAGCAAAATAGAAAGCAGATAGATTTGGCAGAAGCACTACAGACAAACAAGCAGACAATAAGCAAAATGCTTAACGGTTCAAGAATGATTAATGCAATAGAACTGAAGCAAATTGCGGAGTTCCTTGGTGTTAAGATGGAGGAACTGACAAAGATTTGTCAGGATTCAGTTGATACAGACATAGTACATGCATTTATGGGAAAGGTTGATTCTGAGCAGGCGAAAGAGGCCTTGCAGATAGCGGAAAGACTTTCTGATATGATTTTGTTCCATAGAAAAGTGAGAGAAAATGGTACGGCAATGATGGAATCCTGGGAGGCATAATGGGAGACGTATCGAATGAAAGCTTATTTTATAAGCAAATCAAACAGTTTGAAAGAATAAATGAATTGTCAAAGGCCTTTGCAGCGAACTACTGTGGAAACACTATCCTTAGAGAATCCATATTTGGTATTGTTTCGAATTATGCACGAAAAAGAGAACTTCCGCTTGAAGTGCTTCGTTATCCATTCAAAGATGATGAATTGTGGGCTTTCACATTCGTAAAGAAGGGCACTATTTTCTTGTGTGTGAATACAGAACTCCCAATGTGTAAACAGATTTTTGCAACGGCACATGAATTGTATCATATTCATTGTTACGCGGAAGATATTAATACCAGCACAATTACAGCAGGTTCCTTGTTGGACTCAAAGACATTCGACGAGGCAGCCGCATCTCAAGAAGATCTGGAAGCAAATGCCTTTGCTGGTTTACTGTTGATGCCTGATTCAAGTTTGATTGAGCAGTTTAAGATGTTTGGGATTTCAAAGGATGATATGAGCATTGATGATGTGCTTATTCTTATGGACTTGTTTGCACTTCCCTATAAAGCAGTTGTGTTACGTTTAGCAGAAAGTGGTTTAATTACTGTGGAAAAAGCAAGAAAGCTTTTACAGGAGGATAGTAATCATATTGCTATTAGAATTGAATTAACCGGGAAAGCAGAGCAGTGGCAGCAGAATAGTGGTCATCTGCTTCGTTATGGAAGTTTGTTAGATAATCTGGCTTTTAATTCTGAGCAGGAATTACTTGTGGACAGTAGAGAAGCATCTGACAAAGAATACTTGGAAAAAATCGGAAAGGAATTCCGGGGACGAAAATAAGGTGAGTATATGGCAGATGTGGAATATGCCTTGCTGGATACTGACTTTATATCTAAGATGCATTTGATACGCAAGGATGAACAGAACAAGCTAATTGATAAAATTATGTCTATGCCAAACTATACATTTTATTGTCATAAACAGATTTCTGTGGAGTTGTTGCGGCATAATATCGCCGGAGCACCGGAATGGTTCGAGGCGAAGGTTACGGAAAAAGCCATCTATATGTATGATGACGAAATGATATTGGACGAGCTTTCTAAAATCTATGGGGATTTGGCTATCAGTGTTTATGCAGAAATGTTAAAAAATGCTTGTGATGCATATAAAGAAGGATATTTTGAAGAGAAGTTTCTTTTGATTTCTAAAATAGATTGCCTATGTGTAAGCAGAGAAGAATTTATGAGACAGTTACAAGTTGATTGCGATACGATTGGTGAAGGACAAAATCTTGGAGAATTAAAGTCATATGTCTTACTGCAAGTATTGAATATAAAGCATGGGGCACAAATCTACGTTTTTTGTTCGGATGATAAGAATGCAAGAAATGGCGTGGTTAGCATTGGCGGTGCCAGATGCATTAGTGTATTGTCTTCCTTTGTGAGGCTGAAAAATGAAATCGGATTTTCAAGAGAAGATGCAGAGCCATATATCCAATCCTATATGAGCAGATGTTTAGGAAAAGACCAAAAGACCTTTCGAGTACAAGATACATCAAAAGAAAGGAGAATGTGTAAGATACCTTGCGAGCAGGTGTTTGATGAAATATTTGACGGCAAAATTAAAGAAATGAAGACGGGTAATTTGAGGTACATATAATATAAATTGCGGAAAGGGAGATGAGTGAATGTTAATATACAATGGATTAAAGACAGACTTTATGTCAGATACAGAAAATGATGTTTTGGAGACAAAATTGTATGATGCAATAAAGAATAAAATGAATCGTAGCACCGGATTAAGCGAACTCAATTCCTGGAGAAATTCTCTAAAGGAAATGTACATTACTTTGAATGATTCTAATATACCTGTTATGAAGTGACCTCTTGTCAAGAGTAAATTTCAAGAAATCACCACATTTTCCTTTCTTTAAATTTTAACACTGGATACAGAGGCAGAGCCTCAGATCTAACAGTCCCCGGCCTTGGCCACTCTGTTATACGTG
>JAGAQU010000065.1 GCA_017622575.1 Lachnospiraceae bacterium
AGCAAAAAAGCACCGAAGGTGCGATTTTGCGAATGGCGCGGCTGAACTGTTATATGCAAACAGCAAAAAAGCACCGAAGGTGCGATTTTGCGAATGGCGCGGCTGAACTGTTATAACGGTGTATTTACAGTACAAGGGAAAGGATACGCAGATGAGTAAGGAGAAGGAGAAAGAGATTCCGGGAACATCCGGGCAGGCGGAAGAAAACTATCTGAAAGAGACACTTAGGGTAGTTCATGAGAACGTGAAAAGCTACAGCAGCGAGGTCGCAAGAATGCAGGAGGACATCGATGAAATGCTGGAGCATTATCACGACAATGACGCAGAGGTTTTCACAATCTTAAACAATACCATCACTTTGCATGACCATATGGAACGTGCCCTGAAACGAAATGAGAAAGCAAAAAACAAACCCTATTTCGGAAGAATCGTGTTTCATGATGAAGCTCTTGATAAGGAGGAGTCCGTTTATATCGGTAAAGGTGGCATCGCAAAGGACACCACTCACTATATGGTAACCGACTGGCGTGCACCGGTTGCCAATGCCTACTACGAGAACGGACTTGGAAAATGCAGCTATCCCGCACCGGACGGCGCAGAGATGAAAATTGATCTGAAACTGAAGCGAACCTATGAGATCGAAGAAGGAAAGCTGCTTGATTTTTATGATACAGAGGTTGTGGCAAATGACGATCTTCTGACAAAATACCTGGCAAAAAACAAGCAGGCAGTGCTGGGAGAAATCATTGCTACCATTCAGAAGGAGCAGAATGAGATCATCAGAAAATCGCCCTATCACAATGTGATCGTACAGGGAGTGGCGGGCTCCGGTAAGACGACGGTCGCCATGCATCGCATTTCCTATATTCTGTACAATTATCAGGAGCGCTTCAGACCGGATGATTTTTATATTGTGGGGAGCAACAGTATTTTGCTTAATTATATCACCAGTGTGCTGCCGGATCTTGATGTGTACGGCATCAGGCAGATGACTATGGAGCAGCTCTTTGTGCGCCTTCTATA
The DNA here is from genome assembly GCA_017622575.1 of Lachnospiraceae bacterium. GTDB lineage: Bacteria > Bacillota > Clostridia > Lachnospirales > Lachnospiraceae > Suilimivivens. Next base: position 1,024 of record JAGAQU010000065.1, read on the forward strand.
TGAGGACTGGGATGAAAAGAAGTACCGGATCTTAAGTGCGGATAAGATGACTGCAAAGGACAGCGTGAAGGGGACACGGAAATGGTTTCATGATCTTGCATCCTATTGTAAAAAGCTTGAGAGGAATATCATTCCCAGTAAATCAATTTATCTGAATAAGAGACAGTTTGTGGAGGGATTTAAGAACGGAAAATCAGGAGTTTATGATGAAACGGAGGGAAAGACAGACCCGAAGGACCTGATCGAAATTCTGCCGGGAGAGGCGATAGAGCGCTATATCAGACAGAACCCCACAGTTTCTGTTCAGAGTAAGATCAATATGCTGAATGACAGGCTTCTGATCAAACTGAAGGATGAATTCCTCGGAAAAGGCGTCAAATACACGGAAAATGAGAGAAAAGCGATTCTGAAAGCATACAGGGGTTACTTTGGAGACCGGACCTTCCAGAAGTCGATTTTCACGATGTACAGGGAATTTCTGACTTTGCAGAATGAAAAAGGATATGAGATGGAGATCCGTCACTCGGAATTTGATGTCTATGATCTGGCGGCACTTGCTTATCTCTACAAAAGAATGAAGGAGACGGAGGTGATCAGTGAGGCCCATCACGTTGTGATCGATGAGGCTCAGGATTATGGCATGATGGCCTACAGCGTCCTGAAATTCTGTATCAAGGATTGTACCTATACCATTATGGGTGATGTTTCCCAGAACATTCATTTCGGCTATGGTTTAAATGACTGGGAGGAATTGAAAGCCCTGTTTTTGAGTGATGGGATGGACAGCTTTGAGGTGCTGAAAAAAAGCTATCGTAATACAGTGGAGATATCACAGTTTGCCACCAATATACTCCATCACGGAACTTTTTCCCTGTATCCGGTGGAGCCTATCATAAGGCACGGCAGTCCGGTGACGCTCCTTCAGGTTAGGGACAGGAAAGAACTGATCGGAAAGGCTGCCGGGATCTGCAGGAAGTGGCAGGAAAAAGGACTGGATACCATCGCGGTCGTCTTAAGAGACAGGCAAAGTGCAGAAACGGTGGCGGAGGAGCTGGGACAGTATATTGAGGTGATAGACAGTGATCTGGAAGAAGCGGTTTTCGGAAGCGGGATCATGGTGCTTCCCGTGGAATACACAAAGGGACTCGAATTTGATGCGGTTCTGATTCTTGATCCGGACAGACAGGATTATCCCGTGGATGACGGACATGCCAAGCTTTTGTATGTGGCAGCTACCAGAGCTCTCCATGAACTATGTGTGCTGCACACGGAAAATCTGACCGGTCTGATCGCCGATCCGATTCCGGAGAGAGCGGAGGAAAGCAGATGCCAAGACTTACGACATGAGACAGAAGTAAAAAGGGAGAGAGATAAACAGGAAAAAGAAAAACAGAAAAACCCCATTTCCGTCTCTGCACCCACCACAAAGAAAAAAGTAGCCATCGTGAAAAATCAGCTTCCTCAAAAGATGCCGGTGACTCGGGAGGAGAAAAAGACAGCGCCGGATAGGGACAAGGTGATACACATGGTTCTCGGAAAACAGGAGGTGATCACGGAAGGCAGGAAAGAGGAAAAGACTTTCGCCTTTGGCGATATGCCTGCCACGGAGATACTCAGACCGGCAGGACATGCCAAAATCGATCTTGCCATCCGCTGGGTGACCAAACAGTCGGACGGCCTGTATATCCAGAGCCGCTATGGGGTACTTCGCTTAAGCCCGGTGGGCAGCGCCATCATTCGTGTCACCTTTGTAAAAGGTCGGCAGATGACGGACGAGACGAATCAGAGGATAGCGGTCCGCCGGACAGACAGAGCGTGGATGTACCGGGAAGCAGCAGGAAAGGTGGAACTTCTGACAGATGAGCTTTACATGCAGGTAGATAAGCTGACAGGCCAGGTCCGCTATCTGACAAGAGACAAAAAGCTGCTGCTTTCAGAGAGACAGAAGGAGAGTCGGCAGATTGAAAGCGGGATAAGCCAAAAAAGTAAAGCATGGCTTTTTATGGAATGGCAAAAAGGAGAGAATGTGTATGCCATGGGAGAAAAAGACAAAGCGGGAATCAATCTGCGAGGCAGCGCAAGGTATATTTCCCATGACAGCAAAATGCAGGAGCTTCCTTTCCTTCTCTCGGATAAAGGATACGGAATCCTGTTAGCTTCGGATCATCCGGCATTTTGCTGTGATATTCCTGCTTACGGCACTTACCTGTGTATGGAGGAAAGCAGGATTGATTATTATTTTATTGCGGGAAAACGGCAGAGTACGATTCTGGACGGCTACGCCTATCTTTGCGGAAAACTGCAATAAATGATATACTTTCTTCTGAAAAGAGGAAGCAGAGATATGAATACGGAAAAAGTGATGCTTGAAATTAAGACAGTGGAAGATACCGAGGTGAAGGCCAAAGCCTTCTTGAGCTGCAAGACAGTGGGCAAGCTTGTGCTGGAAGATTCTGTCACAGCGATTGGTGACTGGGCCTTTGCCCATATGCAGAACCTCCATACGTTTGTTTTGCCGGGACATGAGATCGCTTTTGGAAAGAAAGTTTTTCTCGACTGTGAAAAGCTGAAAGAGATTCAGATAAGAGATGATGAGAGTGGTAATCCGGGAACTCCCTTTTTTATGGCATCGGCAGTGCGTGTCCTGAAAAAAGAGGAACTGTGCAGACCGGAACTGGCAGGAAAAAGCGCTTTCCACAGGGAGTGGATGAAAGAATATGACAGTGCCCTTCTTCACTTTATACAAGAAGAGGATGCGGAAGGCTTTGAACCCGTGTTTATCGGTTGGTTTCATGTGGAGGATACGGATGAACAGATTCCCAGATACTTGAAGAAAAGAAGAGAAGACAAGGTGGAACTGATCTTTCAGAGACTGCTTTATCCTGAGTATTTAAGTGGAGAAGACAGAACTTTATTGGAAAAGTACCTTAGAGAACATATGCCCTATGGCAGCAGAGCAAAGGAGCATACCGTTGTTTTTGATATGCTCTGCGATCCTTCCACAGAGTATGGAACAGATATTGCCTATATGAAGATTCTGGAAAAGGCGGGCTGTCTGACAAAAGAGACGATTTCTCTGCTCATGGAGCAAATGGAGGAGGCTGCTGCGGAAATAACAGCCTTCCTCCTTAAAAAACAGGCAGAACTGACAAAAGGAAATGATTACTTTTCTGAATTTGAATTGTAATGCTTCTATTATTTTATTTTAAAAATCCTTCAATGATCTTCTGCTCGGCTTCCTCTTCGGTCAGACCCAGCGTGCAGAGCTTGATGATCTGTTCTCCGGCAATCTTGCCGATGGCAGCCTCATGGATCAGGGAAGCATCCAGATTTTCTGCGTGAAGCTCAGGGGCGGCGTTAACGACACCGTTTCCCACTAAGATGGCATCACATTCGGAATGTCCCGTGCAGCGACAGCTTCCTATGATCACGGAGTGATAGTCCTGATGGGAATTTCCTTTGGCTACAGACCGGGAAACGAGATCTACACCGCTGTCCTCACCATAGAGAGATACTTTGAAATCGGACTTTGCGTATTCTTCGCCATCTGTCAGTAAGCGCTCTCTGATGACCAGCTTTGCCCCGGCAGCAAGAGCAGCAGTGGTGGTGCGATTGGTAGAGGTAACACCGCTGATTTGCATGGTGTCCATTTCCATATAGGAATTTTCGCCCATGGCAATTTCTGTGACAGGATCGATATTCCGGGCACCTGTTCCTTTTCCCGTGCCGATATGTTTCTCCTTATAGACGACTTTGGCATTTTTGCCGATCATAAAACGGTGGATGCCGTTGTGACGGGCTTCCTCCTCTCCGTCAGAGTGGACACCGCAGCCTGCCACTATGATCACGTCAGCGCCATCCTCCACAATAAAATCATTATAGACAAGATCACTGACACCGCTGTGTGTGACACAGGCGGGAATATAAACCGTTTCCTGCTGTGCTTTTGCACTGATGCGGATCACGATTCCGGGCTTGTCATGTTTGGGCTCTATCTTGATATACTCGGAAGACTGTCTCCCTGCGCAGCCGCTGTCCTCCCGGATATTATAGGCTCCTTTGAAGCCTTCTTTGAAATCAGAGATAGAAGATAGTAATTCTTTGGTAACGGAATTCATTTAGCAGCCCTCCTTTTTGATGCTGTTCATGGGACAGGCACATTTTTTGTCCTTACAAAGAAGCGAGGGAAGTACTTCACTTCCCGGGCCGAAGGTCTGGACCTTGCCCTCTGCGATGACAGCGATATGATCTGCGATTTCCATAATTCTCTCCTGATGGGAAATGATGACGATGGTGCGTCCGCCCTGTTTTTTCAAATCTTCAAAGGCCTTAATCAGATTGGAAAAACTCCACAGATCGATCCCGGCTTCCGGCTCGTCAAAGACAAGAAGCTTTGCGTTTTTGCGGTTTAAGACAGTGGCGATCTCAATTCGTTTGCTCTCACCGCCGGAAAGACTTCCGTCCACATTTCTGTCAATATACTCCTGGGCGCACAATCCCACAGTGCTCAGCATGGCGCAAAGCTTGTCCTCCGAAAGGGTATCTTCCGCAGAAAGCTCCAAAAGATCACGGACAGTGAGCCCCTTAAAGCGGACAGGCTGCTGAAAAGCGTAGGCAATTCCCTTCCCCGCACGTTCGGTGATGGAAAGGGCGGTGATGTCTTCCTTATTATATAGAATCTGACCGGTGCTTGGGGTGTAAAGGCCGGCAATCAGTTTGGCAAGAGAAGTCTTTCCGCCGCCGTTGGGACCGGTGATGACGGTAAGCTTTCCTTCGGGAATGGAAAGATCGATTCCCTTTACAATCTCCTCGTTCTCAGGAGTTTTCCAATGAATATTTTTCAGTTCAAGCATATGAACTCCTTTCTTATGCATAAAGTCATATTTACTATTTTACTTATATTTTCCAAATTTACAAGTACATATCATATCTGTTATAATGCAAGGCAACAGAAGGAAAAAGGCAGGAGAGACATCATGTTTTTCAGGGAACAGGAAGAATTCAGGAAAGTGATTGACAGGTGTGTGGAAGAAGAATTCTTAAGAGGTGTATGCGATAAATATCATTATCTTCCGGAGGATAGGGAGCAGATGAGACAGACAGCGCTTGTCATGCAGGGCATCATAGAGAAGGAGGCTTTCTTTCAGCATGCTCTGAAAGAAGGAGAAAAGCTTTTTGACAGCGTGGTCATCTCTCTGGGGGAAGGCATCGACCGATTGCAGGATGCCTATTCGGAAAAGGGAGAACTGACCTCTGCTTATATGGTGGAGATCCTTGCAGGAGAACTCCTGTTAATTGCTTATACCGCGTACAATCAGTACATGGAGAGAACCACGGACTGTCATGTGGCGAGATATTATTTTCCGGGAAGTGAAAAAGAGTATCCTCTGACTATGATTTCTTCCATACTTTCCAGGCTGAGTACACCGGTTATCTGTAATGAGTGCTATTGCATGATTCCGAAGCAGAGCGTAGCTTTCCTGGCACTTCTCACGAAAGATAAGAGTGTAAGATGTCCGGGAATCTGTGTGGGGTGTGGGCGGAAGGATTGTCCCAACAGCTCTCACAGAGAAAGACCTCTTCCCTATGGCTATGCCAGAATCCTTGGAAAGGAGTTTATATGATACAGTTATATTGCGGAGACGGGAAAGGAAAGACGACCGCTGCAGCAGGGCTTGCCTTAAGGGCGGCAGGCAACGGTATGCGGGTGATCTTTTCCCAGTTTATGAAGGGAAACGATACGGGAGAGCTGCATGCCCTTTGTCAGATCAAAAATATAGAAATTGTGCGAAGCCCCAAAGATTTCGGCTTTTACAGTACATTGAATGAACAGGAAAAGCAGGAACTTACGAAAATTCATAATGAGATCCTTGACAGGCTCCTTCTGGCGGCAATAGCCGGAGACAGTGATATGATCATACTGGATGAGATCACCTATCCGGTCAGCTTTCACCTGATCGATGAGAATAAGCTGTGGGAACTGCTTTCCTTTGGGCATGGGAGAGAAAATACAGGGGAGAATGCAGGGAAAGAGACGGAAATTATCCTGACAGGCCGAGGTCCTGCGGACTTTATGACGGACAGTGCTGATTATATCACGGAAATGCGGGCGGTGAGGCATCCCTTTGAAAAGGGGATTGCGGCAAGAAAAGGGATTGAATACTGATTCCCATCGTGATCAACGTGAAATTCAAACCGTGGTAAATATGAAATATCATTGACTTCAATACTTTAAAGCTGTATACTGAGGAGCATGGTGATTTATTTTGCCACAATATTATATGGGAGGAAACCATTTATGAAAAAGTTTTTAGCATTACTTTTAACAGTTGCTATGGTTGGTTCCCTGACAGCATGCGGAGGCTCTTCCACAGAAGAGACAGCCTCTGAAAGTACAGAAGCTGCTGCAGAGACAACAGAAGCAACCGAAGTGACAGAAGAAGCAGAAGCACCTGCTGATGCACAGGAAGGAGATCTTCCGGTTTATGTGGTAGGTATCTGCCAGTTAGTACAGCACGACGCACTGGATGCTGCAACTCAGGGATTTAAGGATGCCTTGACAGAGGAGATGGATGGCAAAGCAATCATTTCTTTTGATGAGCAGAACGCGCAGGGTGATTCCAATACCTGTTCCACCATCATCAACGGTTTTGTATCCAACGGCGTAGATCTGATCCTTGCAAATGCAACCCCTGCTCTTCAGGCAGCTGCAGCAGGAACCAATGAGATCCCGATCCTCGGAACATCCGTAACAGAATACGGTGTGGCTCTTGAAATTGATAATTTCAACGGTACCGTAGGCGGCAATATTTCAGGAACATCCGACCTTGCTCCTCTTGACGGACAGGCTGATATGCTTCAGGAGTTATTCCCCGATGCCAAGACAGTAGGTCTTATTTACTGTTCTGCAGAAGCAAACTCACAGTATCAGGTAGATACCATTGCAAAATATCTGGAGGAAAAGGGGTATACCTGCAACTTCTATGCGTTCTCTGATTCCAACGACCTTTCTTCTGTGGCAACCACAGCAGTGAGCGAAGTGGATGTGATCTATGTTCCTACAGATAATACAGTAGCCTCCAATGCAGAGCTTCTCAACAATATCTGCCTTCCCGCAGGTATTCCTGTTGTGGCAGGTGAGGAAGGTATCTGTGCAGGATGTGGTGTTGCAACCCTGTCCATCAGCTACTATGATTTAGGTGTTGCTACCGGTAAGATGGCAGCAAGAGTATTACAGGGTGAGGATATTTCCGCAATGCCTGTTGAATATGCACCTAACTTTACAAAGAAATATAATGCAGCAAACTGTGAAGCATTGGGAATCACAATTCCCGATGGCTATGAAGCAATCGCAGAATAAATGGGAAAAGGCAGTGGGAGATTTTTCCTGCTGCCTTATCATGTAATTTTATGACAATAAAATCCACGCAAAGCGAGGATTCTGTTGTAGGGAGGAAAGCAATGAACGTATTAAATCTGTTAAATGCCATGCCGGGAGCTGTTGCCCAGGGGCTGATCTGGGGAATTACCGCCATAGGCATTTATATTACTTTTCGAATCCTTGATATCGCCGATCTGACAGTTGACGGTTCCTTGTGTACAGGCGGTGCCGTCTGCCTTATGATGATGCTTTCGGGACACAATGTCCTTATTTCCATGCTGGTTGCGACTCTGGCAGGAATGCTGACGGGTCTGGTAACCGGATTATTTCATACCTTTATGGGAATACCCGCAATCCTTTCCGGTATTCTGACACAGCTGGGCCTGTATTCCATAAACTTAAAAATTATGGGTAAATCCAATCAGGCAATTAACGTTGACAAATACGATCTTTTAGTTTCGCTCAGATATATAAAAAATGTTCCTTTTTACAAAAACACCATTCTGGTGGTGGCAGTGGTGATCATTCTTTTGGTTGCCATTCTTTACTGGTTCTTCGGAACAGAATTAGGATGCGCCCTTCGTGCTACCGGATGTAACGGCAATATGGCAAGAGCCCAGGGAATCAACACCAATTTCTCCAAGGTGCTGGGACTTATGATCTCCAACGGACTTGTGGGTCTTTCCGGAGCCCTGCTTTCCCAGTATCAGGGCTTTGCCGATATTAACATGGGACGAGGTGCCATTGTCATCGGTCTTGCTGCTGTGATCATCGGAGAAGCGCTTTTCGGCCGCCTGTTCCGCAACTTTGGACTCAAGCTGATCGGTGTGGCACTCGGTTCCATTCTGTATTACTTTGTGCTACAGACAGTCATCTGGCTGGGAGTGGATACCGATCTTTTGAAACTGTTCTCTGCTCTGGTAGTTGCGATATTCCTTGCAATTCCGTATTGGAAGGGAAAATACTTCGCAAAGCCTACCGTGAGAAAAGGAGGTAACGACAATGCTGGAAATTAAGAATGTGACCAAGGTTTTTAATCCGGGAACCGTCAATGAAAAGCTTGCACTCGACAATTTCTCCTTAACCCTTGACGACGGTGATTTTGTCACTGTCATCGGTGGTAACGGAGCCGGTAAATCCACTATGATGAATGCCATCGCAGGGGTGTGGCCTGTGGATGAAGGCAAGATCATCATAGACGGTGTGGATGTCACAAAGCTTCCTGAACACAAAAGGGCAAAATATCTGGGACGTGTGTTCCAGGATCCTATGACAGGAACGGCAGCAACCATGGGAATTGAAGAAAATCTTGCCCTGGCAAAGCGCCGTGGTCACGGTCGTACCTTAAGAGCCGGAATCAGCAAGAAGGAGAGAGAAGAATATAAGGAACTGCTGAAGATTTTAGGTCTTGGTCTGGAAGACCGTCTGACTTCCAAGGTAGGACTTCTGTCAGGTGGACAGCGTCAGGCACTGACTCTTCTTATGGCGACTCTGCAAAAGCCGAAGCTCCTTCTTTTAGATGAGCATACGGCGGCGCTGGATCCCAAGACAGCGGCAAAAGTGCTGGAGACAACAGAGTTTATCGTAAACAGAGATCATCTCACTACCCTGATGATCACACACAACATGAGAGATGCCATTGCACACGGCAACAGACTGATCATGCTGAATGAGGGAAAGATCATTCTCGACATCAAGGGTGAGGAGAAGAAGAAGCTTACCGTTGAGGATCTGCTTCACAAATTTGAAGCGGCAAGCGGTGAAGAATTTTCAAACGACAAAGCAATACTCGGTTAAAAACAAAAAGGATAACGATGGCGTTTTACTCACAGGGTAAAACGCCATTTTTAGGTGGAAAAATATGGAAAAAAAGAGTATCAATCATTTGCCTCCTATCGGAATGAGGATCATCAAATCGGCTGTTGCCATCGGAATCTGCTATCTGGTGTCTTTTCTTCGGGGAAACAGCGGAATCGTTTTCTACTCTCAGCTGGCAGCACTCTGGTGTATGCAGATATATATTTCTAACAGCAGAAAAATGCCATTCAGAGATTTATCGGCACGGTGATCGGTGCTCTTTACGGACTTGCCTTTTTGTTGATCGAGGGAAGCTTTCGGATGGAAAATAGCCGGAAGGAGCTGTGCAGTGCCCTGCTTGTGTCCGTTATGATCGTGATCGTTCTCTATACCACCGTGCTGATCAAAAAGAAACAGGCTTCCTATTTTTCCTGTGTGGTATTCTTAAGTATTGTGGTAAACCATGCAGGGGATTTAAACCCGTATCTCTTTGTGTGGAACCGTTTTCTGGATACGGTGATTGGCATCCTGATCGGAATCGGTGTCAACCGTTTTTCTTTGCCAAAGGACAAGAAGAAAGATGTTCTTTTTATTTCAGGGCTGGATGATACGCTTTTGCATGAAGATGACAATCTGAGTGATTACAGCAGGATAGAACTTAACAGGATGCTGGATGAGGGTGCGAATTTTACTATTTCCACCATGAGAACACCGGCTTCCCTGATGAAACCCATGCGTGATATCCGTCTGAAACTGCCGGTGATCGCCATGGATGGAGCAGTGCTCTATGATGTCAATGAAAACGCCTATTTGAAGGTTTATGTAATATCAAATGTGATGAGCCGCAAGGTATTTGCTCTGATCAAAGAGCAGGGACTCTCCTGCTTTACAAATGTGATTATTGATGATATGCTGGTAATCTACTATAATGAGACAGAGGATGAGGTTCACCGGCATCTGATAAGGGAAATGCGCAGATCTCCCTACAGAAACTATGTAAAAAGTGAAGAATTTCATGAGAATGATGTGGTTTACTTTATGCTTCTTTATCCTCGTCAGGTGATAGAAGATTTTTATCAGGTCCTTTTAGAAAATGAGATCACGGAAAAACTGAAGGTTCTGAAATATGACTCGGTGGATTATCCCGGCTATGCCTATATTAAGATATACAACAGGAATGCCACCAGAGAGAATATGATTGCATATCTGAAAAATATGCTGCATCTGAAGAAAACAATTACCTTTGGAAGTATATCCGGGCGGTATGATGTGGTGATCAGGCCGGGAGATACCAATAAAGTGGTACAGGAACTAAAGAAACAGTACGAACCGGTTTTTGGTTTCTGTAGACGGGAGCAGGATGATGTGGGGAAGAGCAAAGGTGGAAGAGCTTTTCGCTCTTTTTGTAGACCGGGGAAGTGAGGGGATTACCACGGGAAAGGCAATCGCCTGTCTGTGGCCCGGGCGAATGGCTGATGAGAATACCCAGTCTTTGTACCGTGTAACTTACAAGCGTCTTGTAGATACCCTGAAGGTGAAGGGCATACAGGGGAATGAGGAAAGCTGCAAATGAAAAAAGTGTGGGAATTTTTTGACAATCTGAATGAGTATGTCTATGTGACAGACATGGACAATTATGAACTGATTTACATGAATCAGAAGACACTGAATGATTTCGGGTTCAGTTCCAAAGAGGAAATCAGGGGAAAGAAGTGCTACGAGGTGCTTCACAAATGCAGTTCACCCTGCAGCATCTGTAACAATCATCTGTTGGAGCCGGGAAGCTTTCAGGAATGGTCCTATTATAATCCGGTTCTGGATAAATATTTTTCCTTAAAGGATTCCATGGTCGTGGATGATGGAAGACGATGCCGGGTGGAACTGGCAATTGATGTCAGCACACAGGAGCGCCAACACAGTATGATCCGGAACTACCAGAATATAGAAGCGATTGCCAATGAAGGGCTCAGGATTGCTCTGCAGGCATCCACGCCGGATAAGACGATTGAGATCATTCTGGAATATCTGGGTAAGGCACTTGGCGGAGAAAGAACTTATATATTTGAGCAGAATGAAAGCGGCGGAGATGACAACACTTATGAGTGGGTGGTAAACGGTGTTACACCGGAAAAAGAGAATCTTCAGAATCTGCCTCCTGAGGTCTGTGCAAACTGGTACCAACATTTCAGCGTGAATAAAAATATTTTGATCAGAGATCTGGAGGACATCAGAGAGAGTGACCCGCTACAATATGAAAATCTGAAAAGGCAGAACATCCATTCCCTTGTGGTGGTACCTCTTTTTCTGGACGGAAAGGTCATAGGATTTTACGGTGTAGATAATCCTCCCAAGGATTTCCTGGATTATGCCCAGAACATGCTTCAGATCATGGGACATTTCATCACAGGTTCCCTGAAAAGAAGAAATCTTGTAAAGCAGCTGCAGGACTTAAGCTATCATGACCAGCTTACCAGACTCGGTAACCGTCATGCTCTTGATGAATATATTTCAGGAATCTGCAGAGAGGAAAGCATCGGCGTTGCCTACTGTGATATCACCGGGCTGAAAAAGCTCAATGATACGAAGGGACATGAGGCGGGCGACAGGATGATTGTAAGTGCCTGTAACTGTTTACTAAGAGTGTTTCAGGGCTTTGGACTGTTCCGTGTGGGTGGTGATGAGCTTCTTGTGCTGTGCCCGGGAATAAGGGAAGAAGATTTCGGAAACAAGATAAAAGACCTTCATAAAGATATGAAGGAACATGATGTTACGATGGCAGTGGGAGCAGCATGGAAAGAGAACATGAACATGGGATTTGACAGCATCCTTTCGGAATCGGAAAAACTGATGTATCATGAGAAGGCAGTTTATTATAGATCCGGTGAAATGGACAGGAGATGTTAAATGTAAAGGGAGAAAAGGTAGATTTCTCGTCCGATTATTTGTTTCTGATTCAGGACTACGGATTTGGATTTGTTGTACCCGAGAATTGGAAAAGCGAGTATGAAGGGCTGTTTCCTATGCCGGAAAGCGGTATCTTGATATTTCGGTGGCATCCCCTCTTGAGCATGTGGTGATGAAGAACGACCTGGCTTTTAGCCTTGCCGTAGTTTCTCAAAAACTTTAAGATATGTTCAAATGAAAGACAGAGGAGGAAAACAGCCTATGGTAAAAAAATTAAAACAATATTTCCCACCGGTATGGGAAAGGAACGTAATCCTTTCGGAGATCGGAAGGAAAAAGGAGCTGGAGGACGGGAGCATAGCGAACCTGGAAATGTAGCAGAAATACATGTTTATCCCTCTTGACATCTTCTGGAAAAGCCAGCACAATAAAGAGGAAGACAGACGCAATGCATGGCTTACGTTCTTTTCTGAGGATGATCCGGAACATCTTGCTGGGTTTATAGAGAAGTATCCGGATTTTCGGGAAATGTACGATGAAGCCTATATGATCTGCAGGACACCATAGATGAATGTAAAACAGGCGAAAAACCACGAATTTGGTTACGGTTTGGTTACGGAAAGCCATATCATGATGAATCTCTGGGCAGGGGATGCCTCCGCTCCCGGTATGAGAGAGTGGCTCGGAGAATATGAACCTGTGGGAACCGTGGAGGCTTCTTATGACTGGTTTTCTTATGAGCCGGAATCATAAATAACAAAACCCCTTAAACTGCGTCTTTGCAGCTTAAGGGGTTTTTTAGGGGAGGATAAGTATTTCATTTATCTTTTTGTACTGTGGTAAAGTCCACGACAGATACTTTCCCAACGGAAGTATCCGTTTAGTCAAAGGAGGGGGTTCCGTTGACTAATCATATTATTGACCCGGAAAGAATATCTTATTCATGTTCATATGCAATTTTTATAAAAAAATTTACTTTTTGTCCAATTTAATATATAATACAAAAAGATATTGTATTTAGAAAAATCCGTACCATACGGATCAGGAGGAAAGTTTTATGGCATTACTACAGCAGTGGCGTGATATGGCCTATTCAGAAACAGCAAACAAAGGTGATCTGCAGAGACTTTGGAGCGCTTATTTCCAGAAGGAAAAAGACATTTATGCAATTCTTTTAAAGAATCCCGATGAGGAAGTTAAGGGAACGGTAAAAGAACTGGCAGATAAATATGAAGTGGATATCATGACGATGACCGGTTTCCTTGACGGTATCAATGACAGCTTAAAGACCCCGAATCCTATCGAGGAGATGGAAGAGGATACGGAAGTAAGTCTTGGTTTTGATAAGGAGCTTTTATATAAGAACATGGTGGCAGCAGGTGCGGACTGGCTCTATGAACTGCCTGAATGGGAAGCTATTTTTGATGAGGATACAAGAAAAGCTCTTTACAAGGAGCAGAAATCTTCCACAACCATCGTAAAGCCTGCCAAGGTTTATCCCAATGACCCCTGTCCTTGCGGAAGTGGCAAAAAATACAAGAAGTGCTGTGGAAAGAATAAATAAATTTTCTCTTTACAGATGAAAAAAAGTGTCCTATTATAATGGCATATAAAAAATATTGTGACAGATAAACAATAGTTAACACGTTGACGAGAAGAGTAAGATGTGAAATGCATCAGAGAGGAACATCGGACAGAAGAAAGAAAATGAAAAACTGTCTGTGCTGGAAATGTTCTTACAGGAAGCATCTGAAAACTAACTCCGAGTGGCCCCAATCCGGTCCGTATTGCCTACGTTACAGGTATTGAGTGGTTTCCGGTAGCCGAATAAGAGCGCAGGAAACAAGCAGGGTGGAACCGCGTATATTACGTCCCATGCACTGATTGAGTGCATGGGATTTTTAATTATTAGAGGCGGTTCATAAAAGAAAGAGTGTCTTTTCTGAAAGGAGAATGGGTATGAAAGAAAAATGGGAAGAATTCAGAGTATCCTTATCGGATACCACAAGCATGAGTAAAAGGGAATTTCTGCTGACAGTGGCTGTATGCATTCTCGGCGGTATTGTGTTCGGAATGTTTTGTTCCCCGAGAAAATCGACAGTGATCGGAAGCAATAACGGAAACAACAGCGGTAACGGAAACGGCTGCGGCTGTGAAGAAGAGGAAGAAAACGAAGAGGAGAGTAGTCTCGGAAACTATTGAATAAATGATGTATAACTTATTCAGCAAATAACCATCCCTTAGTCTGCTACGAAAACGATAGAAAACGGCATGACTTTAAAACCTCCCATTGGCAGGTTTTGAAAACGTATTCAGGAAAAGCTTTTAGGCAGCGTCCTGCTTTGCTTTTTTCAGCCGGGCATCCAGATGGATGTTCATGCTCGC
>JAGAQU010000066.1 GCA_017622575.1 Lachnospiraceae bacterium
GCGGGTTAGTATATTCCCCACATCCAGCTTCCTTCAGATTCCACCTCGCGATGGACACCCTTGCCTTCGGCTATATCCTTCCCACTACCGGGCGGATTCGGGACTTGCACCCATTGGAAACGTGCGCCGCCAGGCGCACAACAAACGAAAGGCTGCAGGGAAAAATCCTTGCAGCCTTTGCTTTCATTTTATTCTACCATGTAAAATCTTCAGGTGTGATACCGTTGAAGTTAGCAGCGGGCACGATTGCGCCTGACTTTACTAATTCATAAGCAGCATCGATCTTTGCGATTGTGTCTGCAGATAACTGGTTTCTTCCTTCAGCATTTACATAGCCTGTGGAATCTGTGTCAGCCATCAGTGTTACGTTTCCACCCTTGAAAGTACCGTCAGCAACTGCGTTCAGAGCTCTCTCTACATTCAGGTGCATTACCTTAAGTGCGGAAGTAAGAACTACATTGCTGTCACCGTTTGCTCCGTCATCATACTGGTCAACATCGCATCCGATAAACTTAACGCCTTCTGCGATCAGAGCGTTACCTACTACCTTACCGGTAGCTTCGTCTGCGAAGGAACCTACATAGTTACCGCCTACATTGGCACCGGTAACATCTGTTCCTGCATAGGAAGGAAGCTCTACAACTTCTACGCTCTTGCCTTCTGTCTCGTTCACATACTTAACACCACACTCAAAACCATACTGATAGTTTACATTGGAAGGATATGCAATACCGTTTACAACAGCTACCTTATTGGATGCTGTCTCAAGTGCTGCTGCCATACCTGCAAAGAATCCGGATTCCTGCTCAGCGAAGCACATTGCATAAATATTTTCAACTTCTATGGTATTTCCTTCTGCATCAGAAGGGAAAGTATCTACCAGCACAAACTTCACATCAGGATTTTCCTCTGTTGTTTCTGTTGTTTCTGTTGCTTCTGTTGTCTCTGTGGTCTCTTCTGTTGTTTCAGCGCTTGCACCACCGCAGGCAACTAAAGAAAGAGCCATAACAGAGGCAAGAACAAGTGACAAAATTTTCTTTTTCTTAATTGTCCTCCTCTTAATATTATGAAATAAAATATCTGTAACACGGACTATATCAGCATTGTGTCTTCATAATTTCAAGCAAAATCTGTTTTTACACTGTCCCTTTCCATATCCGGTTCCATAAACGATTACTGTATCACCAGTTCTCCCCAGGCATCCGAAGGGACAATGGCAATATATGTTTTTCCGGTATTGAGCTCGATTTCTTCCCCCGTAGCCTTATTTTTATATACGGTAACTGCAGTCTCATCCGCCTTGCTCCATGTGATAGGGATGGCCTGTCCGTTTGTAAGATAATATCCGTCCTCTCCGCTGCCTACCACATGATAAATGAGATAGCCGTTTTCATCGTACTGGGTAAAGGAACAGCTCTGGATGATCACATTCTTAAATCCGGTGATGGCATCACCATCAAGCGGATCCGTATGGGCTTCTCCGTATTCATAATATTCATACTCCCCGGCAGTTTCATTGTAGGAGAGTTTGGAGCTGTTGTGCGGAAAAGGAAAGGCAATCTCCGTTGCGGGCTGCACATTCGTCTCACCGGATAAATCAAGTTCTCCCGCAGCAAACTGAAAATGGGGTCCCGGGTAATAGTCATTGTAGGTCTTGCTGTATCCCGCTTCTTCGATCCTTTGTATCAGACCCGGGTATGTTTTTCCCTTATTTTCATTGGTGTAGCTTTCGGCTGTAATGTATTCCGTATATTCTGTAGCCTTGCCGTTGGAGAATCTGGCAAAACCGCCACTCAGATTATTGGTGTAGGGTCTGGCAATATATTCATCATTGTAGAATGGACCTCCGTCATGGCACAAAATGGCATTCCACTCCGCCGCCAGCATGAAGTTGGTGGGACGGGTACTTCGCACACTGCCAAGCCGCTCAATATTTGCCCAGTCTTTTACGAGTACCATAAGACGGGTGATCCGTCCGTTGGCCGTGCTGTTCATCAACTCATATACTACATCCGCGCTGTTCACGCCATAGTGGGGAAGGGCAAAACTTTCATTGTCCACCATAACCGCAATGGGACGCTGGTCCTGTAGGCTAACGTCAATCCATTCGTTGGTGAGTTCACTGCGGTACATTCCCTCTCGCGTCTCCTCCTCTGCCGTTTCCTCCCCGGCACCTTCGCTGCTTTCCTCCGAAGGCTCAGAGGTGGGAATCGGCTGCCAGTTAAGAATACTTTCCGTATCCTTTTCCGTATCATCCGTCACGGAACCGTCTGACTCACTGATCTCCGCCCCGGTTTCCGACGCATCTCCTTTGCTGCAGCCTGACAGCAGCAATGTCACAGCCATCGCACCTGACAGCAATGCAGCAAATAATTTCTTCTTCCATTTTATCATTGGTTTTTTCCTCCCAAAACAAATACTGATTCTATATTATCATAAGAATGGAAAAGGGCAAACTCTATCTCTTAAAACTCCCTTAATTCTCTCTTAACATTTTCCGAAAATAAGACTATAATATGGGCAATCAAAACAATTGACCTATTTTTTCAATTCTGTATCAAAATACAGGTTAGGAGGGTGCTATGAAAATTTTATTTTATGATGCAAAAACCTATGATAAGACTTCCTTTGATGAAGCATTACACAATTTCCCCGATTTGGAAGTGGATTACACAAAAACAGATCTGGATTCCCGCACCGCTGCACTGGCACATGGTTTTGATGCTGTATGCGGTTTTGTCAGTTCGGACATCGGCGCGCAGACTCTTTCCATTCTCCACGAAAAAGGTGTCCGTCTCATTCTGCTGCGCTGTGCCGGTTTTAATAATGTAGATTTAGACAAAGCAAAAGAATACGGTATCCGTGTCATGCGCGTACCCGGCTACTCTCCGGAAGCTGTTGCGGAGCATGCCATGGCTCTTGCTCTTGCATGCAACCGCCGTTTGTACAAGGCCTACAATAAGGTTCGTGAGAATGATTTCAGTCTAAACGGTCTTATGGGCTTTAATTTTTATCAGAAAACTGCCGGAATCATCGGTACCGGCAAGATCGGTGCCGCCATGTGCCGCATCTGTCATGGTTTTGGCATGAATGTGATTGCATATGATGTGTATGAAAATCCATCTTTAAAGGATTTTGTCACTTATGTTTCTCTGGATGAACTGCTTGCAAAGAGCGATCTGATCTCTCTGCACTGTCCTCTGATGGACTCCACCTATCACCTGATCAATATCGAAACCATCAAAAAGATGAAGGACGGCGTCATTCTGGTCAATACCTCGAGAGGGGCTCTTGTAAAGACAAACGATCTGGTTGAGGGAATCCGTATGCACAAATTTGCCGGTGTCGGTCTTGATGTCTACGAGGAAGAAACCAAGAATGTATTTGAGGATCGTTCCGATGAAATTCTGGAGCACTCCACCACAGCAAGACTTCTTTCCTTCCCCAATGTAATGATCACTTCCCACCAGGGCTTTTTCACAAAAGAAGCGCTGTCTGCAATCGCAGAAACAACGCTTCAAAATGCCGAGGTTTATCTTTCCGGTAAGGAAAGCCCCAATGATGTAAAATAAGTTTACAGGAAAATATATTTACAGATAAAAAGTATCGCCAGTACATACATGAGCGGTGTGATCTTCTTTGCTTTGCCGCACACCAGATTAATGATCACATAGGAGATCACGCCGATGGCGATTCCCTCAGAGATACTGTACATCAGCGGCATACAGAGAAGACAGAGATACGCGGGAACAGCTTCTGTCAGATCCGTGAAGTCAATGTCGGTGACAGCCGTGATCATCAGAAATCCCACAAAGATCAATGCCGGAGCTGTTGCAAATCCGGGAATGGCACAGAAGACCGGTGCCAGGAAAATGGATAACAGAAACAAAAGTCCCGTAACCACGGAAGCAAGTCCCGTTCTCGCACCTGCTGCCACACCCGCAGAACTTTCCACAAAAGTGGTTGTTGTGGAGGTGCCAAGTACTGCGCCGGCGCTTGTCGCAACGGCATCGGCAAGCAGTGCCTGCTTAATGCGGGGAAGCTTTCCGTTCTCATCCAGCATATCCGCCTTGGTCGCAACACCGATCAGGGTCCCCAGAGTATCAAACATATCTACAAACAGAAACGCAAACAATACCACAATAAAATTGAGAATGCTGACATTTGAAAAATCTGCCTTTGCCACCTGTCCGAAGGTCAGGGAAAGTGCAGAGAAATCTGTCATCGCGAAGACCGGATAGAGAGAATAGAAACCATTCTCCGCATCCACCGTATAAAGTCCAAGCGCCTGACAGATCATACCAAGTATCCATGTCGCAAGAATACCGATCAGAATCGATCCCTTTACCTTTTTGGTATATAAGATTGCCGTGATAAACAATCCGATCAGTGCAAGTATCGCACAGATTCCCTTGGTGTGGAATTCACCCGAAAAATCCACATAGGATACCAGTGTGGAAGAATTACCTACCACAAGATGGGCCCCCTGCAGACCGATAAAGGCGATAAAGAGACCGATACCTGCGCTGACACCCTTTTTCAGGGTAAGTGGAATCGCATTGAAAATCGCCTCCCGCACATTGGTCAGTGACAGCACGATAAAAATCAGGCCTTCCACAAAGACTGCTGCCAGAGCTACCTGCCAGGAATACCCCATGGCACCGCATACCGTGTAGGCAAAATAGGCGTTCAGTCCCATGCCCGGTGCCAGCGCAAAAGGATAGTTGGCAAGCAGCGCCATCAGCAAAGTCCCCAGGAAAGAGGCAAGTGCCGTGGCCAGAAGAACTGCTGTCTTATCCATCCCCGCTGCCGACAGCATCGTCGGATTCACCGCCAAAATATATGCCATGGTCATAAAAGTGGTAATACCCCCGATCACCTCCGTTTTTACCGTTGTGTTGTTTTCCTTCAATTTAAACAGTTTTTCTACCATATCCCTTTTGTTTCCTCCCTGGTCGTCATTCCTTTTATTTTCCTTCATAGACGATGACGCTGTCCACATCATATCCTTTCAGGCGTTCCCTGCCCTTTAAGCCTGCAAGCTCCATCAGAAAAACAATCTTTACCACCTTGCCGCCGAGAGCCTCGATCATCTTAATGCTGGCCTCGATGGTTCCGCCCGTGGCGATCAGATCGTCGATCAGCACCACTCTGTCCCCGGGTTTGATGGAATCCTTATGCATCTCGATGGTGGCACTGCCATACTCAAGGTCATAGGTCTGTGAAATCGTCTCACAGGGCAGCTTTCCTTTTTTTCGAACCGGAACGAATGCCTTGTGAAGCGCATATGCGATGGGCACGCCAAAGATAAATCCTCTCGATTCCGTGCCTGCAACCACATCAAAATCCACACCTTCCACCTTTTCCTTCATGGAATCAATGGCAAGGGCCAGTCCGTCCGCATCCTGCAATACACTTGTGACATCCCGGAAAATAATGCCTTTTTCGGGAAAATCGGGAATACTTCTTACATACTCTTCCAATTTTTTCATTTGCAGTATCTCCATTCTTGATAAAATTATAAATCATGATAATTTGATTATATTAATTTCTTGTGAAAAAGGCAACCAAATTGATAAAAGGCCGCCTCAAAGGCGACCCTTCTATCACTGTTACCGGATGTCTATATTGCTATATAGCTGAATACTGTTTTGAAGTTCTTCCACAGATGGGCACCCACCGCTTCGGATTTCCTCAATGACCACGGTCTTCTCCTGTCCGGGCTGCAGGTCAAAATAATTGTCCGACAAGATGACATCCATATCCTTAAAATCAATGGCAACCCTTCTTGCAAAGGCTTCGGAACGAATGGTCAGGCATTTCATGTCATCCTTCTCACCCACTGACATCTGTATCTTCGGATCCCGGAAGTGGAACTGCTTGGGTGCCACAAGGAGACGGTTACCCTCATCCACGATCTCACCGTCAACGCAGACATCATAATGAAGGTATCTTTCTCTGTCTGCAAAAAGCTCTCTCTCGGGAAGTCTGATGCGGGCAGCCTCCACAGAGGATAATGCCGGGAGCAGAAGGCGAACCTCTCTCTCCTCAAGAACACCCTCCTCCTGATCGATCAGCTGAGCCGTTACCGTTACCTCTTTATCCCGGAGGAGCTCTCCTGATACGTAGAACACCGCAGAATTCGTATATTCATCCATTTCCACATAAGAAATGACATTTCCGTAGCTTCTCTTTACAATATACTGGGAGCCCTTCCATATGCCGAAATAATCAATGGTAGCCCAGGAAAGTGTGGGATACGTGTCATTGATCTGCCAGTAAGTACTGCCCGCGCAGCGCTCCCTGTGAGAGCGAAGATGCCGGATCGCCATCTCCAGATAATCTCCCTGTAAGCTTTGGGTCGCATAGATCAGCGTGTCAAAATCCGAAGGATTCTGATAATAGCGGAGCAGATAATGCATCAGGGTCAGATTTCCCTGATCACACTTCTGATGCATCTCCATCTGGGGAGAAACTATGTTAAACTGATCCCTGTCAATGACAGTCTCAAGGGTTTTCCTTGAGGGTGCTGAGACAAACCCGTACTCGCTGAAGAAACGGAAGTATTTCGTTTCCACATCCTCAAAGGGCTTCTTGCCGTGCCAGACGTCCCAGTAATGGGCATCACCCCTGTGCTCGCTGCTTGGATCCTCAAAGCCGCCTCCCGATGACGGGGAGGAAGGCCAATAGAAGCGGTCCGGATCCTCCTTCGCAAGGACCTCCGGAATCATTCTCTCATATAAGGTCAGATAATCCTGACGCAGTTTTTCATTATCCGGGAGTCCCCAGCCCACCCAGGCCGACTCCATCTCATTGTTTCCGCACCACAGCCCAAGGGAAGGGTGATTGCGCAAGCGCCTGATATTATCAATAAACTCCGCTTTCAGGTTTGCTGCAAATGCATCTGTCAGATCATAGACGGCACAGGCAAACATAAAATCCTCCCAGACAAGGAGTCCCAGTCTGTCACATTCCTCGAAAAACCAGTCATCCGGATAGTGTCCGCCGCCCCAGACACGAATGCAGTTAAAGCCGGAGCGCACACAGTCGAAGAGAAGCTGCTTAGTCCTTTCTCTGCTTCTCCTGCTTAAAATGCTGTCCTCCGGAATGTAATTGGCACCTCTTGCAAAGATCTCTCTGCCGTTGATGCGATAGCTGAAGGACTCTCCGTAAGGGTCTTTGTGTCTTGCCACGGTAAAATCACGGATACCGATAGACACTGTCTGCTCACTCACCGAAACTCCGTCCTTTTTCAGGAAAAGACGGGCGCTGTACAGCGGCTGGGCACCATAGCCGTTCGGCCACCAGAGCTCAGGATTTTTAACATCCATGGAGAAGTTATTCTTTTCGCTGCATTTCTGCTCCTCAAAAGCAATTTCTTTTCCCTGAGGATCAAAGAGCCTGCACTCCAAAACCAGTTCATCGTTTTCTTTAATCAACTGATTTTGCACCTCGAGGGTCAAAGTACAGTTGTCACTCTTAATATTTTGTCTCACGTAAACGGAATCAATCCTTCCGCACTTAATTTCTTCTATATATATATCACGCCAGATTCCAAGATCAGGCAGCTGCGGACCCCAGTCCCAGCCAAACATGCAGTGCGCTTTCCGGATATGGGGAAATCCCGGAACCGTCGTATCCACGCCCCAGATCGGTTTTCTCTCATGCTGCTTTCTGATATAGGCAAGCGGAGAATCAAATTTGATCTCAATCTCGTTCGTTCCCTTGTGAAGAAACTCTGTCACATCAAAACGATAGGTCCGATGCATGTTTTCACAGCGTCCCACTGTCTGACCGTTCAGAATGATTTCTGCCAAAGTATCGATTCCCTCACAGACAAGGATATTTTTGTCATTCTTAAGGGTCTCTTCCGGCACTTCGAAGCTTCTCCGGTAATTGTAATCAAACGCTGAAAGCTCTCTTGCCGCCGGCTCGCTTTCCCCGTAAAAGGGATCCTCCATCAAGCGATTATCCAGTAAATCTTTATACATAGAGCCGGGAACTGTAGCAGGATGAAAAGTTTCTTCTCCCTGTCTTTGCATTTCCCATACGCCATTTAATGTAAGCATATTATCTTCCTCCATTTTGTTTTTTATAGCGTTCACCCTATCATCATATACGATTCCTCGAAAAAGATATATAAACTTTCTCTGATAAAATCGGACGAATCTCTACTTTTCGGGAAACCAGCCATATTTGCCCAAATCCACTCTGCCGCAGGTAACCTCCACACCGTCTTCCTTAAGAAGCCTTTCCTGGGCACCGGCACCGCCGAATGCAAATTCTCCGGACAGTTCTCCCTTGGAATTGACCACGCGGAAGCAGGGTACATGCTCCGGATCCAGATTGTTATGGAGGGCATTTCCCACTGCTCTTGCCATCTTCTTATCCCCCGCCAGCGCAGCAATCTGCCCATAGGTTGCCACATGGCCTTTAGGGATTTTTTTCACAGCTTCATAGATTCTTTTGGATGGACTGTCTGTGACAAGATCATAGCTCTCTGCGATCATCCGCTTCACATCCTCATCGGGGATAGACCCGTCAAGAATGATCGTATTCCAGTGTTCCTTATTCTGGTGATAGGCCGGGACCACCGCGTCAAATGTATTTCTCCAAAAATCTCTCCAGCGGGGATCCACCTTCACGTTCAGATTTAAACAGCCTTCTCTTTCATAGGTCCACAGAAAAGCCTTTTTACTTCCTTTCACCCGTACGAGCTGCCAATTGGGATCATGAAAAGGTGCTTCCTGATAGGTATTTGGAAAAGACAATCCATAGGATAAAATTTCTTTCCTTGTCAGCATAGCAATTTCTCCCTTCCTCCTATCCTACTTGTCATAATTTGCAGCAAATTCCTTTGCCGCTTCCCTCATTTTTTCCACCACATCATAAGGTTCCACCACTTTTACTTCTTTTCCAAGGCTGAAGATCCAGCCAAAGAACTGATAGCTGACTGCCACATCCACCAAAAGGTAACTGTGTTCCTCATCGATCCTCCGAAAAGCGATATCTTTCCCGAACCGGTCAATAAACACGCCGCACATACTGTTCGGGAATTCAATTTTGACCTTCTCGATCCTGCCGTTGTACATCCCGAAATTCATTCTGGTGTAGGACGCCATGTCAAACTGTTTGAAAGCATCTTCCCCTTCCCGCTTCTCATTGACCAGTGCGATCTTCATCATCTTGTCCACCCGGTAGTGCTTCATGGTCTTGGTGAGATCATCGAAAGCCACCAGATAATAGTTTTCGTCATCCCAGGTAAGAGCCCAGGGACTCACGTAAAAGTAGTCGCCGTTATGTCTCGGCACCAGTTCCTTTTTGATATTCCATTTATAATATTTAAATTTGATCTTTTTGTTCTGATTGATGGCGGCATGAATATCATCCACATTGTAGTAGATGCTTTCATTCATGGTCTTGATCCTCCCCTGGACATAGACCTGTCGCTGAAGCTGCTTCGCCTCATGCTCACTGGCAAAGCTTTTGATCTTCCTGATCAGTTCGCCTGATTTTTTCTCCGTGATAAACTTGGACGCCTGAATGGCATCAATGAGAAGCTTGATCTCCGCAATCTCAAACTGGCGGTTTCCCACATGATAAAAGGTCTCCCTTCCCACTTGTTCCTTGATGATCTCAATTCCCAGCTTGTCCGTCATATCGGCAAAATCAGCATAGATACTTTTTCTCTCTGCCGTGATATCATACTTTTCCAGCTCTGCCATAATCTGAGGCATGGTCAGGCTGTGTTCATCGTCCGTTTTCTCCAGCATAATCCTGGTCAGATAGCTGAGTTTTAATTTCTGGTTGGTACCTCTTGCCATCTCCTGCGTCAGCCTCCGTTCATTCTCTCTTAAATAAATAAACTGAGTCTTAATAGAATCTCAATTTTTTAAGTTCATGAATATGCTCCGTATCCGCAATCATATGCTCTCCTTTTACCACAAGGCTGTCTGCGCTGATTCTGCATCGGCAAAGGGTCCGGGGATCACATTGATTCCACGTTTGTTCCCGAAGTAATCCTCATCGAAAGTAATCGGTGTTCCGTCCGGATTCTCATACTGCTGCTCGGGTTCAAAGGCTTTTCCCAGGGTAGAAGTATGAATCATATGTACCCTAAAATCTTTCAACAATTCAAACAGTTTTGTCTTCAGGAAGTAATTTCCGTCCTTCTCCACCAATGTAACCTTCACATTTGAGTCTGTATTTACCAGCTTATCTTCTTCTCTTGCAAAGGAACCTGCTCCTGCAAAGTAAGCATTGCCATGAATCCAGACAGGGAGATGCCCAAAGTGTGCAGATGCGAGCTTACCCATATCCGGACGGGCTTCTTCAAGGTCGAACTGTTTGATCCAGTCCTCATAAAGCGGATATTGATCCCACACATGAGTTCCAACCTCAAGATTGGTCGGCTCTCTTTCCGGATCCCAGCCTTCCAGATAATCATCCGGGATCGGCGTATTCTGGATAAAAATGTTGTTGTAGAAACGATCATCTCCGTGCAAAATCGTCATAAATCCCAGGACTTCCGTGCGATGAGGAATATGATATGGCGTGTATCTCGGCTGATTCACACCATCGATAATGCTGTCAACTCCGCTTCCCACCATCGCGAAGGAACCACAGATTAAATTATGTACCATAGCTACGCCTTCTGTCGCAATCCTGAGGGAGCAGGGCGAAAGCAGTATATTATTGTCTATCAGTGTAGGTCCATGACCAACTTCCACAAAAATATCCTGATCAAAACGATCCGGTCCGGCTTTTACGCAGGCAGGAGGATTGTTGTCATGCATGAAGTTGTGTGTGATCCTGGTTCCCTGTGCCTCCCAGTCAGTCCAAATGCCCATGGAGCAATGATGAATGTGATTTCTTCTGAAGATCACATCAATTGCGGCATGGAACTTAATTCCGGCAATCTCCGCTCCGCCAAGCTGCTGCATGTTATTGATATGATGAATGTGATTGTCCTCGATAATGGAGAATACGCATCCCATACGTCCGACGATACCCGTCTGCTCACAGTGGTGGATATTACAGCGCCGAACAATATGAGAGCCTACTGTCTCTTTGGTCCAGCCATCATACTGCGCACGGCAGACGGCATCTCTCTCCATCTGTGTCGGACTTTTCACATGCCTGGTAAAGAAATAGTTGTCATTATTCTCCTGAGAATAGTTGCCAAAGGAAATACCGCAGCATTTGGATCCGGAGATATCACAGTCCTCGATGATCCAGCCTTTTGACCAATGAGCGCCGATCATACCGTCCTGGAATGCCGCCGGCGGCGCCCAGGTGGTGGCTGCTTTATTTACATTAAATCCTGAGAGCGTGATATAACTGATGTATTTTTCCTTTGGCATAAAGCAATTGCGACGCACGGTGATCTCAACCCTTTCCTTTGCAGGATCAAGATCCTGAAAGTTGGCAAAGATCACTGTCTCGTTCTTCTCTTTGTCCTGTGTGGTAAACCATTTATAAACAGAGTACTCGGGCTCCCAGCTTCTTTCGTATACCTTGCCCTCCAGACACTCTTCCAGGGTATCTGTCTCATAGAACATTCTGTCATTCACATATACGTTGCCGGTATGCATATGGTTATTGGCAAAATACCAGTCTCCCTCCACCTCCTGAATGTAGGGGTTATAGTCGCCAAAAACTGTATTGTCCACTCGCGTCACATAGGTCGTTCCGTCATATTTCTCCCAGTCGGTAACGATTTCCGCACCGGTAATCACAGCCCCCAGCGGAACCTCGGAACGGTAGGTGATTCTGGCATCCTCTCTTCCGGGATGGATGGGATTCACATACTCCCGGTAAATACCAGGCGCTACAATAATCTCATCTCCGGCTACCGCCAGCTTTGCAGCATCATTGATCGCCTTAAAGGGTGACTCCTTACTGCCGTTTCCCCCTCTGGCCGCATTCACATTAACATAGATTTTCATTTTTTGCTCCTTTCAACTGCTTTTTTCTTTATTTTTTCTTCATACATCTTTTCATCGGCAGCCTTTACATACTCTTCCAAAGTGGCCAAGGATCCGGGATCCGTAACAACCGCTCCTATGCTTATGCTTAAAGGAACAGGAAGCTGCTGTATCCTGCCTTCATCCTCCAGCGCTTTATGTATGTATTGCAGCATCTCTTCCGTAGCCTCATCCGATTGATAGGTCTGTATCAGTACAAACTCATCTCCGCCCGTTCTGGCAGGTATGGCATCTCCTGCGCCGCATTTCATTAATGTTCTGGCAACAGCGCAAATAGCTATATCTCCGCACTCATGACCGTAGGTGTCATTCAGGTATTTCAGACAATCCAGGTCAGCAAACAAAATCAGCAGTTTTCTTTGATTCTCCCGGGATATCCGAAATGCCTCCTCACCCAGCTGGTGATAGCCCATGCGGTTGTAAATTCCGGTCAAAGAGTCCATGATATACAGAGAGGACAACCGTTTATTCATATAGGCCAGCATCTCTTTTTTATGCAGATTTTCCATGGAGCGTGTCAGCGCATTCATAATCTTGAAAAGATATTGTTTCTCCATGAGGTACACAGCATTGCGAATGACCACATACCCCACAGTCTGTTCTCCGAAATGCAAAGGCAGAAACAAAAAATCCTGTCCACTTTCCGGACAATCAAATATGGGAAAGATGCCATCGATTTCCGTCTTTTCCCAATCCAGCTTATGATCCTTTTCATAGGCAAAGGTCACCTGCATTTTTTGTGGATAACCATGCAGACAAAATCCTTCTTCGGAGGGAGACACATCCAGATAATTACTGTTTTCCGCCTTTTTCTTGTAAGCATTGATAAGATCGTCCAGCACCAGATACATGGCGTCACACTTAAGAGATGGTATACATTGGGGAATACAGTACATCATCTCAGCAACCGTATTGCACTGCATCATCTCTGCTTCCATGGAAAGAACCTCTTCCTCGAATTCCTGTCCATCCACTTCATTCATGATCTGCATCTTCAGGTACTGTCTTAAGTCGCGGCTGCTTCCCTTACCGCAGCCACAGCTCTCCTGCCACAGCATTTCTGTGCCGGTATAGGTGTGTCTTAAAACTTTCTCGCCTGCCCATAACCGCAGCAGTACATCCATACTATGATATCCTGCTTCCTCACGGATATGGCTCACTGTGGTAATGCTGGGTTTATAAAATCCCGCTTTATCAAAATTATCAAAGCCTGTAACGCGAAAATCCTCCGGAGCCTTAAATCCAAGCTCTGCCGCTGCTTCGCAGACCGCTACGGCTGTATTGTCATTGACGCAGATGATCGCATCCGGCAGCTTTCCGTGCTTCTCCCACAAACTTCTAAAGCCCAAAAGTCCGCTCTGAAAATCAAAAGCACCATGCCGGATTTCATCTTCTGTCACAGTAATGTTGTGATCCTTTGCGTAATCCAGCATTCCACGAAGACGACAGTCACATTCGTAATTTTCCTTTGGTCCCATGATAAACCAGAATTTCTCACAGCCATGAACTTCATGAAGATGCGCAATGATCTGCTGCATAGCAGAATAATTGTCAATGCCTACATAATAAAAATCTTCCAGTTCATTGGCTATGGAAACCACCGGAATATCTGCTCTCCCGGCGCGCTGTATCACCTCGTCAAATATGGGCTTTGAGCTGATATTATTCAGTTCCAGAATAATACCGTCAAAATCACCGAAATCGGGCAGGTTAAAAATATTATATTCTGCCCTGTTGTATCCCTGATCTTTGTTCCAATTGCCGCTGCTGTTAAAAATATAGAGATTTACATCCTCCCCCGTCTCCTGAACCCGCTGCATAATACCTGCCGGCCATGCATAGGTAAGATATCTTTTCCAACCATCTGTAATTAACGCAACTTTTCGCATCTGCACCACCTCATCAATACTATTTATTTCGTTTCCTAAATTTATTTTCCTAAAAACGGGGTCAAATAAACCGGTAAATAATTTATGTTCTCTTTCTTGTCCATATCTTTCTGTGAAATAATGTAACAATCATCAATATTCTTTGCATATCGTTTTCTAAATTCCGATATCGATTCATGCTTTCCGGTTCCTGAGGATTTAACTTCTATCCCTGATATCTTCGCTCCCCGGAATATCAGAAAGTCAATTTCATAATAATGCGTGCTTCCTTCCTTTTCCCATGTATGATAATATAATTCCCTTCCTGATGATGTTAACATCTGTGCAACAAGATTTTCATACAAATAGCCCAGGTTTGCCGGAAGCTTATCCGACAGAAGCTTTGCATATATTTCATTTTCGACCACCGGTCTGTCAATAAACATCAAAGTAATAAACAGGCCTGTATCTGCGATGTACAATTTATAGCTGTCAAGATCCTTCGCATGTGATATGCTCACCCTTGGGTCAGTTGAATTGTAGGAGGGCAGAACCGTTTTAGAATCAATCAAATCATAAATTAAGTTTTCGTCTTTTGATGTTTTTCTTTTCCCTAATGCAGTAGATATACGATATTTTTTGGAATTTTTAGACAGTTGTGCCGGAATGGAATGATACATTGCAGATAATCTGCCTGACGGATCAATCTTCTTAAAATCTTCCTCATATAAATTAATAATCTGCCGTTTTACCTGGTCGATTATCGAAAAATTGTCACCATTAACATATGCTTCTACCGCCTGGGGCATTCCTCCGACAGCCATATATATTCTAATATCACGCATGAGCTTACGATTCACCTGCTCACCGACGCCCTTCTTTGTTTCATATAAAGTTTGAAGCAAAGAATAGTTCTTTCCTGTCGCATTACAGAATTCCTCATAATCCATGGGATATACCCGAATTTTCATTTCTTCAGACGGAATCAATATGTCCTTCACATTCTTTTTTATCGATATCAATGATCCCGTTTCAATATAATGATATCTTCCATCCTTCACCAAATGCTTTATTGCCTGTCTCGCTTTCGGAAACAACTGCACTTCGTCAAAAATGACAACCGACTCATGCAAATATAAATCAATTCCCGTCACTGCCTGTAATCTCAAGAAAAACATATCAGGATTATGAATATCATCAAAGCACTTCATTACCTCATCAGATATGTTGGAAAAATCAATCAAAACATATGATTTATATTCATTGATTGCAAATTGCTCTGCAATCGTAGACTTGCCGACACGCCTTGCCCCCTCAAGCAATACGGCATATCTGTCCGCATATTTTTCTTTCCAGTTCAATAATTCATTGTATACTTTTCTTTTAAAATACATCGATTTTCCTCCAGAATTTCCTTTTGGATATCATCTGAAATGCATTTCTTCAAGATTATTATAATTAAAACCACGCATTTCTTCAAGATTTTCATCACCTAAAATATGCATTTCTTCAAGATTTTATTTTAGCATCTCAATTGTTGCAGAACATTCGTCCCCGGGGCGATTCACTGATCAAATATCCCATTATAATTCCTCCCGGTTTTTGCCTGTCCTATAATCAATCACAATCCCCGGCTGCACATTATAGCAGTACACGCAAAAACAGATTCCTTTTCCGTTATCTTCCACAGAGTATGCTTCCATCATCACTCCACTTGCCACCAGGTTAGAGCCTTCAAACACCGGTGTCACACGATACAGGACATGATTTGATGTCTTTTCTACGTAACGCACCACTTTCTCCTCAAAAGGGAGCATTCCTTCTACATTCATATATCTTGTTCCCGTAATGAGATTCTTCTCATTATCATTTTCCCCTGCCAGGCAAAAAGCAATCAGATGACAACGATTATATAAATATGGAGGATCCGATTTCACGATTCCCGGATACTTCTCCTGGCACCACCCGGAGGGCTTAACAGCTCCGATTTCACCACGTTCCTCTGTTGGCAAAAGTTCCTTGCCGATATTTGCATAAGCTACCCCGCATCTTCCAAGCACATCCAGATCACTATAGCTTTCAAATTCCTTTGTTGTTATCTCTGCCGCTTCAAAGAATGGTTTATTGTCATTGATCTCAACATATGCTTTCCCGCTATATTCCGGTATGTTTTGTTCTTCCGTAAGCTTTGTATCTGTATGTTCCGGGAAAGGACGGATTACCGCAATTGCCATTACCAGGAGCAAAAAGAGCAACAAAATTCCCACTATAAAATTTCTTCTTTTCCTGCGAGGCGCCTGCCTCTGTCTTCCTGCCATGTATGTCATCACCGGTACTTATCTTCATCATCCACAAACGGAAATCCGTCCCACATCATTTCATTCCATTTGGCATTGGTTGCTTCCATATCCTTTTTCTGCATAATACGATTTCGGTCACTTAGAATTGCAAGCATCTCGTCCACAAGCTCCGCCTCAGGAAGACTTGTGTAATGTGACAGATACCCGATCATTCTGCCTGCCGTAAAATCTGTATTCAGGTTCTTTGTAATCAGATCGCTGAACGCTTCTGAATATCCCTTATCCAGAAGGATCTTATACAGTTCCATACTCATTGGTGATTTGGACTTCATATTATATAACCTCTGTAAATGTATCAATCGACTTAACGTACTATAAATATATCACTCTCTAATTGGGAAGAAGCAAGCATCCTTTTTCAAATCTTAAATGCACAGAATTTTTACGAAATTTTTACCCGGATTTTATCTATACTCGATAGCAGGTATATGGCTGATAATGTAGTATGAAGTTGGATTTCGTTACATTGTTGGCTTTGACATATTTACAGTTTCAGTGTTGCTATGAAAATGCCGAGTATACGGAGAAGGAGAAATTATCAGAAGGGAGAAACTATGAAACAACAAATCCTCTAATAATTCCAACAGCCAGCAGGCTGTACTCTACACACGGGATTACATATATCCATTTACAAGAGTGCCGGCATGGATGGTTCACTGCTCTTACAAGTCTTCCTTGTACAACTCCACAATGTCCTTTTGGATCTTATCAACCTCCCGGATATCCTTTGTCTCTATATACTTTTTTACAGCATCTGGCATTCCGCCAACAATAAGATATATAAAGAATAGTGAAAGAAGCTTTTGATGTATGAAGTCATCCACAGATTGACAGGCTTCAAATTTGCCCCGTTTTTCGAGTTTTTATTAACCACTTTTGCCCCGTTTTGAAGCAATATCATAGTACTTCTACATGCCGAAAATCTGTATGTTCATTACTTTTCAATCTCACCTGTCCAATCTAAAATTCCGCCAAATTCAACTATATTTGTATATCCAAGTGCAGCTAATTTTTCTGCAGCCTGCTTGCTTCTGTTACCGCTTCTGCAGTAAACATATATAAGCTGATTCTTATCCGGCAGTTCTGCAGGAGCCTCATCTCCGATTGATTCATTAGCTACATTAATTGCTCCCGGGATATGACCTTCTGCAAATTCATCTGCTCGTCTAACATCCAAAATGATGTATGAACTATCTGTATCAGATTCAAAAATCTGTTTTGCCTCATCCATTGATATTTGTGTATATGTGATCGTATCATCTCCTCCAAGTTTCCCTGCAATAAATATAGATGTCGGACCATCTGCTCCACCAATGACAGATACAGAAGTTCCATTTTCATCTGTAAGAAATGACACATAAGCTCTCTCATAAATAAATATCCCTGCTACTGCAAGAAGAACAATTATCACAATAATTAAAATAGTATATCTCGTTTTCATCGTTATCTCCGCTTTATCTTCTACATAGATGTTCCGAACTCAATCCGATTTCCATCCGGATCATAAAATCTCACAACAGCCATCTTCCGGCCACTCATCACCTTCATCAATACCCTGATCCATAAGCCAGTCTTCTGATACTTCAAACTGACACTCTCTGCCATCGTCACTTTCCAATGTAATATCTGCTTTCATTAAATATATTCGATAGGCAGCGCAACCAGATTTTCCCGCAAAAAAGTTTTTTTATCTATCAGGCAAAGAATGACTCCCATTCCCCTGGTTTTATCTTTGACTTTATCAAGCACAGGATTTGCAGCCCCCATATTTGCTTTGGGATTACCCGACATTTTGATTTCAACAGGATATAGAACACCATCTTCTTCTATAATAAGATCAATTTCATTCTCTCCGTTAACTTTTTTATCTTTTCCCCTATAGTAAAAAATATTGAACTTATAATCTTTGCCTTCATTTGTGTAAGATTTTAAAATCTCTGATACCATAAATGTTTCAAACATATTTCCCGCCACAGCTGAATGCTTTAGGGCATCGGCTGTCAACCATCTTGTAAGATAACATGCAAGACCTGTATCCCTAAAATAGATTTTGGGAGTTTTAATCGCTCTGTTCAATGCACTTGCACTGTATGGTTGCAGTAAATATACAATTCCTGTTCTCTCAAGAATGGAAATCCATGTCTTGATTGTCGGTTCACTTACACCGATCTCACTTGCAACATTTGCATAATTTAACATCTCACCGGTTCTCGCTGCTACGGCTGTAAGAAACTTTGTAAATGTGATACTGTCTGTCGAAATCAAATCATTGATATCCCTTTCGAGATAAGTTGATACATAGGAAGAATAAAATTCCTGCCAGTCTCTCTCTATATCATACAGCTCCGGATAGGATCCCTTGTGTATCGTTTCCCATAAATCATCATATGCTTTAATCTCTTTTTCCCGCTCGCTCAAATACTCTTCTGTCGGTACGAAATGTCTATTAAACTTTACATCATGTATCTCGCGAAGTGACAATCCTCCCAGTTCCGTTATAGAAACCCTTCCGGCATGAGACTCACTCATTCCTTTCATAAGTTCCAGTTTCTGTGAACCTGAAAGAATAAACATACCTCTTTGGTCCGATTCATCTACTTTAAGCTTAATTTCTTCCAGAATGCTGTTTTCTTTCTGAACTTCGTCAATAAACAATGGACAAGGATTATTAAGGAAAAAAAGTCTGGGTTCTTCCTTCGCTTGTAATCTCGTTAACTTATCATCAAAATTAGCCCTGTTATATTCATGGAATTCATGCTTTACAAGCGTTGATTTTCCAACCTGCCTTGCTCCCGTGATCAGCGTACATTTGCTGGTTTCAACCCTTTTCTTCAATACAGGTGTAATTGCCCTCTCAATATAAGCCATCTTCGACCTCCATCGACCATTCTAAAGTGTGACTTTATTTTAGCCACCGTGTAACAAATTGTCAACAGGATAAAAGATTCCGGGCTTATTCCGGGCTTATTTTGTTTTCACATTTACCTTCTTACCAGAGAATGCAATTCCAAACTTCAAAATATCTTGAATTCCATCCTCTCTCATCTCGGCATTATATCGCTTTTCGTCAATCTGAATTAACGCGTCGTCAGCAAGATCAGAAAGCTTCTCGTCATTCAAATCCTTTTCCCACTTGAGTTCCATGATAATTCCGGGATATCTGTTTTCTCTCGGAATCAGACAAATGTCATATCGACCATCACCGGATTCTCTATTTGATTTAATCTTATACTGATTATCCATCAAAGCAATCAAGCCTAAAATCAATCCATGATAAAAGCCCTCAGCCCCTGCATCATAGAAGCTGATTGATTTATCCATATATTCTGCAATAGCCTTCTGCAGTTTCTTATAATCATTAGCATATAAACTTTCTGCTATCTTATTCGCAGTCGTTCTCGTGATGGCTCCAATCTGCAATAAATGTGATAGTATCTCACTCTTATAAACCGCGGCTATCTCTCTATTAGGAATAGATACTTTACACAAATAAGATCCATCTGCCTGCAACTGTTTCTCAGGTGTTTTCAAATATCCTGCTACCAACAACAAACTGTAGACATTTGCGGGATCCTCTGAAAGAGATCTGTACACAACATTCTGATCTATTCTGGCAATGACTCGTTCGCCCTGTAATAGCGAATGCAACCTTTCCGTTATGTCATCGGTTGCAACCTTTAAGACATCTTCAAGTATTTCATTTTTCCCGGTATTTACCCAATAAGCCTGCGGAATGCATCCTTTTGAAATGTAATTGATTACCGACCATGGATTATAGATTTCCGTACCACCAAATAAATATCCGTCATACCAATCCTTCAACTCTGTCTCTTTATCCGGGACTCTGTAATATTCCAACATTTCTCTGACCTCTGAAGCAGTAAATC
Organism: Lachnospiraceae bacterium; assembly: GCA_017622575.1. Lineage (GTDB taxonomy): Bacteria > Bacillota > Clostridia > Lachnospirales > Lachnospiraceae > Suilimivivens. The sequence continues at coordinate 20,103 of JAGAQU010000066.1, forward strand.
CAAAGAACTGATCATACTCATCATCCATCACAGAATTTACAGTCAAATTATTCAATCCACTAAAAATACTCTCTTGCGCAATTCTAAGAATACCTGTGAGAAATCCATAAGTAAGATTCTTATTATCCTTAAAGGCTCCTGAAAAGAAATTTCTCATAAATCCAATTATTTCATCATAGAAATCCTTGGAATAGCCTTCCTGAATTGGCGTATCATATTCATCAATAATAATAATTGGTGCTTTTCCATAATGTTTGGTAAGCATCCCAGACAGCTTCGCCAAAGATGCAGTCAGATCTACTTCTGATACATCGCCGTAAATAATCTTGGTAAAGTAAGTCTTTTCATAGTCTGCAAGTCTATCACTATTTGCAAGTTCCTGATGTCTTCCAAATTCTTCTTGAAGAAGATCTCGAATCTTATCAAGAGTCGCTTCCCAAGAATCAAACTTTACATCCTTAAACGTAAGAAATACAACCGGATATTTTCCCTGATGGTTACGATATTCCTCTCCGCATCTCCAAATTGCCTTGTCAGTAAAATACTTGCTTGTATCTTCTTCAGAAATTTCAAAAAAGACTCTAAGCATATCCATATTGAGTGTTTTTCCGAATCGTCTCGGTCTTGTAAACAAAGAAACCAAAGGCTTCTGATCAAGAAATTCCTTGATCAATAAAGTCTTATCTACATAGTAATAATCAGCCTGTGCTCTGATATAATCCGAAATACCAATAGGCAACGGCTTCATCTCTTTACTAATTGCCTTCTTAGCATATTTACCTGAAGAAACTCTTCCATCAAACGGCTTTTCTGCATTATCAGGTATTTGCCACATTCTTCCTACCTTTATAACACCATCAATTTTTCCTTTTTTACATAGATCATTAACAGTACGCTCTGATAATCCCCACTCTATCGCTAATTGTTTACAGGTTTTCATCTAAATCATCTCCAATCGCTTTATTTAAAGCAACATCTTCTTGCCGCATATTATACACATTTATCCGCAATTTATCAACAACATTTTATTTATTGCGGAAATATATTGCGGTAGTTTCAGATTTTCCATTGTCAAAAATCTGTTTTCTATTGACTATGAGTACTTTTGCGGTATATTGGAGTCAGAAGATAGCGGCGTTGACCAGCTATCGTGGTGTTGAAGCAATTGACTGTGTCAGCATGCAGCTGATTGTGGAGCCCGGCCTTGGGTTATGCGATAACCTCAAACCGAATAGGTTCTTCGGGACTGAACGAAAACGCTTTATATTGATGACATCATAATACATTCCTACACTAATCATTCAGAGCCCAGACTACGGTTATGGTATCCGTGATATCGATATCATCCGGCTCAATATCCATATCATAAAATTCCGAAGAACTCATACTTGGTTCACAGCATCTTACGGACATCTCCTGTAAAGGCTTTGATACAAAATCAATTTCTCCCCAGGAATAGTCAATGGAAAACTCCGGTGATATAGGACAGCGAGCCAGTGCATACAGTATTCTTCCAAGTCTCTGAAGATCCTTTAATTGCTCCACTGCCTCAGAAGATTTCTGCAAGGTCTCATCGTACTCCGGATATATTCCTTCCATATTGATTCTGAGCCGTATGGTATCCGGCTTCACTGAAATTTTTCCTTTTCCTGTTACTCTGATCGTTCTTTCCATACTGACTAATCCTCCATATTCTCAAATACTTCATTCCTTTTTTATTCGTGATGCCTATAATTCCCCGTCTTCACGGCACTCCCGATAGAACGGACACATCAGGCAACACCTGCCACATTTTCTCATTTTCATTCTTTTCTTTTTCTTTAGCCAGAAAATGATTCGTTCCATTGTATTCTCCCTTGTTCTTTATTTCCCTTTTATTGCACTTACCACGCCGCCAATGACCGAAGTAATGACAATGATTAGAATCACCAAGACAAACGCCGGAACATCATCAACCTCAATATTCAGAATCATAAGAAGAAGGGCAACTCCGACAAAGCCTCCAATGACACACAGGATTGCTCCAAATGTTGACATTCCATTCCCTGAACCCGATGAATATCTATAATTTCCTTCCGTTCCCTCATACGTACATCCCGGATAGTGATGACCTCCTGTTGCATCACATTCATGGCACCGATTTTCATGATTAATTTGCTTTGGTTTGTTGTTGTTAGCTTTATCTTATTCCAAGAGCTGTCCGTTACAAAGGCCAGCTCATTTACGCCACAAAACCATTTTTCTATAAGCTTCTATAAAACTCTATAAAGCCATGAAAATAAAAAGGCGGGCAACCGCCACAGCATAACGCTGAAGCAATTGCCCGTTTTCCTTTATTCGTTGCTCAGATTTTCTAAAAACTCTTCCGTCTTTGCGCGCAACTCCACCACAACTTCCTCCGGTGTTCGCTGTGTTCATCATCAATTGGTCGAAAGGAAATGTCCTTGCCGAATCTGTCAATGAAGACGCCGCACATATAGTTAGCGAATCGTATTTTCACCTTTGTCTTTTGACCTTGATACATTCCGAAGGTCGCTTTGGAATCCGCTCCCACTCTTTCTTACAGCGAAGTAAGTGTCTTAAACCACATTATCATAATCTCATTTTAAAAGATCTTCATTCAGAAGGAATTGCTCTATACCAACATATGTGATCCCGTTTTCATCCTGCCACGGTTTAAGGTAATCCCGAACTACGACAATCTTGCTAAAAGAGTCGGGGATTCTTTTCAACGATTCTATCTCCTGTTCTTTTTTTTCCGGATCAGCTATGGATAAGGCCGATTGAACATAAAACCGCTTGCCTCCCTGGTTTACAACGAAATCCACTTCCAGCTGCTTTCGGATCTTCTTACCGTTTGCATCCTTGGTATTGTATTCCACCACACCCACATCAACATTCATGCCTCTTCGGATGAGATCGTTGTACAGTACGTTTTCCATGATATGAGTCTCTTCCAGCTGTCTGAATCCAAGCCTTGCATTGCGAAGCCCCAGATCGGTGTAATAGTATTTGGCAGGGGTTCCGATGTATTTCCTACCCTTAACATCATAGCGAACAGCTTTCTCAATGAGAAATGATTCCTCAAAATATCCAATGTATTTTTCAATTGTTTCTGAGCCTATGCCAATCTGCCGTTCACTTTTAAATGTATTAGCCAGTTTACTTGGATTGGTAAGCGATCCGATCCCCGATGCAAGGACATCCAGCAATATATCCAGCACTTCTGTATCGTTCTTTATTTCGTGTCTTTCAAGTACATCTTTTATATAAGTCCTGTCGAAGAGATCCTTTAAATACCTGCTTTTCTCCTCATGTGATTCAAGAGAAGTGGCAAGCGGCATTCCGCCATAAGTATAATAATCCTGCCAAGCTCCCCTTTTATCCCCTTCATATTCGTTATAAAACTCCGCAAATGACAACGGATAAACACGGATTTCATCGCCTCTGTCTCTAAACTGAGTCAATATATCTGAAGACAGCATCTTAGAGTTACTGCCGGTAACATACACATCGGCATTATCCATATGCATAAATCCAAGGATTACATCAATAAATGTTATCTTGGCATCCTCATTATCCACGTAAGGATTCCGGATCTCAGATACAAACTGAATCTCATCGATGAAAATGTAATATCTCTTTTTAGGATCAACCATATGATCACGCACGTATTTATCCAATTCCAATGGATTACGATACTTGGCATTTTCCAATATATCCAATGCCAGGGCAATGATCTGGTCTTCCTTCACACCTTCTCCCAGAAGCCATTCCCGATACAACCTAAACAACAGTACCGATTTACCGCTTCTGCGAAGTCCCGTGATGATCTTAATACGTCCATTATCCTTCTTTGAAATGATCTTTTTCAAATATTGCTCTCTCGGATACATTTAGACACCTCGCGATTTATTTGCGGTTATCCGCATTTATTTCATGTATAATATAACATCTCCCAATCTCCTACGTCAATGATGTTCATGAAATTTTTGCGGATATCTGCATTTTTCTATCAATGCTCCGGGTGTATAGTCGCCAGCAGTTTCATCTGCTCCAGAGCAATTCCCTTTATTTTAGGGTCTTTCAGACTCTTATATACCGTAATTATTTCCAATAAGTCCTCATCGCATTCCTCCTGCCCCAGCAGATAATTCACGGAAGTATCCAAAACCTCGGAGATTTGACAGAATCATATATATTTTCCTCACTTTCGTTTTAAACTAATACATACTAACTACAATTTTTGCATAACATATCATTATCCCCCGGTTGACTGCATAACAAAATTCGTGTATAATTTTGTTATATAAAAGGAGGTGTTTTATATGCCAGTAATCAAATCAAGTGCTGATCTTAGAAATAATTACAATGAAATATCAACCTTCTGCCACACTTATCCGGAACCTGTGTTTATCACAAAGAACGGAAAAGGGGACCTTGCTGTAATGAGCATTGAAGCTTACGAAGAGCTCACAAGCCGCTTTGAGTTATATGGTCAAATCAAAGAAGGCTTGAACGATATCGAAGAAGGTTATACAAGACCATTCTCCGAAGCGATTTCCGACATAAGAAAGAATCGTAACCGATGACTTATCAAGTTCGCATCACAAAAACTGCTGAAAGAGATTTAATCTCTGCTGCTGACCATATTGAATTTGTATTAAAAAATCCAAAAGCAGCCGATGATTTACTTGGTGAAACAGATGCTCAGATTAATTCATTAGTTGAATATCCTGAACGCTGCAAAGTGGTTGACGATCCTGTGCTTAATTCTTGGGGAATTCGTTACATCATTGTCAAAAACTATCTTGCTTTTTTCATCATTGACGAAGAGAAAAAAGAAGTGATTATCGTAAGATTTCTTTTTCAAAAAAGCAATTGGAACTCAATATTACGACAAGGTATTGCATTGTACTAGAAGAACTGATTTCTCAGGATCTGGTAATCTTCTCTCATGTTCTGAATGGTTACCACTTCTTTCTGGTTTTTGATCTATGCATCTTTATTTAACTTCGTCAAAATCTTCACTTGCTCAATCGCTACGTTTCTCATATATCATAACATGCATTGAAAGCAGGTCTCATATTCTCAATCTGACCACGAGACAATCCATACTCCTTAGCTAACCTTTCCCAATTGTCTCTGACAATAGCAAGGATTTCTTCGGATTGTTTAGTCGCTTCCTTTTCCGTAATTCCAAAACGAGGAGCCGTCCTAATCGCCAAATCCACACTGATACTATTATCCTCCGAATCAACAAGGAGTGATAGTTCATCTCCGTACGGCACAGGATTCACATCATATAAAGGTGATAATATCCATCCATTATTTGTGAGTATAAACGCATGGTTTCTGAGATGGTCATCCGTGTTGGTAACCGCCATATTAAATACGATCCTTTTCCACAATTCCACTAAATCCGACTTTGGATTTGCCCCATATGCTTTTATAAATCCTACCATGTCAAGGTAACCAGTCCCATCTTCTGCAGACGCACCATCTGTTTTACCAAGCAAGGTCATAGCGGATGCAAAGTGTATTCTTTTTTCTCCATCTCTATCAAATCGCTTCACCAGAAATGTACTGCCAAGCTTAGAAAATTTTTCCAGCTTAGATTCCGGGACATTAAGCCCACACATTCTTGCAAGATCATGAACTACCTTTTCCCATGCACCCGTGTCACTTTCATCATTTTTTGATGGAAATTTTGCTATCCAAAGCTGTCCGCTTGTATCTACTACAGTAGCTTTTGGTCTTGCTCCTCCTAAAGAAGAACCAGGTTTAATAAGCTGATTTAGCCACTTATCCGTAAGACCATCTTCATCTTTTTCAAAATTTCCAGAGGCTTCCTCTAAAGTTCTAAGTGCTGTCCATGGCGGCGCTGCTGTATCCTTATCATTTGAGAGGAATTCTCCGTCCATATCTAATTTGAACCTGATTCCTCCCATTCTTGTCTCATCATATACACCAAGAAGATAATCACTATCATGTAGCTTCCTCGGTTTTCTGCTTTCTTTTTGCGCTAAGAGACGTTCCCTCTTATTCATAAGCACACGGCCCCATCTGTCAGGAGATGCATCTGCAAATAGACCAAAAATGTTTTTCCCATTCGGGAATTGTCGTCCTACAAATGGCTGAATTTCAGGATCTAGAGAAATTTCCCCAGCAAAACCGGTTCATCACATGAAAAATCATCATACACATATATGATTCTTTCTTCTCTTGCCATTATTCCTTCCTCCTTGATGCACGCTTTTTAGTTAACAGACCAAGATCCTGCATCTGTCTTCCTCGCTCATCATCCTTTGCCACAAGAAGGAAATCCTTATCCATATTTCCCAATGCATGTAGAACAGCTGCATAAATACCTATAGCTACCACAGGATTACCAGACTCAACCTTCCACAAAGATGCACGGCTAATGCCTGCACGCTCTGCTACTAAAGTTGCTGACAAATCTCTTCTGAGTCTAGCGAGTTTAATTTGCTCACCCAATGTTTTTAATGTATCTTCTGTAATGCACATGTTCGCACCTCCATTTTCTTTCTTGGAGGTTAGGCTTGCCGGCTTGCGTCACCTCTTGCTTACATATGTCATTCTACGGAACGCCACGGAATAAATCGTTCGTCAAACGGTCAACTTCTGTTGACCGGTAGTCAACTCAAAAAAGTAAAAAAGAAAAGACGTATGAAACCAAATGTCTCATACGCCTCATAGGATTTATGATAATAACTTTGTAAATTCATCAAGCTGCTTATCTACATCTCTTCCGGAATACATAACCCGAATCACTGTAACCAATTTTTTTGTCTTATCGGGGATATAGAAAATAACATAATTATCAACAGGCACAACTCGTGTATTTCGAC
>JAGAQU010000006.1 GCA_017622575.1 Lachnospiraceae bacterium
TCATTTGGACTAGTCTCAATGTTAGATTACTATACCGAAAGGTGTGTTACTTGTTAAGTTGATTGAACCGCCGTGTACGGAACCGTACGCACGGTGGTGTGAGAGGTCGGGGAATTAATCAAAATCCCCTCCTACTCGATTGGTGTCCGGTGTTTGTACTTGCAAAACCGAAAAAAAAGAGTATAATCGTCGGGGAATTAAAGAAAAAGAAATGTATCGGGAAATGAGGATTTCGTATGTATTTGATATTTTTTCTGATCTGGGTGATCTTTAACGGTCAGTTTACACCGGAAATTGCAGTGTTTGGCCTGATAATTGCAGGTTTGATGTATGCATTTATCTGCAAATTCATGGGTTATAAACCGAGGGCTGACATTATTATGGCAAAAAAATTTTTTTATCTGATCCAGTATGTTTTTATTCTGGTAAAAGAGATCGTAAAGGCAAATTTTGCAGTGATCAGAATGATCACTTCCTCTCGCTATGAACTTGAGCCTGCCGTAGTGCGATTTAAAACCGATCTGAAATCTGCTCCTGCGAGAATTATGCTTGCCAACTCTATCACTCTTACACCGGGAACCATTACAGTATCATTAACCGGAGATGAATATGTAGTGCATTGTCTTGATAAATCATTGGCGGAGGGAATCAATTCTTCTATTTTTGTCACATTGCTGAGAAGGCTGGAAAGGATGGATTAGAGATGGAAATACAGAAAAATCTTACATATTTGGAGATGGCGCATAAGGGAATATACTGGCTGGTTCTGTTTTTGCTTGCAGCCATGTTGTTTGCATGCCTGATCCGTGCGGTCAGAGGGCCCAGAATAGCGGATCGTATTGTTGCAGTCAATATGATGGGTACTATGGTCATGGTTATGATTGCGGTCATGGCACTTTTGCTAAGAGAGAGCTATTTGGTAGATATCTGCCTGATCTATGCGATGGTAAGCTTCCTCGCTGTAATTGTACTTGCCAAGGTGTATATGGGTATCTATGAGGAAAAGCGCAAGAAAGCAAATGAAACAGAGCAGGAAGATAATAACAGATAGGAGATGTGAAATATGCAGGTATTTGAATGGATACGATTTCTGATTGGAGCCGGAATGCTACTTTTCGGACTTGTCATTTTTCTGATAGAGGTTTACGGAATTTTTCATCTTGATTATGTACTCAACCGTATGCATGCGGCAGCTATGGGTGATACACTTGGCATCAGTTTTTCCCTGATTGGGCTTATGATTTTTTCAGGTTTCAATTTTACAACTTTAAAGCTTGCCCTGATTGTGCTGTTTTTCTGGTTTGCTTCTCCTGTTTCTTCCCATCTTCTGGCTAAACTGGAAGTAACTACCAATGAGAATTTAAAGGAACATTGTACGGTATGTGAGGATTTGGAAACAGTAGAGGAAGAGATCAAAGAAGAAAGAAGCTCTCAGGAGGATGCTTTGGAAGGGAGGCTGTCATGACACTGTTTCAATTAATGTTGCTTGGATTTTTAGTTGTGTGTGCAGTTTCCGTAAGTTTTTCCAAAAACCTGCTGAATTCTGTATTGATTTATATGTCATACAGTCTTGTAATGTCAGTTTTATGGGTATGCCTTGAGTCCCCTGACCTCGCCATTACGGAAGCGGCTGTAGGTGCAGGTGTCACCAGTATTTTGTTTTTTGCTACCTTGAAGAAAATTCATGCAATTCATATAGAAAAAGAAAAATCCGATAACGAAACGAAAAAGGAGGAATCTCATGAGTAGACTTAAGTCAAAAGAAGAATACGAAAAAACAAGAGCATTCCGCTTTTTCAGATGGCTCTCGGGAGTGAAAGATCCTTATGTGGGGGAAATGGAGATGCATCCCCAGGAGGAATATAAAATTGAAGAAACTACCATTCTGGAGCGCATGCAGGAAAAACAGATGCTTAGGGACAAGATTTATGATGTGGAACACAATAAGCTGCTAGTGGCATTTCATAAAGTATATGTAATTTGTGCCATTATTTTCTGCATCGTTCTTGTGGGACTTTTACTTTATACCGTATCCTACCTGCCGGAAACAGGAAATCCGAGTAATCCGGCAGATAATGAGGTGGCAGCAAGATATATTGAAGATGGTCTTCAGGAGACGGGAGCGGTGAACATCGTTTCCGGTATGATTTTAACGTATCGTGCATTTGATACTTTTGGTGAAACGAATGTACTTTTTATTGCAACCTGTTGCGTCATGATTCTTTTGATGGTGGATGATGCTGTGCTGAAGAAACAGGAAGAAAAAAACGACAGACGTTTTGAACCGAAGAATGATGTAATTCTGCAAGGTACGGCTTTTATGCTTTGTCCCGTGATATTTATTTTTGGCATTTATATTATTTTGAATGGTCATTTGTCTCCTGGTGGCGGTTTTTCAGGAGGAGCTGTCATGGGAGCCGGGCTGATTCTTTATGTCAGTGCTTTCGGTTTTAAGAAAACTCAGAAATTCTTCAATGAACAGGTGTACAGGGTTGCCAAAATTACAGCTCTTCTGATGTATGGAATGATAGGTTCCTACTTTTACATAACAGGAGCCAATGGGATTGAAAATCATATTCCGTTAGGGACGCCGGGACATATTTTAAGCAGTGGTATTATTTTGCCTATTAATATCTGTGTTGGTCTTGAAGTGGCATGTACCATGTACGCATTTTATGCGCTGTTTCGTAGAGGAGGACTATAAGATGGGAGCAAATCTGTTTGCCAATTACGGAGAAGCAATTGCCATGATTTTATTTGGTATTGGTTTCGGAAATCTGCTTCTGCAAAATAATCTGATTAAAAAAATTATCGGACTGAATATTATGGATTCTGCTGTATACCTTTTTTTGGCTGAAAAAGGATATGTGAATGGTCGTGTTGCACCTATTGTTTTTGATGGTGTGCAGGAGGTGGAAGCTTATATCAATCCCATTCCCAGTGGTCTGGTACTGACGGGTATCGTTGTTTCTGTATCCGTCACTGCGTTGATGCTTTCTATTACAATCCGCTTGTACAGGCGTTATCACACATTAAATCTGGATGAAATATCTGTGCAACTGAAAAAGGAGGGTTTATAGGATGGATTTTATCAGAAACTTTCCGGCAATTGCTATTTTGCTCTGCCTGTTTGCCGGAATTATTACCTCCGGACTAAAGCAGAAAGCAGCACGTATTCTGAATACGGTTTTAATTTGCATTGAACTTGTATTAAACGGATGTACCCTTTTTTATACTGTGATAACCGGGGAGGCTTTTGTCTATGTGATGGGCAAATTTCCGGCACCATGGGGAAATGAGATCAGAGCAGGTGTATTGGAAGGCATGATGGGCTTTTTCTTCTGTGTGATCATGTTGCTGTCCATGTTGGGTGGAAAGAAAAAGCTGTTTGATGAAGTGGAAGAAAGCAAAATGTCACTTTACTATGTGCTGACAGATCTACTGCTCAGTTCACTTCTTGCCCTTGTTTATACCAACGACTTATTCACCGCATATGTGTTTGTGGAGATCAATACTATTGCAGCCTGCGGGCTGATCATGATCAGACAGAACGGAAGAACCATTGAAGCTGCAGTTAGATATATGATTATGAGCCTTTTAGGATCGGGAATGCTGCTTCTGGGAATCTGTATGCTGTATGATCTGACGGGACATCTTCTGATGAGCAATATCAAAGAGTCTGTGCAGCTGATCGTGGCCCAGGGAAGCTACAGAGTGCCGATTCTTGTGACCATTGCTTTAATGTGTGTGGGACTTGCCATCAAGAGTGCGCTGTTTCCCTTCCATGCATGGCTTCCCGATGCTTATGGTTATTCCACAGTGTCATCGGCGGCCATGTTGTCAAGCCTGGTATCAAAGGGATACATATTTTTGCTTTTGAAGATCATTTACAGAGTACTTGGTTTTGATGTGTTTAAAAACAGTCATATTATCGATGTGCTGTTCGTGTTTGGTCTGATGGGAATGATCTTTGGTTCCCTGAATGCCATTGCAGAGAACGATGTAAGGAGAATGATCGCTTTCTCATCTGTGGCACAGATCGGATATATTTATATGGGTATCGGCATGGGAACAAAAGCAGGTATGGTTGCCAGCGCATTTCATATTCTATCCCATGCGGCTACCAAGTCTCTTTTATTTATCGCGGCAATCGGACTTACCGATGTGTCCGGGGGCAGCAGAAAGTTTATTGAACTGACGGGTGCTGCCTACAGAAATAAATGGGCCGGAGTCACCTTTACGGTGGGTTCCTTATCGATGGTCGGTGTACCCATGTTTTCGGGATTTATCAGTAAGCTTTTGTTTGCCCAGGCGGCAGTACAGAATCATGCAAAGATGCTTCCAGCACTGATCGTATTGGCAATCAGCACAATCTTGAATGCGATTTATTTCATGAAGACGGTGATCCGTATCTATACACCGGTGGAGAATACACCTTATGAAAAGATTACTTTTAAGGATATGAAGCTGTATGCAGTGATTCTGGTATGCTTTATTGTTTTGAATGTTCTTTTGGGTATCAGTTCCCAGCCTGTAGTGGATTTGATTGAACAGGGACTTTCCATGTTCGCATAAAGGAGCGTAAGTGAGATGTATCTTTTATTTAATCTGACAGAAAACTTGCCAATCCTCTTTAAAGTGGATGCAATGAGTATTATTTTTGCGGCAGTCACCATAATTATTTTTCTCGGTTCCGGAATTTTTTCTCTGGAATATATGAAGCACGAGCAGAAGAAAAAGAGATTTTATGTTTTTTATCTGCTGGCGTTTCTGGTACTTATGGGATTGTGTTTTGCAGGTAATCTGATCACTTTTTATCTGTTTTTTGAAATGCTCACCTTAGCCTCTACGCCTTTGGTGCTTCATAGTGGCTCCAGGGAAGCCAACATGGCGGGATTGAAATACCTGTTTTATTCTCTGTGCGGTGCCTATATGGCATTGTTCGGACTGTATTTTGTGAGCAAATACGGAAACACCCTTACTTTCAGTGAAGGCGGTGTGATCAATCAGGAGCTTGCCGCAGGACATACCGGTCTTCTTCTTGTGGCTGCGTTTGTGATGATTCTCGGTTTTTCCGTAAAGGCCGGTATGTTTCCCATGCATGCCTGGCTATCTGCAGCACATCCCGTGGCGCCGGCACCGGCTTCCGCCGTCTTGTCTGCAGTGATTGTAAAGGCAGGGGTTTTGGGAATTATCCGTGTGATTTACTATATTTTCGGGGCAGCTTTTCTTAAGGGTACCTGGGTGCAGACCGCATTTATGGTACTCACACTGATTACCATATTTATGGGCTCCATGCTTGCCTACCGCGAACCCGTTCTAAAAAAGAGACTGGCTTATTCTACGGTCAGTCAGGTGTCCTATATTTTATTTGGTCTTTCTGCTATGGATATGAATTCTGTGACAGGTGGAGTGCTTCATGTCATTGCACATGGCTTTATCAAAGCTGCGTTATTCCTTTGTGCCGGTGCCATTATTTATATGACCGGAAAAACAAAGGTTGAGGAACTTAAGGGGATTGGAAAAGAGATGCCGCTTCTTATGTGGTGTTATACCATCGTATCCCTAGGTCTCATCGGTATTCCGCCAACAGGCGGCTTTATCAGCAAGTGGTATCTGGCAATGGGATCACTGGAAACGGGAATTCCCGGTTTTTCCTGGATTGGACCGGTGGTACTCCTTGTCAGTGCGCTTCTCACGGCGGGTTATCTGCTTCCTATTACGATACAGGGTTTTTTCCCGGGAGCAGATTATGATTATAAGGCATTAAAGAAAAAGGAGCCCTCAGCGCTTATGACGGTTCCTGTGCTGATACTTACTGTTTTGACAGTGTTTATGGGGCTGTTTCCCGGTCAGTTGATCTCATGGATCCAGCAGGCAGTGACGAAACTGATATAGGAAAGGAGAAGGAATATGAGAGAGATCATGATGTTTATCGTAATTTTGCTTCCTGTAGTTACAGGCATAGTAATACCTTTTCTTCCTTTCAAAAAGAGAAAGCACATGGAGATTTTTCTGGAAAGCTTTGTGATACTGAATTCTCTGCTCGTTTTCTGGCTGCTCATGAACAGGCCCGCAGAACCCTTTACTCTGGCAAAGTTTACGGGAGATCTGACGATCACTTTTAAGCTGGATGGTATGGGTATGGTATTTTCAGGTCTGGTGTCTGCGCTTTGGCCTCTGGCAACCCTGTATGCTTTTGAGTATATGACAAAGGAAGAGCATGAGAAGATATTTTTCACCTTTTACACCATGACTTTTGGTGTGACACTGGGCATCGCACTTGCAGGAAATATGCTGACCATGTATTTCTTTTACGAGCTTTTGACCCTTGTGACAGTGCCTCTTGTGATGCATACACTGACAAGAGAGGCCATCCTTGCCAGCAGGAAATATTTGTACTATTCTCTGGGCGGCGCAGCGTTTGCGTTTATCGGTTTGATCTTTATTGTCATATATGGGAATACCACGGACTTCATTTTAGGCGGTGTGTTGAACCTTGATAAAATTGGTGGAAGGACAGATGTTTTATTATTAATCTATGTGATGGCTTTTATGGGATTTGGTGTGAAGGCGGCAATTTGTCCTTTTAATTCCTGGCTTCCCGATGCCGGTGTGGCTCCCACACCTGTCACAGCGCTGCTCCATGCAGTAGCGGTGGTAAAGGCCGGTGCTTTTGCCATTCTGCGATTGACCTATTACAGTTTCGGAACAGAATTTTTGAAGGGAACCTGGGCACAGAATGTGGTGATGGTCATCGTTATGTTTACCATTGTCTATGGCTGCAGCCGGGCAGTAAAGGAAACCCATATCAAGAGAAGGCTGGCTTATTCCACCATCAGCAATCTGTCTTATATTTTATTTGGTGCAGTAATCATGACACCTCTGGGAATGATGGGAGCTTTGACGCACATGGTTTTCCACGCAGTGATGAAGATCTGCTCTTTCTTCTGTGCCGGAGCCATTATGCATCAGACAGATAAGCATTACGTACATGAACTTGACGGTCTTGGATATCAGATGCCCGGTGTTTTTGCTATTTTTACAATTTCAGCTTTCGGACTTATGGGTGTACCCGGATTTGCAGGCTTTATCAGTAAATGGAATCTTGCCGGTGCCGCAGTGGAGAGCGGCAATCCGCTGGCTTATGCAGGAATTGTGTGTCTTCTCATCTCTGCACTGCTTACGGCTATCTATATGCTTACCATCGTGGTCAGGGCTTTTTTCCCGGAAAAGAGTTTTGATAACAGCAAAATAAAGGAGTACAGGGATCCAAACTGGAAGATGATGGTTCCCCTTTCCATCTTTGCAATATTGATTCTTATTTTTGGTTTGTATTCCGGGCCAATCGTAGATTTTCTGACAGATGTGGCAAATGGATTGTACTAGAATCAGGAGGAAAGTGTGAATATGAGTTCGCTTTTAGTTTTCGGTGTGTTTTTCCCAATGGCAGGAGCTGTGATTTCTTATCTGCTGGGAAGGTATCAAAAGAATATTCGTGATTATTTTGCTGATGGTGTCACTGTCATCACCTTTGCGGTATTTTTGTTCCTGCTGGTTTGCAGAATGAACGGAAGCTTTGATACCCTTTCTTTTACGGTTCCGTATGTGTGCGGCTTCGGACTTCACTTTACACTGGATGGGTTCAGGGCGCTGTATGCAGCTATTGCATCTTTTATGTGGATGATGAGCATTCTTTTTTCCAAAGAGTACTTTTCCCATTACAGAAACAGAAACCGGTATTATCTGTTTTTGCTTTTGACGCTGGGTGCAACCATTGGCGTATTTCTTTCCGCCGACTTTTATACCACTTTTATTTTCTTTGAGATCATGTCCTTTACCTCCTATGTCTGGGTGGCCCATGATGAGAAGAAGGAGTCCCTGCGGGCAGCGGGAACTTATCTGGCTGTGGCAGTGATCGGCGGACTGGTGATGCTGATGGGCATTTTCCTTTTATATCATATAGCAGGGACGCTGCAGTTTGATGAGCTTGTGGGTTATGTCTCCTGTGCAGATCCCGGAGATCAGACCATGCTGTGGGCATCAGGAAGCTGTCTGTTGTTTGGCTTTGGAGCAAAAGCCGGCGCTTTCCCTTTGCATATCTGGCTTCCGAAGGCCCATCCCGTGGCACCTGCGCCGGCATCGGCTCTTCTGTCAGGTATTCTGACCAAGGCCGGTATGTATGGTATTTTAATCTTAAGCAGTTATTTATTCCTCGGAAGCAGCGCATGGGGAAGTATGATACTGATCATCGGCGTGTGCACCATGGTAGTGGGCGCAGTACTTGCACTGTTTTCCGTGGATTTAAAGAGGACTCTTGCCTGTTCCTCGGTATCCCAGATCGGTTTTATACTGGTGGGCGTGGGAATGTCGGGTCTGCTTGCAGAAGAAAACGGATTGGCAGTAAGAGGATCCCTTCTTCATATGGTAAACCATTCCCTGATCAAGCTTGCGCTGTTTATGGCAGCGGGTGTGGTGTTTATGAATGTGCATAAGCTGAACCTCAACGATATCAAAGGATTCGGACGAAAGAAACCGCTTCTCAATTACATTTTCCTCATGGGTGCGCTCGGAATCGGCGGTATTCCGCTGTGGAACGGTTATATCAGTAAAACGCTCATCCATGAAAGTATCGTGGAATATATTTCCCTGTTGCAGGAAGGTGTTGTCAGCGGTATTTTCAGCGCTGATGCGATGAGGGCAATCGAGTGGACATTCCTTGTCAGCGGCGGTCTCACCGTCGCCTATATGTTGAAGCTTTATGTGGCATTATTTGTGGAGAAAAATGACGATCCTTCCGTCCAGGAAAAGTATGATTCGTTAAAAGGCAGATACATGAACAAGGTCAGCGCCTTTGCGCTTACCGTCAGCGCAACGCTGCTTCCGGTGATGGGCTTTTTGCCGGGAATTGTTATGAATACAATGGCGGATCTCGGACAGAGCTTTTTACAGGGCGGGGAGGCTGAAGCGATAACATATTTTTCCTTCGGCAATTTAAAGGGAGGCCTGATCTCTATTGGAATCGGTGTTCTCATTTATCTTGTGGTGGTAAGAATGTGGCTGATCCGGAAAGAAGAGGGAACAACCGTCTATCTGAACAGATGGAATCCTTATCTGGATCTGGAAAATACTATCTATCGGCCGTTACTGCTTAAATTCTTTCCGTTTTTCTTTGGCGTGATCTGCCGTGTTCTGGACAGTCTGGTGGATACTTTTGTAGTGGTACTGCGTAAAACCATTTACAGAGACAGTAAGCTTCCTCACGAGCTGGAGGAGGGAACCATCATAACCCATATGCTGGGATGTATGGCAAATGCCGCACAGAAAGCAGGAAATGCCACAATCTGGAAGAAAAAGAAAAGAAATGTGGACTATGAACACAAGTATGCGCTTGTTTACGAAGAACTGCAGGAGGACAAATTTATTATCGGAAGAAGTATGTCCTTCGGACTTCTCATGTTCTGTATCGGACTATTGCTTACGGTTGGATATCT
Organism: Lachnospiraceae bacterium; assembly: GCA_017622575.1. Lineage (GTDB taxonomy): Bacteria > Bacillota > Clostridia > Lachnospirales > Lachnospiraceae > Suilimivivens. The sequence goes on from JAGAQU010000006.1 coordinate 9,495, forward strand.
TTTGCTGGTATCGTAGGTAACAGTTCAGCCGCGTCATTTGTAAAGTCTTATTTTTGGTGTTTTTTGCGGTACAGACATTGACAATCGGGTTTAAAAATTGTATGATGTGTAATGTCGTACCACTTCGGGGTGTGGCTCAGCTTGGTAGAGCGCTACGTTCGGGACGTAGAGGTCGCGTGTTCGAATCACGTCACCCCGATTTCAGAGAAAAGTTGAACTTTCATTGCATGTAAGTTCAGCTTTTTTGTTGCTTTTTTTTGGCAATAACCATATACTGTTTATAGTATTTATTATTTTGGGGAGGAATAGGAGATGCATAAGAAAAATCCGGAACAGGAAACATTTGTGGAAACAGAATTTATGAACAAAAGAATGCTCCTGGGCTACGGGATCACAGCTCTGGTATTACTGATGGCATATTTAGTGGAACTTCTAAAAGGGAACAGAACACCCGGTTACATAGCAGTCTTTTTTGCAGTACTTCTGATTCCTTATATTTTTACCTGTCTGATCTACAAAAAAGACAAAGGATCAAAGACTTTAAGAATCGTAGCTGCTGTGGGCTATACCATCATGTATGCCTTTGTGCTCTGGACTTCAGTCAGTGTGTTGGCCTTTGTGTATATTATTCCCATGCTGGTGATTCTGGCTTTATACCAGGATAACAGGCTGGCATTGATTACAGGCATTATGACGGTGTTCATCAATGTTGTTTTTATTGTGATACAGATGATAAACGGTGCCGGTAAGTCGGATATTGTGAATTTTGAAATTGAAATAGCAGTTATCCTGATGGTGGTGGGATACTCCTATATGGTTTCCAGAACGCTGGAAAGAGTTTCCCGGCATAAAATATACCAGATTGAAGAGGAAAAGGTTGCAAATATTTTAAATAAGATAACCGGAGTGGTGAATCACCTGAGTATAAATATTTCCGACATCAATGAAGAATCCAAGGCGATTGCTTCCCAGGGTGAAAGCAGCAAAGAAGCTCTTGAAGGAATGGTAGACGGAACCAATGAACTGGCAGACACCATCCAGAATCAGCTTCGTATGACGGAGAATATAAACGCCCTTACCGGTGATATGCAGAAAACAGTGGAGGACATTCAGCGTAAATTTGCAGATACCGGAAAAGCCACTGACGAAGGAAATGAAAATATGCGGGAGCTCGGCAGTGTCTCCGAACTCAGCAGGGAAGTTGGAAATGAAGTGAACAGTACGATGGCGGGTCTTCTGAAAAGTATGGGAGAGGCAAAGGAAATTCTTGGCATGATTGAAGAAATCACGAGCCAGACAACTCTTCTTGCGCTGAATGCCAGTATTGAAGCTGCCCATGCCGGAGAAGCAGGAAAGGGCTTTGCGGTAGTGGCAGATGAAATTAAGAAGCTGGCAGAACAGACCCAGGAGGCTACAGACAACATCTCCAATATCTTCACGGAATTGCAGGCACAGGCTGATAAGGCGGGCAGCAGTGTAAGCAAGCTGATAGAAACGAATGAGACCCAGACAGGACTTGTGGAAAAGACCAAGGTAACCTTTGACAAGATCAGGGAAGATATTGATGAGGTCAGTGAGAAGGTAAAAGCGCAATGCACGGATATGGAAAGAATTGTGGCAAGCAATGGAGAAATAGGAAAGAATGTGGAAAGCCTCAGCGCATTCAGTGAGGAACTGTATGCCAATGCGGAAAATACCAGGAATCTTGCAGACAAGACAATCGTGGGTACGGCAAATATCAGCACCCTTCTTGACGGTGTGGTGACAGAGGCTGACAGCTTACAGGAAATCATCGATCAGGCGCAGGGAGAGACAGACTAGATAAAGAAGGAATGTTTTTATGGTTGAAAAGATCAAAAATAAATTTGATATTACTTTTTTCAAGTTTATTTTGGTGGGAATTATCAATACGGTGGTAGGAACCGCAGTGATGTTTATTGCATACAATGTCTTTCATTTATCCTACTGGGTTTCCTCAGCGGCAAATTATGTCGTGGGCAGTGTGTGCAGTTATTTCCTGAACAAGTATTTTACTTTTCAGAATAAGGAGAAGTCACCGATCATTCTTCTCAAGTTTGTGGTGAACATTACGGTATGTTATCTGATTGCGTATGGCGGTGCAAAGAAGCTGATCCTGCTTTTGTTATCCGGTTTTTCAAAGCAGTGGCAGGACAATGTGGCTATGGTATGCGGCATGGGACTGTTTGTGATCCTGAATTATTTCGGACAGAGATTCTTTGCATTTAAGAAGAAAGACTGAGGAATCTGAAATGGAAGAAAATCATAATCAGGGAACTGATTTTATGAAGGAGACCATTAAGCAGCGTCCCCTGAACAGAAAAAAATTGATACGACGTACACTGATCACGGCTGCTATGGCGGTTATCTTCGGACTGGTAGCCTGTCTGACTTTTCTGCTTCTTGAGCCGGTGATCAGCAATAAGCTTTATCCGGAAGAGGAACCTTCCCAGGTGGTTTTGGTGGAAGAGACGAAGGAGGATGAGATCCTGCCGGAGGATATGATCGTAGATGAATCCCAGATGAATACAGAACCCACAGAAGCGCCTGCGCTCGGAGATGAACAGATCGCCCAGGTGCTTTCCGAGATGAAGCTGGGCGTGGATGATTATAACTCGCTGTATAATGCGCTTTCTGGTGTTGCCAGGGAAGTGAAGAAATCCATGGTGACCGTAGTGGGCATTACTTCCGATGTGGACTGGTTTAACAATGTCTATGAAAGTGAAGGCGCCATCTCCGGTATTATCGTTGCGGACAATGGCAGGGAGCTTTTGATTCTTGCGAATTATAGTGCGATCAAGGATGCGGAGATATTGAAGATTTGTTTCTGTGACGGGATGGAGTATGAAGCCTTTTTGAAAAAGAGAGACCTGAACACTGATCTGGCCATTTTGTCCGTGGCAAAGGAAAGCGTGGAACGATCTACACTGGAAACGGCAACGCCTGCAAGTCTTGGTTCTTCTGCGGGAAGTAATCTGGCAGGAAATCCTGTCATTGCGATCGGACAGCCCATGGGAGTAACGGATTCTCTGTGCTACGGTTTTATCACTTCATCGGGAAGTTATATCAATCTGCCCGATTCCAGATATAAGTGGATTACTACGGACATTTACGGAAGCACCAGCGCTACGGGTGTACTTACCAATCTTAAGGGGCAGATCATCGGAATTATCGATACGGCACACAATAACAGTGATACGAAGAATCTGATCGGAGCCCTCGGTATTACGGACCTGAAAAAAGTCATAGAATGTATGTCGAATGATAAAGATATTCCCTATTTCGGCGTGCATGGAGCAGATGTCACCACACAGATCAATGAAGAGCTGGGTGTTCCTTTTGGCGCTTACATTATGGAAATCGATATGGATTCTCCGGCGATGGAGGCAGGAATCCAGAGCGGTGATGTGATCATCGGTCTGGGAGATACGGAGATCAATAATTATCAGGAGCTGATCGGCTGTATACTGGAAAGTAAGCCGGAACAGGCAATTTCCGTAAAATTGCTTCGCCAGGGACCGGAAGAATATACGGTGATGGAGCTGGATGTAACTCCTGCCATCCGATAAAAGATCAAAGCAGTGGAAAGGTATGGTTATTTAAGATGAAATATGTCAAAGATTACAGCGATGGAGACAGAGTATTTGATATTTATCTCTGCAAACATAAAACCTCGGCAGTCACAAAGAACGGAAAGCCCTATGATTCGGTGATTCTTCAGGACAAAACAGGAACTATAGATGCCAAGATCTGGGATCCCAACAGTGCAGGAATTGCAGATTTCGATGCCCTCGATTACATAGAGGTGTACGGGGAAATCACAAGCTTTCAGGGAGCACTTCAGGTGAATGTAAAAAGAATTCGTAAGTGCCAGGAGGGTGAATACAATCCTGCCGATTACCTCCCAGTCAGCAAATTTGATATTGAGGAGATGTTTACAGAGCTTCTGCAGTATATCGGGGATGTGGAAAACCCATACTTAAAGCAGCTCTTGGAGGAATTTTTTGTAAAGGATGAAAAATTCAGCAAGACCTTTAAGCAGTCATCCGCAGCCAAGACCGTGCATCATGGTTTTGTGGGTGGGCTGTTGCAGCATACACTCAGTGTGACAAGGCTCTGTGAGTATTATTGCAAGGCGTATCCTCTCTTAAAAAAGGATCTGCTGATCACAGCTGCCATCTGTCATGACATCGGAAAGACAAAGGAGATCTCCCTTTTTCCGGAAAACGATTACACGGATGACGGGCAGTTCCTTGGCCATATCGTGATCGGGGTGGAAATGGTGGGAGAAAAGATCAGACAGATTCCGGGATTTCCCGCTGTACTTGCCAATGAACTGAAGCATTGTATCCTGGCGCACCATGGCGAATACGAATTCGGTTCACCCAAAAAGCCGGCGATCATGGAGGCGGTAGCCTTAAACTTTGCGGACAACACGGATGCCAAGCTTCAGACCTTTACGGAGATCATGGAAAATACCACGGAAACCGGATGGCTTGGCTTTAACAGGCTGTTTGACTCCAATCTGAAGGGAACCAGGATGGAATAAAAATATGGATTTTAAGAAGAATGATTATGTGACGGTGACCATAGAGGATATCGGTAATGAAGGGGAAGGAATCGGAAAAATAGACGGTTTCACCCTGTTTATCAAGGATGCCGTCATCGGTGATGTGGTGGAAGCCAAAATCATGAAAAGCAAAAAGAATTATGCTTATGCACATTTAGAGAAGGTGGTCACACCTTCTCCTTTTCGTGTGGAGCCCTCCTGCCCCATTCATAAACAGTGCGGCGGCTGTCAGATCCAGGCCATGAGCTATGAAAAGCAGCTGGCCTTTAAGGAATCCAAGATCAGGAACAATCTGATCCGTATCGGCGGTTTTGCACCGGAGCTGATCGATGAGGTGATGGAGCCGATTGTGGGAATGGAGGAGCCTCTGCGCTATCGGAATAAGGGCCAGTATCCAATCGGCACCGACAGAGAAGGAAATCTCATAGTGGGGTTTTATGCGGGAAGGACCCATTCCATCATTGCCAACACGGACTGCCTGCTTGGTGCGCAGGAAAATAAGGAAATCCTGGAAGTGATTTTGTCCTATATGAGGGAGAACCATGTGACGGCATATGAGGAAGCTTCCGGAAAAGGCTTGGTGCGCCATGTGCTGATCAGAAAAGGGTTTACCAGCGGGGAACTGATGGTATGCCTGGTCATCAACTTAAAGGGAAAGAGAGAGAAGTCTGTGTATCTTCCCGCCCAAGAGAAGTTGGTGGAGACTTTGAAAAGAATACCCGGAATGACGAGTATTTCTGTCAGTATCAATGCGGAAAATACCAATGTTATCATGGGAAAGGAAGTGCATACCATCTGGGGCAGTGACAGGATCAGGGATACCATTCATGTGCGGGATACGTTGCATGACTTTTCACTGACAGAGAAAGGGA
>JAGAQU010000067.1 GCA_017622575.1 Lachnospiraceae bacterium
CACGTATAACAGAGTGGCCAAGGCCGGGGACTGTTAGATCTGAGGCTCTGCCTCTGTATCCAGTGTTAAAATTTAAAGAAAGGAAAATGTGGTGATTTCTTGAAATTTACTCTTGACAAGAGGTCACTTCATAACAGGTATGAGATGTTGCATAAGAAATATGAGGAAGAGCTGAAAAAGTATGAGGCTCTCATAAACAGAAAAAATGAAGTGGATCCGGATTTTTACAATGGAGTTTACGATAAATATAAATATCCGGTACTGACAAGGGAGCATATTCCGCTCACCTGGCAGTATGACTTAAACCCTGAGACCAATCCTTATTTCATGAAGAGACTGGGTATCAATGCAGTGATGAACTCAGGTGCCATTGAGCTGAATGGCAAATATTATCTGGTGGCCAGAATAGAAGGGGACGACAGAAAGTCCTTCTTCGGTGTGGCAGAGAGTGATAACGGTATCGACGGTTTCCGCTTCTGGGATTATCCCATCCTGCTTCCCGATACCTGTCCCGAGGAGACCAATGTATATGACATGCGTCTCACAAAACATGAGGACGGCTATATTTACGGTGTGTTCTGCTCGGAGAGCAAGGATACCACAGTAAATGATCTCTCTGCAGCAGTGGCTGCGGCGGGCATTGTGAGAACAAAGGATTTAAAGACCTGGGAGAGACTTCCCAATCTTGTGACCTTGAATTCTCCCCAGCAGAGAAATGTGGTGCTCCACCCTGAATTTGTAAACGGAAAATACGCTTTCTATACAAGACCCATGGATGACTTTATTGAGACAGGGTCAGGCGGCGGCATCGGATTCGGCCTCTGCGATGATATCGCCCACGCAGTGATCGATGAAGAGAAGATGACAAGCCTGCGCAAATACCATACCATTACCGAGGCGAAGAACGGTGCAGGCGCAGTGCCCATCAAGACAGAAAAGGGCTGGATCCATATCGCCCACGGTGTGAGAAACACAGCGGCAGGTCTCCGCTATGTGATCTACGCATTTGCCACAGATTTAAAGGATCCTTCCAAAGTGATCGCAGAGCCCTCCGGACTTCTGATCGGACCAAGAGGCGGTGAGAGAGTGGGAGATGTTTCCAACGTGGTATTCACAAACGGTGCCATTGCCAACGAAAAGGGAGAAGTATTTATCTACTATGCTTCCAGTGATACCAGAATGCATGTGGCAACTACTACGATTGATAAACTGATTGACTATGTATTCAATACACCGAAGGATCCCTTAAGAAGTGTGGAATGTGTAGCCCAGAGATGTGAACTGATCAAAAAGAACCTTGCGTTTTTATCCAAGCAATAATCAATTATCAGGCCTTATAAGGCAGAAGGAGACAAGATGAGCGAAATAAAGATGATTGCCCCTGCGGTAAAGAATGTACCCTGGCAGGAAAAACCTGCTGATTTGAAAGGAGCGCCGATCTGGAGATATACCGAGAACCCTATCATCGGCCGTAATCCTGTGGAAGGTGTTGCCAGAATTTTCAACAGTGCGGTAATGCCTTACGGAGATGAATTTATTGGTGTGTTCCGCGGTGAACAGACAAACGGTATCCCTTATATCTATATGGGAAGAAGCAAGGATGCGATTCACTGGGATTTTGACAAGGAAAAAATTCCTTTTGTAGATGAAGAGGGAAAGCCCTTTATGCCTAAGTATGCCTATGACCCCAGACTGGTGAAGGTGGAAGATACCTATTATATCATCTGGTGCCAGGATTTCTACGGCGCAGCCATCGGTATGGCAAAGACAACAGATTTCAAGACATTTACAAGACTTGAAAATCCTTTTATCCCTTATAACAGAAATGCGGTATTGTTCCCCAGAAAGATCAACGGTAACTTCGTGATGCTGAGCCGTCCTTCTGACAGTGGACATACACCTTTTGGTGATATCTTCGTAAGCGAAAGTCCCGACCTTGTATATTGGGGCAAGCACAGACATGTGATGGGCAAAGGCAGTGAATGGTGGGAGTCCGTTAAGATTGGCAGAGGAGCAGCTCCCATTGAGACAAGCGAAGGCTGGCTTTTGTTCTATCACGGTGTAAGCGGAACCTGTAACGGTTTTGTTTATTCCATCGGCGGAGCAATTCTGGATCTTGAGAACCCTTCTATTGTGAAGTACAGATGTGAAACCTTCCTGCTGACTCCCGAAGAGTGGTATGAGGAAAGAGGCTTTGTTCCCAATGTTTGCTTCCCTTGTGCGACGATTCATGACCCTGAAAGTGGTAAGATTGCAATCTACTACGGATGTGCAGACAGCTATGTAGGTCTTGCATTTACCAAGTTTGACGAGATCGTGGCATATATTAAGGAACACAGCGTAGTGACGGAAGCTGATACAGAGATCGGCAGAAGATAATCAATATATTTCTTGCACAGAAAGGGTTTGTTTGACTGCAAGCCCTTTTCGTGCATTAGATTGTTATATTGTTTGCAAGATAGATATTACTAATATCCGGGAGGATTTTTGAAATGAGTTATAATGTACATCCTGAAAAGGGACTGATAAACAGAGGAAACTGGCACAGGATAAAAGAGTGCATGAATAGGGCAGAAAATGGAGAGAAGATTACGGTTGGCTTCCTCGGTGGTTCCATCACCCAGGGCTGTCTTTCTTCTATACCTGAAACCTGCTATTCCTATCTTGTATACGAGTGGTGGAAGAAAAAATTCCCCCAGGCAGAGATTGCATATATCAATGCAGGAATCGGAGGGACAACATCACAGTTTGGGGTTGCCAGAGTGGAGGACCATCTGTTAAAATATAATCCGGACTTCATATTGATTGAATTTGCCGTGAATGATGATAATACAGAATTCTTCATGGAAACTTACGAGAGCCTTGTCCGGAAAACGTTTTCGCATGTAAACAATCCCGCTGTGATGCTGATGAATAATGTCAGATATGATGACGGCGAAAATGCGGAAGACATGCACCTTCAGGTAGCGAAAACCTACGAGCTTCCCATGGTCAGCATGAAGAATACCATCTGGCCCGAAGTAAGGGAAGGAAGGATTGAAAACCGTGAAATTACACCGGATGACCTGCATCCCAATGATGCCGGTCATGCATTGGTGGCGCAGGTGATCACGACTTTTCTTGATAAGGTATATGAAGAGCTGGAAACGGAGGAAGCACCATCTGATTTTTATGGGAAAATGCTCCCCGGGCCTATTACGGCAAGTGCGTATGAGAATTCTGTTCGTTATCAGAATCACAATTCATCCCCTGAAATAAGCGGATTTGAGCCTGATACGGAACCGCAGAATGATATCCGTGAGATTTTCAGAAACGGATGGACTGCATGGAAGAAGGGAGACAGTATTTCCTTTGAAATCAATTGCAGCGGTGTGGCGGTTCAGTACAGAAAGAGTGTGAAACAGCCGACGCCTATTGCTAGAGTGGTCGTTGATGACAACGAAAAGACGGCAGTGATCCTCGATGGCAATTTTGAGGAAGACTGGGGAGACTGCCTTTACATCGATACGATAGCAAGACATATGGAATCCGGTAACCATAAGGTAGAAATCACAATTATAGAAGCACATGAAGATGATGTAGTTCCGTTCTATCTGGTTTCTGTAATTGGCTCCAACTAGTCTGAGATAAGGGGGACGGTTATGTTAAAGAAGAGTACAGAGAAAAACCCGAAGGAAAAGAAGGTATGCGAGAAAAAGGTAAAAGAGAAAGCTGTAAAGCAGAAGAAACCGCTAAAGCTTTCTGCGATTAACCTGAAAAGCCTGAAGGAGAGTATGAAAGGCACGAAGGAAAGCAAGCGCAGTATCATGCAGACACTTCTGGTGGGATTTCTGGTGCCGGTTGTGATGATGATCATCCTTGGTACAGTATGCTACAATATGGCATCTTCCGGTATTTTGACAAAGTACAAGGAGTCAGCCATGTCCACGGTGGCGGCTGTAGGAAATTACTGTAATCTTGTCTGTGACTCTATTTCCAGCAAGGCACTTGAACTGATCACGAACAGTGATGTGGGTGATTATTATGATAAGTATTATAAAAAACAGGATTCCAAAGGAATGGAATCTTTCAGGAATGCCAAGTCCATTATCAGTAATACGAGATCCACTAACAAGTATTTGTACAGCTGTTCCGTGATCCCCGAAAATGGATCTTATCTGTCCACACTTACAGGCAGTATGAGTGAAAATGTTTATGAGGACTTTTTAAATACCCCTGAGGGACAGTACTTTTCGGAAAATCCAAGCTTGAGAAATGGATGGTTTGGATATCATTCTTATCTGGATGGCACCATGAATAACAGTCTTCCGGAAAGATATGCCATGGCATTTTACCAGAAAACTATGAAGAGCGGCAGTATGCTGGTTATGGACATTAACATGGAAACAGCCATGGAGATGCTGGGGCAGATGGATTTTGGAAAAAACAGTATCAGAGCGCTTGTTTCCCCTGACGGTCGTGAGGTGGTTTCTATTCAGGGAAAAGAGGAAGAGCCTGTAGAGGAGACTTATTTTGCAGGCAACAGTTTCTATGAAAACACGAAGACAGCCGAGGAAGCCGGCAGTATGGATGTCAAGCTGAACGGTAAAAAGTATGTATATATATATTCACCTGTGGGGAAGACAGGAGCTATGATCTGTGCACTGATCCCGAGAAGTAATCTGCTCGGTCAGGTGGGAACCATTAAATATGTTACGATTATCATGGTAATCCTTGCGGCGGGCGCAGCTCTTGCCATCGGTATGATGATTTCCATGGGAATCAGCAAAACAGTAAAGAGTATGACCTCCGGCCTTTCCAAAGTGGCAGAGGGTGATCTTACCAACGATTTCAGCACAAAGAGACAGGATGAATTTAAGATTCTGACTTCAGGACTCAACTCCATGATGGAAAGTATGAGAGCACTGATGCAGGATATGAAACAGTTTGGAACCAAGGTCAGTGTGCTGTCGGCTGATGTATCGGAAAAGACAGAGGCTGTAAGCACCTCTATGGACGATATCTCAAGAGCCATGGATGAAGTGGCAAAGGGTGTGCAGAATCAGGCGGAAGATACAGAAAACAGCAATGAGAAAATGATGTCCCTTTCTGAGAATATCAATGATGTCACAGAAAAAACTTCCGGTATGGGCAGTGCAGCCGATAAGGCTATTGCTGCGGTAGAAAAAGGAAAAGTCATCGTACAGGATCTGAGCAATAAATCGGATACCACAGTGTCTCTGACACAGATATTGGTAAATGATATTGACGAAGTACAGAAAAGCTCAGAGGAAATTAAGAATTTTATAGATGTGATTAACAGTATTGCAGGGCAGACAAATCTGCTTTCCTTAAATGCTTCCATTGAAGCTGCCAGAGCAGGAGAAGCGGGAAAAGGATTTGCAGTTGTAGCGGAGGAAATCAGAAAGCTGGCAGATCAGTCCAAGGAATCCGGAAATAAGATACGCGATATTGTGGAAATGATCGGAAACACTACAGATAAGACCACGGCATCCGCAAAGGAAGCTGTGGATATGGTTAATGAGCAGGCAAAAGCGCTCACCCAGACGGTTGAAGTATTTGGAATGATCCAGGGCTGCGTAGAAGAGCTTGTTGATGGTATCCGGACAATCACCCTCCGGCTTGAAAAGACAGTGGAAGAGAAAGAGGCGGTGCAAAACTCTATCCAGAATATTTCTGCGGTTTCCGAAGAAGTGGCTGCTTCTACTCAGGAGGTTACAGCTACTCTCGGTGAGCAGGCACACGTGGTTCAGAACCTGAAGGAAGAAGTGGAAAAACTGGAAGAAGATGCACAAAGGTTAAATGCATCGATCGAAAAATTTAAAATATAAAATGAGAGGACTTTAAATATGTTTCGTGATGATTTTGTCTGGGGTGTTGCGAGCAGCGCTTACCAGGTGGAAGGAAGAGAAGAGGGTGATGGCTGCGGCAAGACGATCTGGGATACCTTTACGGAAGAAGGCAGAATTCTGGATGGCAGAGATTCCAAGGTGGCATGTGATCACATGCACAGATATAAGGATGACTTTGCCCTGATGGGAATGCTTGGCATCAAGGCATATCGCTTTTCCATGAGCTGGGCAAGGATTTTGCCGGAGGGAACGGGAAAGGTCAATCAGAAAGCCATTGATATGTACCGTGATATGATCATGGAGATGAAGAAAAACGGTATTGAGCCTTTTATCACTATGTATCACTGGGAGTTCCCCCAGGCTTTGCAGGATAAGGGCGGCTGGTTGAACGAAGAGGTAATTCAGTGGTTCGGCGAGTATGCCAAAGTGGTGGCAGAGAACTTCTCCGACATCTGTGAATATTTTATCACCTTGAATGAGCCCGAATGCTTTGTGGGACTTGGTCATTTGTCAGGGATTCATGCACCGGGGAAGAAGCTTCCCTATAAGGATGTATTTCAGATTGCTCACAACGCACTCAGGGCACACGGGCAGGCAGTCATCAATTTGAGAAAGTATGCGTGCAGACCGATTAAGGTAGGATATGCACCTACCTGCGGTATGGCATATCCGGCAACGGACAAGCCGGAGGATATCGAAGCGGCGAGAAAGACACTGTTTGGCTTTTATCAGCCAATGGATAACTGGACCTGGAATGTGGCATGGTTCAACGATCCTGTTTTCCTTGGAAAATATCCGGAGGAGGGACTTAAGAAGTTTGCGGAATATCTCCCTGAGATTACGGATGAGGATATGAAGCTGATTTCCCAGCCCCTTGATTTCATGGGACAGAATATTTACAACGGCTATATGATGAGACAGGGCGCTGACGGGGAACCGGAATATGTGGACAGACCCATTGGTTCTCCCAAGACGGCTGCCAACTGGCCTGTCACACCGGGATGCTTCTACTGGGGCGTAAAATTTTTGTATGACAGATATAAGCTGCCTCTCTATATTACAGAGAACGGCATGTCCTGCCATGATGATGTTTCGCTGGACGGAAAAGTCCATGATCCCAACCGCCAGAATTTCCTTGATCTGTATATTTCGGCACTGCAGAAAGCAAATGATGAGGGTGTGGATGTAAGAGGATATTTCCTCTGGACCTTTCTTGACAATTTTGAGTGGGATAAGGGCTATACAGAGAAGTTTGGCATCGTGTACGTGGATTTTGAAACGCAAAAGAGAATTGTGAAGGATTCCGCATACTGGTATCAGAAGATCATCGAATCCAACGGAAAGGAATTGACAATCAATAAGAAAATGAGACCCATTCTATTCTTGAATCCTGTATTTAAGCAGATGATCTGGGGCGGAAGCCGCCTTTCTGACTGCTTTGGCTACGAAATTCCCGGAGATAGGACAGGTGAATGTTGGGCAGTCAGCGCTCATCCGAACGGCGACTGTGTGGTAAAAGAGGGCATTTATGAGGGAAAGACCCTTTCACAGCTCTGGAAGGAGGAACCGGAGCTGTTTGGAAACAGTGATCTCGACAGGTTCCCGCTGCTCATCAAGATCATCGATGCCAGGGATGATCTCAGTATTCAGGTGCATCCCGATGACGTTTATGCAGGGGAGCACGAAAACGGATCCCTCGGAAAAACGGAATGCTGGTATATTCTTGACTGTCCGGAAGATGCGACTCTGGTTGTGGGTCACAATGCAAAGTCAAAAGAAGAACTGACGGAAATGATAGAACAGGGAAGATGGTCTGAGCTTATTCGTGAGGTCCCGGTCAAGAAGGGAGACTTTATCCAGATCAATCCCGGTACCGTGCATGCCATCAAGGGCGGTCTGATGATTCTGGAAACTCAGCAGAACAGCGATATTACCTACCGTGTCTACGATTATGACAGACTGACGGACGGTAAGCCCCGTCAGCTTCATGTAAAGCAGAGTATTGATGTGATCACAGTGCCTGCTCCGTCAGCTGAGGACAGCGTTAAGCATGCGCTTGACCTTCCGGAGAATGCGTTCAATGAACTGATTTCCTGCGACTACTATAAGGTATGGAAACTGCAGGTGACAAAGCCCATCTCCTTTGAGCAGACACATCCCTTCATGATCATGAGCGTGATCGAGGGACAGGGCATTGTAAACGGTCAGATGATCAAAAAGGGAGATCATTTTATTCTTCCTGACAGAATCGGAAGAATCGATATGCAGGGTGATATGACGATCATTGCCTCTTCAGTAAAATAAAATATATAACGACAAAGCATCCCCAATCCTCGTCAGTTCGCTATCGCCCGGATGAGCCTAAGGTCTCATCCGGCTATCGCGAATTGCTTCCTTCGGATGGGGATGCTTTCTTGTTTTCTTGTGATTTTTGCATGGTTGTGATACAATTTTTTCGATATATGTTTACACAGACTTGAATTTATGTTTGAGATGATATGAGGAGGTTGTTAAATGATCAACGAACAGTATAAGAAAATGTTGGAGGGCAAGTCCGTTATTCGTCAGCTCTCTGAGTTCGCAACGGGAAGAGGAAAAGAGATTGGATATGAAAATGTGTTTGACTACAGTCTCGGAAATCCATCTGTTCCGGTGCCGGAGAAATTTACGGAAGTGATGATGGATCTGCTTAAGAATAAAAGTTCCATGGAACTTCACGGATACAGCCCGAGCCTCGGTATTGCCTCCGTAAAAGAGAAAATTGCGGAATCCTTAAATAAACGGTTTGATATGGACTATACAGGAAATCATATTTTCCCCACAACCGGCGCTGCAGGTGCCCTTGCGCATGCGGTGCGCTGTGTCACAAAGCCGGGAGATGAGGTCCTTACCTTTGCACCGTATTTTCCGGAATATATTCCTTACATTAATCTGACAGGGGCAGTCCTCAAGGTGGTTCCTGCCAATACGGAAAATTTCCAAATCAATTTTGAGAAGCTTGAGGAGATGCTGAGTGAAAAGACGACAGCACTCCTCATCAACACGCCCAACAATCCTTCGGGAGCTGTTTACAGTGCACAGACACTGACAGCTTTGGCAGAGCTTTTAAACAGAAAGCAAAAAGAATATGGACACGACATTTTTATCATATCCGATGAACCCTACAGAGAGATCATTTTTGACGGTATGAAAGCACCTTATGTGTCGAAGTTTTATGACAATACCTTATCCTGTTATTCCTATTCTAAATCCCTGTCGCTTCCCGGCGAGCGTATCGGTTATGTGGCAGCAAACCCAAGATGCACGGATGCGGAACTGATCAGTGCCATCTGTGGGCAGATTTCCAGGGGAACAGGACACAACTGCCCGCCTTCCATCATTCAGCTGGCAGTGGCAGAGGTGCTGGATCAGACCTCCGATATGTCTGTTTATGAGACAAATATGAATTTGCTCTATAACGAACTGATATCACTTGGGTTTGAATGTGTAAGACCTGGCGGAACCTTCTACATCTTCCCTAAGGCGCTGGAGGACGACGCTGTGGCTTTCTGCCAGAAGGCACTCAAATACGATCTTGTGCTTGTGCCCTCTGACAGCTTTGGCGTACCCGGCTATTTCCGAATGGCATACTGCATCGATACGGAGAAGGTGGAACGGTCACTTCCCGCACTTCGGAGGTTTGTAAAAGAGAATTATTAAGAATGGGAGTATCTGCATGGAAAATAATATAGTATATCATGGCAGTAATGTAGTTGTGGCGCAACCTAAAATTCTTATCAATGGACATTACAAAGATTTTGGATTTGGTTTTTATTGTACAAACATTGAAAAGCAGGCGAAACGTTGGGCGCTTACAAAACGGGGAGCATCCATTGTCAATAAATATACTTATTTGCAGAATAAAGAATTAAATATCTGTGCTTTCCCTGAAATGACAGAAGATTGGCTTCAGTTTGTTGTAGATTGCAGACGAGGAAAAGAGCATAACTATGATATTGTGGAAGGGCCTATGGCAGATGATCAGATATGGGATTATGTAGAAGACTATATGTCCGGAAGCATCAGTAAGGCTGCCTTTTGGGAATTGGTTAAGCTTAAATATCCAACCCACCAGATTGTATTCTGTACGGAGGATGCGATAAAAACATTGCATTTTGAAGGGAGTACTGCTTTATGACAAATATCTATTTTCCGGAAGAAAAGATACAGAAAAATGATCTCTATTTTATCTGTTATATGATTGAACGTGTAGCTAGAAGGCTACACCAGAGAAACAGTTATGTAGTGAACCATATCGGGAAAGAGAGCCTTGAACATCTGATCAGTGTAGCAAATGTACTTCATGCGGAAAATCCAGCAGCGGTAGAAGATGATTGGATAGAAGAATATTCGTTGGAAAAAGGAAATGTAGATGTTACACAGGTAGATGATGAATTAGTAAAAAAAATTCCCAGTGCAACACAAATGGGAAAAGTATATCAGAGACTTATTTTAGACACAGCCTTACCGAACGAAAATGAGGTGAATGGAATTATCAGAGTATACAATAACTCGATTTGTGACGTGATAGATAACTATAATTGCAGTGCATATTATGAACCATCGTATGTGATTGCCAGAGCCTATCAGAATGGTGGATTTTGAAAACAGTAAAGATATGCTAAAAGAAAAACGATAAGAAAGAAGAGATGACAATGTATCAGACGGGACTTGAATTTTCTTCCTGCTACGGAGTATCGGCAGGAGCCTGTTCCCTTTGCAGCTTTTTGTCAAAGCAGAGAGGCAGGGCATATCATACCACTGTGGACTATCTGGAGGACAAAAATTACTGCAGTCTGTACAGTTTTCTGAAAACAGGAGATCTGTTCGGCGCAGATATGTGTTACAGGCAGATACCGGAAACACTGAATCCCTATGACTATGAGACCTTTGATCAGTATCAGGGGAAATTTTACAGTGTGGTGACAAACATAGAAACGGGATGTCCCGAATATATACATATTGGAGATATGCATGCGGATATTGAAGCAATCCGTGCCTCTGCCTCGTTACCATTAGTGTCACGCAATGTGAAAATAAAGGATAGGCTTTATCTGGACGGCGGCATTTCGGACGCCATACCGCTCCGAAAGTCCATGGAGGACGGAAACCGCAAAAACGTTGTGATCATGACGAAGGAAGTAGGATATCGAAGACAGCCGTCCGGCGCAATGTCCCTCATAAAGATGCGATATCGGAAGTACCCAAAAGTTTATGAACTGATGAAAAACAGGCATAACGTATATAATGATACGCTTGATTTTCTTGCCGAACAGGTAGAAAAGGGTACTGTTTTTCTGATTCAGCCCAAAGTAAAGAGCGATGTCGGGCGGATCGAAAAGAACAGGGATAAGCTGAAGGCGCTTTATGAAGAAGGTTACCGGGACGGACAGGATTGCTATGATGATTTGTTGGCATTTCTGAAAAAATAGTAAGAGCAGAACCGCAAAGCTTTTATGCGGTGAACGGAGGATTTGTAATGATCGAATTTTTGAAAGCAGTGTTATTTGGCATCGTTGAGGGTATCACCGAGTGGCTTCCCATCAGCAGTACCGGACATATGATTCTTTTGGACGAGTTTGTGAAGCTAAATGTTTCTCCGGAATTCTGGGAGATGTTCCTGGTGGTCATACAGCTTGGTGCAATCCTGGCTGTTGTGGTTTTATTTTTCCCTCAGATCTGGCCCTTTGGAAAGAAGAATAACCCCTGTCCTGTGGCTGAAAAAGGGTTACTTTCTTTTTGCAGAAAGGACACCTTCGAAATGTGGTTTAAGATCATAGCAGCCTGTCTTCCTGCCGCTATCGTAGGAATTTTTCTGGATGATTTTTTTGAGAGCCTGTTCTACAACAGTATCTGTGTGGCAATTGCGTTGATCGTATTTGGCATTGGCTTTATCCTGATTGAGAACAGAAATAAAGGTGCGGTATCGGGGATTAATTCTCTTTCTGAGATTACTTATAAGACCGCACTGATTATCGGGCTGTTTCAGCTGATCGCAGCAATTTTTCCTGGGACTTCAAGATCAGGGGCAACCATTTTGGGAGCACTGCTGATCGGCGTATCCAGAACCGTGGCAGCGGAATTTACCTTTTTCCTTGCCATTCCCGTCATGCTCGGAGCAAGCCTTCTTAAAATACTGAAATTCGGCTTTACCTTTTCCGGAAACGAGCTTGCAATCCTGCTCATCGGAATGGTAACTGCTTTTGTGGTTTCCGTTGTGGTGATCAAGTTCCTGATGGGCTATATCAAGAAGCATGATTTTAAGGTTTTTGGCTGGTATCGTATCGTTTTGGGTATTCTTGTTTTGCTGTATTTTGGGCTGGTAAAATAAGGATAACCATATAAATAAAACGCATTAGTTGACAATTTTCAAAATATGGAGTACACTTTCCCCATGAAAAGTTACCAATTTATGAAGATTTTGAGAGATGTTCTCTGGTGTGAAAGGAGTTATTGCTATGGCAGAAACAAAGAAAGCGACAGCAAAGGTTATTGCAAAGGCAGCACCTGCAAAGACAGTTGAAGTTAAAAAAGAAGAAGTTAAGGAAGCTGTAAAGGCAGCAGCACCTGCAGCTGAGGTAAAAGCCCCTGAGAAAGCAGCACCTGCAAAGAAGGCAGCAGCTGAGAAGAAGGCATCTGCAAAGAAAGCAGCAGCTGAGAAGAAAGCACCTGCAAAGAGGGCAGCAGCTGAAAAGAAAGCACCTGCTAAAAAGGCAGCAGTTAAAGTTCAGGAATCCGTTAACTTCCAGTTCAGCGGAAAGTCTTATACAGACGCTGACTTATTAAAGATTTGCAGAGATGTATGGAAATATGATTTAAATGGTAAAGAAGAAGATTTGAAGACCGTTGAATTATACGTAAAACCGGAAGAGAATACTACATATTATGTGATCAACGGAAGTATTACAGGAAGCTTCTTTATTTAAATTAAGAAGAGATAAAATTTTATGGTGTAAGCGCGGATTTGGGACAGGTTCTGTAAAACAGAACCTGTTTTTATTTTTATAATTTTTTAATAATTATTTTTCTTTATATGTGTTGACAATAAATAAGGTAAGTGATATTTTATGGTAAGAAGATGTTAGCACTCCAAAGAGTTGAGTGCTAACAAAACAAAGTTCTGATTGAAAGGTGAGGGAAGGGGATGATGGAAATGCAACTTGATGAAAGAAAAACAAAAATTCTGCAGGCCATCATCCGTAATTACCTTGAAACGGGGGAGCCGGTAGGAAGCCGGACCATTTCCAAATACACGGACTTGAATTTGAGCTCCGCCACCATTCGAAATGAAATGGCCGATCTTGAGGAAATGGGGTATATCATTCAGCCTCATACTTCTGCGGGAAGAATTCCTTCCGACAAGGGGTATCGGTTATATGTAGATACCATGATGGAGCAGAAGGATAAAGAACTTCAGGAAATGAAGGAAATGATGCTGGAGAAGGAAGACAAGATGGATACCCTTCTCAAACAGGTTGCAAAGCTTCTGGCTGTAAATACTAATTATGCGTCCATGATCTCGGCACCTGCAGTTCATAAGAATAAATTAAAATTTATACAGCTTTCCCGTGTGGATGTCAACCAGATGCTGGCAGTCATTGTTATGGAAGGCAATGTAATCAGAAATAATATTCTTCCGGTGTCTGAAGAACTCAGCGATGAGAATATTTTGAAACTTAATATTCTTTTAAATACCCATTTAAATGGGCTTGCCATAGAAGAGATCAATCTTGCAATGATTCAGAACCTGAAACAGCAGGCGGGTATTCACAGTGAGATCATCAGTAATGTGGTGGATGCCATCGCAGAGGGAATCAAGGCAGACGAGGATTTGGAAATATACACAAGCGGCACCAACAATATTTTTAAATATCCGGAGCTGGCAGACCAGCAAAGAGCGAGCGAGATCATCAATACCTTTGAAGAGAAGCAGATGCTGACGGAACTGGTGCAGGATACCCTTTCCGATGAAAATAGTACAGGAATACAGGTTTATATTGGGGATGAGACGCCTATTTCTTCCATGAAGGATTGCAGTGTAGTGACGGCAACCTATGAACTTGGAGAAGGAATGCGCGGAACGGTTGGTATCATCGGACCCAAACGAATGGATTATGATAAGGTAGTAGATGCATTAAAGACGATTACCCATCAGCTGGATGAATTATATAAGAAAAAGACGTAGTAAAGAAAGGAATGAAACATATGGCAGATGAGAAGGATTTACAGGAAGAAATTCCGGTAGAGGATAAAGAAGTAGTGGAAGGAGCAGGCGATTCCGAAGAAACAGATGAGGCATCGGAGACTGACGTTCAAAAGGAAGAAGCTTCTGACACTTCTGTAGCAGAAGATTCTGAAACAGAACCCTCAGGAGAGGAAGAGGAACAGGAAGGAAAAGGGGATAAAAAGCTTTTCAAGAAAAAGCAGAAGGCAGATAAAAAGCAGGATGCTTTAAAAGAAAAGATCGATGAGCTGGAAGATAAAGTGAAGCGTCAGATGGCAGAATTTGATAATTTCCGCAAACGTACCGAAAAAGAAAAAACGGCAATGTTTGAAACGGGAGCAAGAAGCGTCATCGAAAAGATCCTTCCGGTGGTGGATAATTTTGAAAGAGGCTTTTCAAGTATTCCGGAAGAAGAAAAGGGAACATCCTTTGCAGCAGGAATGGAAATGGTTTATAAGCAGCTTATGACAGAGCTTGAAAAGATGGATGTTAAACCCATACCCGCTGTTGGAGAGGAATTCGATCCGAATCTTCACAATGCAGTGATGCAGGTGGAGAGCGAGGAATATGAAACCGGTGTGATCGCACAGGAACTTCAAAAAGGTTACACTTACAGAGGCACTGTAGTAAGGCACAGCATGGTTGCTGTGGTGAGCTAGGAGCCGTAACTATAAAAGGCAATGAATTTTTTGCCGGTAACATAAACAAATATATGATTTAGGAGGAGAAAATCATGAGTAAAATAATTGGTATCGACTTAGGTACAACAAACAGCTGCGTAGCAGTTATGGAAGGTGGTAAGCCCACCGTTATCGCAAATGCAGAAGGAGCAAGAACAACACCCTCTGTAGTGGCATTTACAAAGACAGGAGAAAGACTGATCGGTGAACCTGCAAAGCGTCAGGCAGTAACCAATGCAGAAAAGACCATTTCATCCATTAAGAGAGATATGGGTACAGACAGAGGCCGTGTGATTGACGGCAAGAAATATTCACCTCAGCAGATTTCAGCTATGATCCTTCAGAAGCTGAAAGCAGATGCAGAGAGCTATCTGGGAGAAAAGGTAACAGAGGCAGTCATCACTGTTCCCGCTTACTTTAATGACGCACAGCGTCAGGCAACCAAGGATGCAGGTAAGATTGCAGGACTTGATGTAAAGCGTATCATCAACGAACCTACAGCAGCAGCCCTTGCTTATGGTCTTGACAATGAAAAAGAGCAGAAGATCATGGTATACGACTTAGGTGGCGGTACCTTTGATGTTTCCATCATTGAAATCGGTGACGGTGTCATCGAAGTTCTGGCAACCAACGGTGATACACACCTTGGCGGTGACGATTTTGATAACAAGATTACGCAGTGGATGATCGATGAGTTTAAGAAAGCAGAAGGCGTTGACTTATCCGGTGATAAGATGGCTCTCCAGAGATTGAAGGAAGCCGCTGAAAAAGCAAAGAAAGAGCTGTCAAGCGCAACCACTACCAATATCAATCTGCCTTTCATCACAGCAACTGCTGAAGGACCGAAGCACTTTGATATGAATCTCACAAGAGCAAAATTTGATGAACTCACACATGATCTTGTTGAGAGAACAGCAGTGCCTGTTCAGAATGCCATGAAGGATGCCGGTCTTACCAATGCCGATTTAGGCCAGGTTCTGTTAGTAGGTGGTTCCACACGTATCCCTGCTGTACAGGATAAGGTAAGACAGTTAACAGGAAAAGAGCCCAGCAAGAGCCTTAACCCCGATGAGTGCGTAGCACTTGGCGCTTCTATTCAGGGCGGTAAGCTTGCAGGCGATGCCGGTGCCGGCGAAATCCTTCTTCTTGATGTTACACCCCTTTCACTGTCTATTGAGACAATGGGTGGTATTGCAACAAGACTGATTGAGAGAAATACAACTATTCCTACAAAGAAGAGCCAGATTTTCTCAACATCAGCAGATAACCAGACAGCAGTATATATCAATGTAGTACAGGGTGAGAGACAGTTCGCCAAGGATAACAAGAGTCTTGGACAG
>JAGAQU010000068.1 GCA_017622575.1 Lachnospiraceae bacterium
AGAGATTTGCTTACAGCTTCCTTCAGATTCCACCTCACGATGGACACCCTTGCTGTTCGGCTATACACTTCCCACTATCCGGGCGTGTTCGGGACTTACACCCGTTAGAGCGCGCCCATGGCGCGCAAACAAACAAAACGGAGTGTCAAAGCACTCCGTTTCCTGCTTTTTTCTGCAATTAATCCAAAACCATAACCCAAATGGATTCCATATTTCCGTTACCGGCATCATACCAAAGGCAGGAACTGCCGCCCTCTGTATACATGGGATTAATCAGCAGATTCCTATGGTAATCCGAAGCATTCCATGCTGCGATAGCAGCACTTGCATCTGCTTGTCCCTTTGCAATACATTCACCGGAGGTGCGCATATCGTCATGACTGAAATCACCTGCACAGTCAAGAGCCCTTTCCCTGGCAACCTCATGAAGCGTGCCGTCCAGTTCAAACCCGGGTCTTCCATGATTTACTTCCGAAAACAAAAGCATTGCAGAAGCATCGTTATAATAACCGTAAACTCCGTCTGCAAGCTTATATGCCCTTTCACTGATTTCCTGCGCACAGTCGGCGCACTTCATCACCTTATAATCGCCGCAATCCGTCCACACGCCGCAATGATTTCCATCAATCAGACAGGACAATACTCCGGAATCCTCCTGTGGCTTTTCCGTTTCTGCCGTCCGACTGCCTGTCCCCGGTGTTGCAGTCTCCTGTATTAAATCTGTTTCTGATCGTTCCTGCTCCGGAATCGCTTCGTCAGAAGTCTCTTCCTCTCCTGTGGGAATGGCTGCTGCCAGAGGTATCTCTCCCTCCTCGATGATGATCATACCATCATCTGCGCTACTGTTTGCCATTGCCACTGCCTGTCCATGATCATCTGCTGTCTCTTCTTTTAGGAAAAACCTGTCGCCAATGATCAGGGCAAAAACTATGATCAGTCCCAAAGTTCCTATTATACTCTTTTTCATCAGAAGTATCTCCCCATATTATAAATACACACAATAAGCAATTATAATCTTATACTATTACTTTCCTGCATATTTTTCAAGAGTCTTTACAGATCTTCCTGCAACAAAATGCTGAGTCTGTCAATAATCTCCTTTGGATCCTCCGGCAGAATTGTTAATAGAATATTTCTTGCCACCAGCATTGAGAAGTGCTATTGTATACGGGTATGTGATACATTACGAGGAGGTTTTATTATGAAGTACTTAAAGCAGTTTGGCATCATTCTGCTGATATCTTTTTTAGGTGAGTTTCTTCACCATATGATTCCTATACCTGTTCCTGCAAGCATTTACGGCATTGTTATCATGTTTCTCTGCCTTCAGTTTAAAATTATCAGGCTTCCCGCCGTGGAAGAAACCGGCAAATTTCTCATTGAGATCATGCCTGTCATGTTCATTCCGGCTGCCGTGGAACTAATGGAATCCTTTCAGATCATCAAAGCATCCTGTCTTCAATATGCTGTGATCATAGTGGTCTCCACTGTCCTTGTCATGGCTGTATCGGGAAGAGTCACACAGTTTGTGGCACATCATAAGGATAAGGGGGGTGAAACAAAATGACTGACTTTCTTGAGGTTTCTGTATTTTTCGGCCTGTTTTTAAGTTTTCTCTCCTACGGAGCCGGTGTTTATCTGAAGCGAAAATTTAAACTATCCATTTTTAATCCATTGCTGATCTCTATCATTTTGACAATTCTGGTTCTCGTCATCTTTCGGGTGGATTATGAGGTCTACTATGATGGTGCAAAATACATCAGCTATCTGCTGACACCGGCAACCGTGTGTCTTGCCATTCCGCTCTATGAGCAGCTGGAAACCTTGAAAAAAAACTGGAAAGCGATTATCATAGGAATTACATCAGGTGTGCTTACAAGCCTTGTGTCCATTCTCGCCATGGTTGTTCTTTTTGAACTGAGCCATGAAGAGTATGTGACCCTGCTTCCAAAGTCCATCACCACTGCCATCGGCATGGATGTTTCCGCAGAGCTTGGCGGCTATGTTTCCATTACGGTAGCAGTCATCATTATCACCGGTGTCCTTGGAAATGTGATCGGAGAAGCCGTTCTTAAGCTATTTCGCATTACGGACCCTGTGGCAAAAGGCATAGCTCTCGGAACAGCCTCCCACGCCATCGGCACATCAAAGGCCATGGAGCTGGGAGAGGTAGAAGGTGCTTTAAGCAGTCTTTCCATTGTGGTCGCCGGTATCATCACTGTAGTCGGTGCATCCGTGTTTGCACAGTTTATTTAGCTATTTAAAGGGAGAAACGCATGAATTTTATTTACGAACCGGCATTGCTTGAATATATGCAGAAAAAGGGGAAAAACACCATCGTGGTGGAAGAGATCACAAGCAACAACTCAGACTTTGAAGTCACTGAACTGCATGTGCATCTCATTGATGAGAAAAGAGCTGAACATTTCAAATCACAGAAAAGATATCTCGGCGTAAAAACAGAAAAAGGGGAAGTTCTCCTTCCCCCTTTCAGGTTGAAAATCGATGACACTGTTACCTTCGGATTGAAATCTTTTCTTGGGATTAAATATGTATCTTATAAAGGGATTCAGAAATAATAAGAGAATCACCGTCTGTTGCATAAAATAGATTTTTTCAATTTTAACACCTTATTGTTATATCATTCATTGCCCAAATGTGCCATACTCTGATTAAGCATGGTTACTATTCAAAACATTTTCAGAGGAGAATTGTTATGAAAACATCCAAAATGAAATGGCTCTGGGAAAACATGAAAGGATATCACGTAATCTACATCATAGCGATCTTTGGCGCAATTCTTTATAATGTCCTTCAGATAACGATTCCCTATGTCACCCAGCACCTGATTGATCTGTTTTTGTCCGGCAAGCATGCAGCCGAAAATCTGGCTACAAGAAGGGATCTGTTTTTTGGTCTGATCCTTGCCATGGTTGGACTGACCTTTTTCAGAACATTCATCGTCTATCTGGATTGTATGGCCTTTGAAAAAGTTTCACAGGCAACCCTCTATAAAATCAGGAACTACCTGTATGACAAGATCCAGCGACAGGATATGAAATTTTACAGCACCTATCGGACCGGTGATCTGATGACGAGACTTACCGGTGACTTAGATGCCGTTCGTCATATGATTGCATGGGTGGTCAGATCAGTGGTAGAATCTCTTGCGCTGGCTTCCTCCACAATGATCTATTTCTTTTTTATGAACTGGAAGCTGGCACTGTGCATGCTCATAATCGCACCACTGATCTTTTTAATCATCGTTCTTTTTAAAAATAATGTGGCTCCAAAGCACCGTCTGCTTCGTGAAAAGCTGGCTGTGCTGAACACGGCTGCCCAGGAAAATATTTCCGGAAACCGTGTTGTCAAGGCGTTTGCAAGAGAGCCTTATGAAATTGAGAAATTCAATACCTGCAACAAGGATTATGCGCAAACAAACAAAGAAACTGCACTGACCTGGCTAAACTACTTTCCGTTTGTGGAAACATTAGCAAATCTCATGCCTGTAGTTCTTTTAGCAGTCGGTGGTCTTTTTCTGATTCATGATGAGATTTCCATGGGACAATATGCGGCTTTTTCCGGACTGATCTGGGCTGTTGCAAACCCGATGCGTAACCTGGGAAATATCATGAATGAATTTCAGCGTTTCAATGCCGCATCTGCCAAAGTTATGGAACTCTATTATTCAGAGCCTGAAATTGTGGACGCACCGGATGCAATCGAGATCACCGGTCGCTTACAGGGTAAAATTGAATTTCGTAATGTCAGCTTTGGCTATGAAGATTCCGACATTCCGGTACTGCACAATATTTCCTTTACTGCAAATCCCGGTGAGACCATTGCGATCATGGGCGAAACCGGCTGTGGCAAAACTTCTCTGATCCATCTGATTCCGAGATTCTATGAACCCACAGAGGGAGAGATCCTCATAGATGACGTAGATATCAGAAAATACAAAAAACATGAGCTGCGCAAAAGCATCGGCCTCGCAACCCAGGATGTGCTGCTTTATTCCGATACCATTGATGGCAATATCGCCTATGGAAATGCCAGTCTGTCTCTGGAGGATGTCCGCAAATATGCAAAATACTCTGCCGCTGATGATTTTATCTCTAAAATGCCTGAAGGCTACGATACCATTGTGGGCGAACGTGGCGTAGGGCTTTCCGGCGGCCAGAAACAGCGTATTTCTTTGGCCAGAGCACTGGCAGTCAAGCCATCCATTCTGATTCTGGATGACACCACCTCTGCCGTGGATCTGGAAACGGAAAAGATCATCCAGAATGAATTAAATTGCCTTGATTTTGCCTGTACCAAGCTGATCATCGCACAAAGAATTTCTTCTACCAGGAACGCTGACAAGATTCTGGTACTGCAGGATGGACATATCATAGAAGCAGGTACTCATGAAGAACTGATTGCAAGAGGCGGCTATTACCACGATGTGGTAATGCTTCAGACCGGAGAGGAGGGACACTGATCATGGCCGGAAGAAATACTTATAAGGAAGACGAAATCTTAGAAACCCCTTTTGACTTTAAGCATTTGCTGCGTGCTTCCGTTTATGTAAAAAAATATGCGAAAAAAATGATATTTGCCCTTTTCTTAAGTGCAATCGGTGCCATCACGGGACTCTTTGCCCCGATCATTACCCAGAGAGCATTGGATGTGGCAATTCCAAACAAAGATCAGAAGCTTTTGCTTACACTTGTTCTGATCCTTGTTGCAAGCTACACCATCAGCATTCTTTTTACCACCTTCCGCTCCCGTATCATGACGAAGGTTGGACAGGATATTATTTTTGATATCCGCAAGGATCTGTTCGAACACCTGCAAAAACTTTCGTTTCAGTATTATGATGACAGACCCCATGGAAAGATCCTGGTTCGTGTTGTCAACTACGTAAATTCCGTTTCGGATATGCTGTCAAACGGTCTGATCAACGTAATCCTGGAATCACTGAATCTGATCTTTATCATCATTTTTATGTTTTCCGTGGATGTGAAGCTGAGTATTGTAGTACTCTGTGGCGTTCCCGTTCTTGCCGTTTTCATGTTCTGGATCAAGAATAGGCAGAGACGCGCATGGCAGAATGTCTCCAACAAAAACTCCAATCTGAATGCTTATCTGCAGGAAAACATCGTTGGTGCCCGCGTCACACAGATTTTTGCAAGAGAGGATGAAAATGCTGAGATTTTTGAAGGCTTAAGTGGCCGTACAAGAGCTGCCTGGATGGAGGCTGTAAAATACAGCAACCTTGTGTGGCCGGGAATTGACAACATAGCGGTCGTGATCCGTGCCTGCATTTTCATTTTCGGCCTTATCGTATTCGGGCAGGGACAGGAAACCGTCGGTACCATTCTGGCGATTTCTTCCTATGCCTCAAGATTCTGGCAGCCAATTATGAATCTTGGTAATATTTTTAACAACTTCATCAATAATATCGCTTATCTGGAGCGAATCTTTGAGACTATGGACGAACCCATTACCATTGACGACGCCCCGGATGCCAAAGAAATGCCGCCGATCCGCGGTAAAGTTACTTTCGACGACGTATCCTTTGGTTATGAAAAGGATCAGACCGTTTTGGATCATGTGAGCTTTACCGTAGAGCCCGGTGAAAGCGTGGCTCTGGTAGGCCCAACCGGTGCCGGCAAGAGTACCATAGTCAACCTCATCTCACGTTTTTACGATGTGAATGGCGGAAAAGTTCTGATCGACGGCGAGGATGTATCCAAAGTAACGCTTTCCTCTCTTCGTTCCCAGATGGGAATCATGATGCAGGACAGCTTCATCTTTTCCGGAACGATTGAGGATAACATTCGCTATGGTAAGCTGGATGCCTCTCCGGAAGAGATCGAGAAAGCAAGTAAGACTGTTTGTGCCCACGAATTCATCTCCCATATGCATGATGGCTATCAGACTGAGGTGAAGGAACGCGGATCCCTCCTTTCCCAGGGACAGAAACAGCTGATCTCCTTCGCAAGAACGCTGCTCTCTGATCCGGCCATCCTGATTCTGGATGAAGCGACCTCAAGCATCGATGTGCAGACAGAACGTGCCCTGCAAAAGGGACTAAATGCCATGTTAAAGGGACGAACCTCCTTTATCATCGCCCACCGTCTCTCCACCATCAAAAACTGCGACAAGATCATGTATATCGATCATGGTGGTATCGTGGAATGCGGTACCCATGAGGAGCTGATCCAAAAACAAGGCAGCTACTACCACCTCTATACCGCCCAGATGCAGGATGTTTCCTGATGTATGCGTATAAGGAGCTGTCGCACTAAGTAATTAGTGCGACAGCTCCTCAGTCTGTAGACAAAGTCTACATATCAATTTGACATATTTGCAGAAAATTACATATTTTATGTAAATATGTCTTTTTATGTAATGCCATTACATTCTGCTAGTTCAAAATTATTGGGGGACATTACATATTTTAGGAAAAAATCATATTTTCTGTAATGCTTCAATTCTTTTTTTCTTTCTTGAAGATCTTTTTCTATTCAAAACATTACAGAAAATACATAAATCTTTTATTTTATGTAATGTTTATTTATTTTGTCGGTTCATTGTTATCAAAAAACATTACATATAATAAGCAAAAATCATGTTTTCAGTAATATTCTCTATTAAGATTGCTTTGGTAGTATATGCCTTATTTTTCTGCATTTAGAAACCCTCTGCAAATGCAGAGGGTTTAATTCTTTATCTGGCGTCCCTCCACATTCATGTGATAGCCATCCCTGTAAATCAATTCAGATACCGGCACAAAGGTATATCCCTTCTCCTTTAATTTTGTGATCAGAGTATCCAGGGCCTGCGCCGTGTACTTGGCACCGTTATGGCAGAGTATGATGGAGCCGTTTCCGAGATGCTTGTGCTCTGTCACAGTCTTGATGATGGAATCCACACCGTAATCCTTCCAGTCCAGAGAATCACAGTTAGATATAAAAGTAAAGATAAATTTTTTAAGGGTAATTTTACCGAAATACTTCGATGTTTTTCAAAGAAAAAGATACTGTTCTTATGGAGCAGTATCTTAATATCTTTTAGTTAAACAAATTGGAATTTGACGCTCCATCAAACTGAAAGTTTCAAGTCCTTAGTTGTATTTTCCTTAATACAGTTTTTTGAGAATCGTACCAATTATGAAAACAAATCTCGAATGACTTTACTTTCATAATACCAAAAGTACAATTTCTGCCTATAAAATCAATATATTCATTTGGATTTTTTAACTTATTAGGTATTCTTGCTACTGAAATATGAGATGAAAACGTTTCATATCGTTCTTCTAATGGCAATCCTTGCTGTTTTAAGTTATCTCGTAACATCTTTCGGAACACTTCCAGGGACTCTTCATAATACCCTTTTACCAAGGCAACATTATC
Organism: Lachnospiraceae bacterium; assembly: GCA_017622575.1. Lineage (GTDB taxonomy): Bacteria > Bacillota > Clostridia > Lachnospirales > Lachnospiraceae > Suilimivivens. Next base: position 7,404 of record JAGAQU010000068.1, read on the forward strand.
ACTTGCTGTCATACCATCAAAAAGGATTTCAAATGCAGAAATCTCCTCTGCACATCTTGAAATTGTGTTGATGTATTCATTGATATTTGCGGGTATGGTTCTTCCCAATTCACCTTTTAATATATCCATAACCGTAATATGAAAATCTTCCTGGGGATAATAATACAAATCGGGTTCTAACAGCTTTAATTCTTCCATGTGCCTAATAATGTTATTTGTAATGTTAGATGACATTCTAATAAGGACTACCAAAGACATTCTTGCATCATCTTTTGCATCATATAGCAATGTATCTCCAACGCCACCCAACATAATTTTATCTATGTTGTTTTTTAGTATATTATTGTAGTGATTATCCAATTTATCTTTATCATATATTCTCATACATAAATCACCTTCAAATTCAAGTTTGATAAACTCAATTATATCAAATTTTGCTGAATTACTCAATCAGTTTTATCTGCTTCGTTCTTGTTGATTTATCACTTCATAAGCCTTTTGTCTGTTTTTGTGTTCAAGTTCAGCCTTTTCATCAAGTAACTTGTTATATTGTTTAGCAAGTTCATTATATTCTTTAACCATATCATCAAGTTTGTTGTTAAGTTCTTCTTTTTCCTTTTCCATAGCCTTTTTATATTCCCTTACCGATAAACTACCACTTTTTTTAGTTTCTGTTTCTTCATAACTTTCAATATCAAACCCGTGATTTTGTAAGATAATCGGCATTATTCTATGAATTGATGTAATAAAGTCTCTTGTTATCAAGGTTTTAGAACTTAATTTATTATCAAGAATAGGGCATAGGCATAAATGTAGATGTCCTAATCCAATTTCGTCCCCGTGATAAATACAAGATAGAATATTATCTTCTCCAAGTCTTGCTCCCATATATTTTAGAATAAGATTATTATATTCATCTATTCTATCTGCGGGAAGTTCATCGGGGTAAGAAAATATGCATTCCGTAAGCCAGTTACTTGCTTTTGTAATTCTACCACCATAAGCAACAACTTTTTTATCAATAAGATTTTTACAATCTTTAAAAAGTGTTTCTTTCGGTGCTACATATATGCGATTGTTTGCACTTTTTTCAGTATCAATATCAGGATTACTATGATAATGCTTGTTCAAGCGTCTGTTGTGTTTATCAATCGCACATATTTGGCTTGCCTTGTAGTTTTGACAATGAAAACTAAACTTAGCCATAAAATTCCTCCTTTCCAACACCGAAAACAAGACCGCCTAAACTTCTAAATCTTGTTTTCAAGGTGTAACCCGCTATACCTTGCCTTTCGTCAAGGTGCGGGTCATCTTTCTTCGTTTGTTGTTTTTCTTTGATATAATTCCACTTTATCAAAATTATCTTCTGTATCTGTTGGAAGTTGCTTTTGACATTCTTCTATACAATCTTGTGATAATGCTTCAATTAAAAAATCAATAGAAGCATTGTAAAAAGTATCATCATCACATTCTTTTAATTTTCCCATTTTGTTCCACCTCCTCACTATTAGTATGCCTTTTGGCTTGTTGGTAAGGTGTAAAATTTATACCTTCAAAAAATCATTTTTCGATACGTTCCAAAAAAATAACAAAATTTTTATAAGTTTTCGTTCAAAACTGTTTCTCATCTGTCATATTGTTTATGACAAGTAAATAAATTAAAAAAGCCACCGCTTTGGTGGGTGTAGTTGGTGAAGCAATTACAAGGACAAAGACAGTTCCAAACTGTAAAGTTTTTTATATATGGTTCTGATGTGCTTCACCACATCGGAACTTTTTTAATGGGTGTAAGATAAGAAGAAACATCACCCAAACGAAACAAAATGTTAAATGTCTTCGGCGGACAGCCTCAAAAATAATGCCGAACCAAGTGAGGGCGACTTGATTATCGAAAAATAATGAACGGCTACGGCATTGGATGACGTGTGCATTATATGAAAAGTGTAATGCAGTCTGGTACATATGAAAAACAAGGGCACGTTGCGTATAGTAATTAAATGATCGACTTTGGTGGTATCGCCATATTACTGTTATGTATAGAAAATGAAACATCTCCGAAGTGTGCGGGGTTAAACACACTCACAGGCGAAAATTGTTTTATTACAGACTTGACCATTCACAATCGTAAAAAGTATAGATATTTCTATATTTTTGGTTGCGAGTGGTCAAGACTTTCTCTCATTATTTGACTAGGCGAAAAGGTC
>JAGAQU010000069.1 GCA_017622575.1 Lachnospiraceae bacterium
CTCCAAAATTTTCTCCGAGGGTATTTCAAGGCCTTTTTTGTCTCTCATACCCTCGTTCTGCCATTTCACTGTCTGGATCTCTGCTCACATGCTTCCTCCGAGGGTATTTCAAGGCCTTTCCGTCTCTCATACCCTCGTTCCGCCATTTCACTGTCTGGATCTCTGCTCACATGCTTCCTCCGAGGGTATTTCAGGGCCTTTCCGTCTCTCATACCCTCGTTCCGCCATTTCACTGTCTGGATCTCTGCTCACATGCTTCCTCTGAGGGTATTTCAAGGCCCTTCCGTCTCTCATACCCTCGTTCCGCCATTTCACAGACAGGATATATTGAAAGCCAAACCAAGACATTCCACACTCCGAAAAGTACATAATTTTCATATTTTTCAGCCTTGCAACCGGCAAACAGGCAGTCAAGATTCTTATTCGGCCACGCTTTCGCTCTGCGTAACCCCATAAGAATCTTGACTGCCTGCTGCGTACGTTCATACAATATTTATTTCAATTTTATTTTGAGCCCTCTGCTCTTCTTTGAGACCGCTACTCTACTCTTCTTTCAGTCCCCGGCTCTTCACAGTTGCAATATCGATCAGTGTAAACTTCTCATGCTTCTGCTCCATACTGGTCACCAGCGCTCTTGCGGTATCCATGGCAGTAATACAGTTCACGCCGGTCTCAATGGCTGTTCTTCTGATGAGGAAGCCATCCCTTGTCTTGTCACGTCCCTGGGTAGGTGTATCAATTACAAGATCGATCTTGTGTCCGAGAATCAAGTCCATTACTGTAGGGGATTCCTGGGAAATCTTGTTTACCTTCCTGGCTTTCACACCCGCTTCCTGCAGTGCGGCACAGGTGCTTCTGGTAGCATAAATGATATAGCCGAGCTTCTCAAAGCGCTTGGCGATCTCAATGGCTTCGCCCTTGTCCGCATCCTTTACGGTGATGATCATCTGTTTATATTTTGGCAGATCCACGCCCGCTCCAAGGAACGCCTTGTAGAGAGCTTCGTTGAAGGTTTTTGCAATACCCAGGCACTCACCTGTGGATTTCATTTCCGGCCCCAGGCTGATCTCGGCGCCCCGGATCTTCTCAAAAGAGAATACCGGCATCTTGATGGCAAAGTAGTCTGCCTCCGGCTGAAGTCCCGGCTCATAGCCAAGCTCCCTGATGGTCTTGCCGATAATGACCTCTGTGGCAAGATCCACGATGGGGATACCCGTTACCTTGCTGATATAAGGCACGGTTCGCGACGAACGGGGATTGACCTCGATCACATAGACATCCTCACCGATGGCAATAAACTGGATATTGATCAGTCCCTTGACATGGAGTGCCTTGGCAAGTCTTCTGGTATATTCCGCAATCTTTTCCTTTACAGTCCGGGAAATAGTAGGTGCAGGATAAACGGAGATACTGTCTCCGGAATGGACACCGGTTCTCTCAATATGCTCCATAATACCGGGGATCAGGATATCGGTGCCGTCGCAGACCGCGTCAACTTCAATTTCCTTTCCCTGCAGATACTTGTCAACCAGAATGGGGTGATCCTGTGCGATCCGGTTGATGATATTCATGAATTCCTCAATCTCCTCATCGGAGATGGCAATCTGCATGCCCTGTCCGCCAAGCACGTAGGAGGGTCTCACAAGAACAGGATACCCTAACCGGTTGGCAACAGCCTTAGCTTCCTCGGCGGTATAAACGGTGCCGCCTGCTGCCCTTGGGATCTCTGTCTGTTCCAGGATCTTGTCAAACAGCTCTCTGTCCTCGGCAGCATCCACATCCTCCGCCTTGGTGCCGAGAATGGGAACGCCCATCTTCATCAGGCTTTCCGTCAACTTGATGGCCGTCTGTCCGCCGAACTGTACCACGGCGCCGTCAGGCTTCTCTATATTGACAATGCTTTCCACATCCTCCGGTGTCAGAGGCTCGAAATACAGCTTATCCGCGATGTCAAAGTCGGTACTTACGGTCTCCGGATTGTTGTTGATGATCACCGTCTCATAGCCTGCCTTTCTGAAAGCCCAGGTGGCATGAACGGAGCAATAGTCAAATTCGATACCCTGTCCGATTCTGATGGGGCCGGAGCCAAGCACTAATACCTTCTTGGGGGGATTGGTCTCAACCGCCTCATTTTCACTTCCGTATACGGAATAGTAATAAGGTGTACTTGCCTCAAATTCTGCAGCACAGGTATCCACCATCTTGTAAGCAGCCACGATACCGTTATCGTAGCGCATCTTCTTGATCTCCTCTTCCGGTATGCCCGTCAGTCTGCTGATCACATTATCCGGGAATTCGATTCTCTTTGCTTCCTTCAGAAGCTCTACGGTGAGAGGGCCTTCCTTAAGAGCATTTTCCATCTCCACCAGAATGGCAAGCTTATCAATAAACCACTCATCGATCATGGTAATCTCATGGATGGTATCATAATCCATTCCCTTGCGGAGAGCTTCCGCAATCACATAGATTCTCTGGTCATCCACGATCTTCAGTCTGTCCTTCAATTCCTCTAAAGAAAGCTCACTGAAATCATAGCTCAGGAGACAGTCCACATGCTGCTCCAAAGAACGGATTGCCTTCATAAGGGCACCCTCGAAGTTATTGCAGATGCTCATCACTTCGCCGGTTGCCTTCATCTGGGTGGTCAGTGTTCTCTTGGCGGTGATAAATTTATCAAAGGGAAGTCTCGGCAGCTTAACCACACAGTAATCCAGGGTAGGTTCAAAGCTTGCATAGGTCTTTCCCGTAATGGCATTTTTGATCTCATCCAGGGTATAGCCGAGTGCAATCTTCGCCGCAACCTTGGCAATGGGGTAACCTGTTGCCTTACTTGCAAGAGCGGAAGAACGGCTGACTCTTGGATTTACCTCGATAACACAATATTCAAAGCTGGTGGGATGTAGCGCAAACTGCACGTTACATCCGCCGGTGATCTGCAATTCATCAATGATGTTTAAAGCCGAAGTTCTCAGCATCTGGTATTCCTTGTCGGAAAGGGTCTGGGAAGGAGCAACCACGATACTGTCGCCGGTATGCACACCCACGGGATCGATGTTTTCCATGTTACATACAGTGATACAGTTGCCGGCGCTGTCGCGCATCACCTCATACTCAATTTCCTTCCAACCCGCAATACAACGCTCTACAAGAACCTGTCCCACACGGGAAAGACGAAGTCCGTTTTCCAAAATGGTTTCCAGCTCCATCTGATTGTGGGCGATACCGCCGCCGGAACCTCCCAATGTATAAGCGGGACGAAGCACCACAGGATAACCGATGGTATTGGTAAACGCGATACCGTCCTCAATGCTTTCCACCACCTTGGAAGCCGCACAGGGCTCACCGATCTTTTCCATGGTGTCCTTAAATTCCTGACGGTCCTCAGCCTTTTTGATGGTAGCTGCCGTTGTTCCCAGAAGCTTTACATTGTGGGAAGCAAGGAAGCCGCTTTCCTCAAGCTCCATACCCAGGTTAAGACCGGCCTGGCCTCCCAGCGTAGGAAGGATACTGTCCGGCTTTTCCTTTTCAATGATCTGCTCAAGGACCTTTGCCGTAAGAGGCTCGATATAAACCTTATCTGCAATATTTTTATCTGTCATAATGGTGGCGGGATTGGAGTTTACCAGAATAACCTCAACGCCCTCCTCCTTTAAGGAGCGGCAGGCCTGTGTGCCCGCATAGTCAAATTCCGCCGCCTGTCCGATTACGATAGGGCCGGAACCGATCACCATTACTCTTTTTACGTTTGGATTCTTAGGCATCTTTGTTCACCTCCATCATCTTGATAAATCTGTCAAACAGGTAGCTGGAATCCTGGGGTCCGGGGCAGGCCTCCGGATGATACTGTACCGTAAAAATATTTTTTCCGGTGTATTTCAGTCCCTCATTGGTTCCGTCGTTGACATTGATAAAGGCAGGCACTGCAACCTTCGCATCAAGCTTGTCCATATCCACCACATAGCCATGATTCTGGGAGGAGATGTACACTCTTCCCGTCTCCAGATCTTTCACCGGGTGATTGCCGCCGCGATGACCATACTTCATCTTAAAGGTATCTGCTCCTGTTGCCAGCGCCATCAGCTGATGGCCGAGGCAGATGGCAAAGATCGGGATATCGGTATCATACAGCTTTTTAATCTCTGCGATAATTCCGGTACATTCCTTTGGATCCCCGGGACCGTTGCTGAGCATAATGCCGTCGGGCTGATCCGCAATGATCTCCTGTGCAGTTGTTGTCGCCGGATAAACCGTCACATCACAGCCGCGCTGCGCCAGGGAATGGGCAATGTTATCCTTGGCACCGAGATCCAGAAGTGCCACCTTCTTTCCGAGACCGTTTAAACTTTTTGTGATACTGGGGCGCATCTCTCTCTTTCCGGCCTTATAATCCTCGGGAACAAACTTTGCACTTCCGGAGAGCGGTCCGTTTTCGGAAAGTGTCCTGGCACCCTTGATCACATATTTTTCAGGACAGGTAACTTTTTCCACTACCTTTCCTGTGGTGTATTCTTTTAATTTAGGGAGAATGTTGTCAAGATCATAATTTTCATCAGTGGTGATCATACCGTTCATGGTACCTTTTTCACGCAGGATTTTGGTGAGCGCTCTGGTATCGATTCCCGCAATACCGGGAATATCCTGCTGCGTGAGGAACTCCTGAATCGTAATATCCTTTCGGAAATTACTGGGAATCCGTGACAGTTCCCTTACAATAAAACCGTCCGGCCATGCCCTTCTTGATTCCATATCAGTAAGGCATACTCCATAGTTTCCGATCAGAGGATATGTCATACACACTGCCTGACCGGCATAAGACGGATCCGTCAGCACCTCAAGATATCCTGCCATGGAAGTATTAAATACAATTTCACTGATAATTTCTTTGTCTGCACCGATGTGAGTTCCCTCAAAAACAGTGCCGTCTTCCAAAATTAAAAATGCTTTCATGTAGTACTGTCTCCCTTTCTTTTCATTCTTCGCATAATCGATTCATTATAGCACAACAGCCATTCTGCTTCAATAAAAAGCTTAAAACTCTTTGTATTGTTTGCATAACACTTGGCTGGACTGTTTCCCTTTAAAAGACCGGAGCAAAATTCTGCTCCGGTCTTCTTCAACCATTTGATCACTTATTTAAAATAGGATACACCGGATTCAAAAATCTTCAAATCCTGTTCTCCGTAAATATTGATGGCAACACCGTCTCCGCGACGCTCCACATGAGCCATCTTGCCAAGACATCTTCCGTCGGGAGAAGTAATACCTTCTATGGAAGCATAGGAACCGTTGATATTCCATTCCTCATCCATGGAAACATTTCCTTCAGGATCACAATACTGGGTTGCTACCTGACCGTTTGCAAACAGCTTTTCAATCCATTCCTTCGGTGCCACAAATCTTCCTTCTCCGTGTGAAGCAGGTGTCACATAAACACCGCCGTTCTCTGCTTCCTGTAACCAGGGAGATTTATTGGAAACAACCTTGGTATATACCATCTTGGAAATATGACGGTTGATGGTGTTAAAGGTAAGGGTGGGGGAATCCTCCTTCTGTCCTGTAATCTCACCGTAAGGAACAAGCCCAAGTTTGATCAGCGCCTGGAAACCGTTGCAGATACCAAGTGCCAGACCGCCTCTCTCATTTAACAGTCTCATGACCGCTTCCTTGATCTTGGCATTCTGGAAAGCGGTTGCAAAGAACTTGGCACTTCCGTCCGGCTCATCACCTGCGGAAAAACCGCCGGGGAACATGATGATCTGTGCTTTGTCAATATCCTTTTCAAACGCATCTACAGACTCTCTGATATCTTCTGCGGAAAGATTCTTAAATACCCTGGTGATCACCTTTGCCCCTGCTCTCTCAAAAGCCTTGGCGCTGTCGTATTCGCAGTTAGTTCCGGGGAACACCGGTATAAATACGGTAGGCTTTGCCACCTTATTCTTACATACATAAATAGAATCTGCTTTATATACATCGCTGGAAACCGGCTCGGTTCCCTTCTCAGCCTTTGTGGGGAACACCTTTTCAAGGCGGGAGGTCCATGCGCTTAATGCCTCGTCCACGGATACAGTTATCTCGCCATAGGTAAATACAGGTTCTGCAGTCACCTCGGCGATAACTCTGTAATTCAATTCATCTGCTTCCAGCGCTGCTGTATCCTCCTTCGTCATTTCAAGAACGATATCTCCGAGGCAGTTCTCAAAAAGATCTGCTGCCTTCATGTCCTCCGCATAGGAAACACCCAGCTTATTGCCAAATGCCATCTTGCTGACACCTGCCACAAGTCCCTTGGAGTCAAGGGCATACGCTGCCTTCACTTTGCCCTCACGCATCAGCTGTGTGATAAAACCGAAGGTCTTCATAACGTGTTCATAAACAGGGATTTCATATTCATCCTTGTCAAACCAGAACTGAACCAGCTGATCTCCCGCTTCTTTCAGTTCAGGCGTGATGACCTCCTGCTTCTTCGCAATGTCAACTGCAAAGGATACCAGTGTAGGCGGTACATCGATGTCATTGAAGGTACCCGACATACTGTCCTTGCCACCGATGGAGGGAAGGCCATAACCGATTTGGGCATCATAAGCACCCAGAAGCGCTGCAAAAGGCTGGCTCCAGCGCTCGGGATCTGATGTCATTCTCCTGAAGTATTCCTGGAAGGTAAAGCGAATCTTGCTGTAGTCACCACCCGATGCCACAATCTTCGCCATGGATTCCGTTACCGCATAGACCGCACCGTGGTAAGGGCTCCAGGAAGAAAGGTAAGGGTCAAAACCATAGCTCATCATAGTCACGGTATCTGTCTTTCCCTTTCGTGTGGGCAGCTTTGCCACCATGGTCTGAGTCTCTGTCAGCTGATACTTGCCGCCATAAGGCATCAGTACACTGGCTGCCCCGATGGAAGAGTCAAACATCTCCACCAGTCCCTTTTGTGAGCACACATTTAAGTCGTTTAAAGTTGCCGTAAATGCCGATTTGATGTCTTCCTTGTCAAGGGCATCCTGTACAGCAGGAATTGCCGTCTTTTTAAAGTAATCCTCCTCTTCTGAAGGAATATTCACAACTACATTGGTTTCCTGGTGAGCGCCGTTGGTATCAAGGAAGGCTCTGGAGATGTTAACAATCTCCTTGCCTCTCCATTTGAGGACAAGCCTGGGCTCCTTTGTCACTACTGCAACCGGAATGGCTTCCAGATTTTCTTCTGCAGCATACTGAAGGAACTCGTCCACATTCTTCGGATCGACTACCACTGCCATTCTTTCCTGGGATTCGGAAATGGCAAGCTCTGTTCCGTCAAGTCCCGCATATTTCTTGGGCACCTTGTCAAGATCAACCACAAGACCGTCTGCCAGTTCACCGATGGCAACGGATACACCGCCAGCCCCGAAATCGTTGCATTTCTTGATGATCCTGCTTACTTCTCCGCGTCTGAACAGTCTCTGGATCTTACGCTCTGTGGGCGCATTACCCTTCTGTACCTCCGCACCACAGGTCTCAATGGAGCTCTCTGTGTGTACCTTGGAGGATCCGGTAGCGCCGCCACAGCCGTCACGGCCTGTTCTTCCGCCGAGGAGGATAATGATATCGTCAGGATCGGAGTTTTCTCTGATCACGTTCTTTCTGGGAGCCGCGCCCATAACGGCACCGATCTCCATTCTCTTTGCCACATAATCGGGATGATAGATTTCCTTTACATAACCGGTAGCCAGACCGATCTGGTTGCCGTAGGAGGAATAGCCGCTTGCCGCTCCTCTCACCAGCTTCTTCTGGGACAGCTTGCCCTTCAGGGTTTCGGAAACGGGAACCGTAGGATCTGCCGCGCCGGTCACACGCATTGCCTGATATACATAGCCTCTTCCAGATAAGGGATCGCGGATTGCTCCGCCAAGGCAGGTAGCCGCACCACCGAAGGGCTCGATTTCCGTAGGGTGATTATGGGTCTCATTCTTGAAAAATACCAGCCACTCTTCCGTGACAGGACCATCGCCGTAATCCATTTCCACAGGAACCACAACAGAACAGGCATTAATCTCATCAGACTCTTCCATATCCTGAAGCTTACCGTCCTTCTTTAACTTGCGCATGGCCATCAGTGCGAGATCCATGAGGCATACAAATTTGTCGTCTCTTCCCGCAAAGATCTCGCTTCTGGTATCTAAATAACTTTCATAAGTAGTTTCGAGAGGGGCTCTGTAATAGCCATCCTCAAATTCGATATTTTTCAGTTCTGTAGAGAACGTGGTATGACGGCAGTGATCTGACCAGTAGGTATCAAGCACTCTGATCTCCGTCATGGTAGGATCTCTGTGCTCTTCTCCGGCATAATAATTCTGAATATGTAAAAAATCCTTAAAGGTCATGGCAAGTCCGAGAGAATCATACAGTTCACGCAGTTTTTCTTCCGAAAGGTCCTGAAAACCGTCAAAGATGATCACATCTGCCGGTTCCTCATAATCCGTAATCAATGTCTCCGGTTTCACCATATCCGTTTCCCTGGAATCCACGGGATTGATACAATAAGCTTTTATTCTGTTAAATTCATCATCGGAAATATCCCCTGTGATCAGATACGTCACGGCAGTCTTGATGACAGGCTCCTCATCTTCCTTCAGAAACTTGACACACTGCAGAGCAGAATCCGCTCTCTGGTCAAACTGTCCGGGCAGAAACTCTACGCTGAACACCTTGCCATCTTCAGGGATCTCAATAGTTTCTCTGTACAGAACATCTACCGGCGGCTCGGAAAATACGGTTCTGCACGCTGCTTCAAAGGTTGCGTCAGACAAATTCTCCACATCATAGCGGATAAATTCTCTGACTTCCTTCACTCCCGTAATGCCGAGATAACTGCCGATCTCTTCCCTCAGTTCCTTTGCCTTTACTGCAAAAGGCGCCTTTTTTTCTACATAGATACGCTTTACGTTTCCCATGGTGAATGTAATCTTCCTCCGTTAAATATTTTAAGCATGTTTTTATTGTTCTCTGTTAACTAGCCAAGTATATTATATCGAATTCCCCGAGTTTTGCAATTCTTTTATTACTCATGGAGCCGGTGAATTAACCGATAGGCAATGGCACCTTCTGCAATCAGTGGTTCCGTATGGGCAAAAAATACGATTCCGTCCGTAGGCGCAAGGAGCGTTTCCTTTACAAAACCCTCATACGGATCAATGATTTCCGCCAGAGCATGTCCATAGCGCACATCCTCTCCCGGGCTAACAAGTCCTTTAAAAATACCGCCTGACAGGGTATGTACATCAGTCAGATCCTTTTCCATGATCACATGACTGATATAGCCACTGTGACTTTCATACCGGATAATTCCCATTCTGGTCAGAAAGCGAAGCACAGAAGCAACCGCCTGTCTGGCACTCCTGTCGTCAATAGTATCATTTTTATTGGTATAAACAGAAAAAGCTGCCGTCATCTCATCCTGCCAATTATAATTCAGTGTTTTGGTATCGAGAGGTGTGGGCTTTCTGATCACTACATAGGGAAGCCCGAACAGATTGGCAAGGGAAGCATTCTGATAACCGGTTTCCATCATCCGCACATGGGGAACAAACTCTCCCGACATATAAAAACTGGTAAGCTGGATTCCATAGCTGTATTCCTTGATCACCTTAAAAATTCCGTCCGCGATTCTGTCTGTGGTATCTCCATGTTCCTTTCCGGGAAACATCCTGTTGATATCCTGATTTTCCACGCCAAAGAATCTTCGGTCCACATTCATGCCAAGGGCATTGATCACCGGAACCACCAGAATCTTTTTGCCCGCATTCACGCAGCCGTTTGCTTCCAGTTCCTTCAGTGCTTTCACCAGCTGGGAACAGATGTACATCTGCTGGACTTCATTTCCTCTCTCAGAACCGAGAATGCAGGCAGCCGGATCTCCTTTTCCAAAACTGTATCCCCGTATCACCATGCTCTCCCTATAGGAAGAATTTACTGTATAAATTTTTTCCTGAAACATCTTTATCACACTTTCTGTGGTTAATCATCAATTCCTGTCAGTATTCTCAAAAGGAGCGAGCCCTCCCGCACAAAGGGATATTCCCTGAGACTGAACACCAGTCCGCTCTTTTTGGCTATGATTTCATCCAGCACGGTTCCTTCCAGAGGACTTACAATCTCCCCCAGTTTATCACCTGTCTTCACATAATGGTTGTGCTCAATTGCCGGCAGGAATACGCCGGTTACTCCGGATCTTATGAACTCTACTTCGCCGTCCGTGGAAATGACAGGATACTGTATTTTCTCTTCCGGTCCGTTCCAGACTCCCATCTCTCTCATCAGATTAAAAATACCGTCTACTACCTGATTGCCAAACCGCCTGCTGATCCTGGTTCCCATTCCCATCTCTACCACCATGGTGGGAACTCCAAGCATATTCATGGAATGGGCAAGGGTTGACTCATGCACCGTTTCCGAAGCATTGGTCCAAACCATATCCACATTTAAAAGCCTTGCATAGGGAAGGAGCTTGTCCGCAAACTCCTCACTGATACGCACCTGGGGAATTTCTCTGATGAACACGTTGCTGGCATGGATATCCAGGCAGATGTCTGCTCCCGCAATATCATTAACGATAGCTGCCGCCACTTTTTCCATCACTGTTCCTTTTTCATCTCCCGGAAAAATCCGGTTCATATCCATATTGACCTTTGGAATCACTCTGGAAGCAATATCAAGCCCCAGCGGATTGAGTGCCGGATAAATCTCCACGGTTCCCTGCAAGAGCTCCGGGTTCTTCTTAATCCGCCTTGCGGTCTCATAGGAAATATACTGCCCTTCAAATTCATCACCATGGATTCCGGATACAATGACAATTCTTTTGAATCCGGGATTTGTCCCTTCCAGACGGTTCTTTACGATCTTCAGTTTTTCTCCCACCGGAAGTTCTACGGATATTACCTCTTCTATCATTACAACACCTTTCTGCCGCTTCTTATCGCAACAAAAGCTTCAAGTAATCCTCATCCTTGAAGCTTTCATTTCTGTCGTTTTCTCTTATTCTTCCGCAACCAGTCCCCGCATCACATACATGATTTCACGGTCCACCGCCGCTTCCGTAATGCCTCTGGTCAGCGACGCTATTTTAAGTCCCTCCAGCACATACATGATATTGCTGGCTGCACGCCTTGCATCCTCACAGTAAAACTCACCGTTTTCCACACCCGCCTCAATCAGCTTCTGGATTACCACCACGGCGGAATCAAACTGTTTTTTCAGGAAATTATCTTTTCCATAGTTTTGTTCATCCATAAAAAATTCATAGGAAGCTTTGTTAAGGCCCGGCTTTTTGCTGACCAGTTCCCGTTTCTGCTCTTTTAAGAACAGAGCCAGAATATCAGCAGGTCCCGCCTCTTTTGCAATGCTTTTTTCAAAGACATCATCCGCTTCCTCCTGCTCCATCTTTAACACTTCCAGGAAGATCTCTCTGGTACTCGAAAAGTAAAGATATAATCCGCCCCTGCTGATATCGCAGGCATCAACAATATCCTTCATGGTCACACTCTTGTAACCTTTTTCCGCAAAAACGCCTCTGGCAGTTTCCAGTATGTATTTTTTCTTCTGAACAGATTTATCACTCATGTTATCAACAACTCCTACGCCAGTGGCCCATCATAAACTTCGAGCAGCTCCTTTATCCTCAAAAGGGCTTTCAGAAAAACGCCATTCTCAACCGCCTGCGTCCACAGATTTCCTTTCGTCATACCCCCAAGAATATATTTCGCCATGATATCAAAGATATCTTCTATGTTTCTGAGTTCCGCATTCTCAATAAATTTAAGTTCATCCTGCTGCGTGCGGATAAAATTTCTGGAATATGCATAGACATAATTTCTGTTAAGCAGTCCGGTGGCCTGCATATCTTTTATAAACGAAAGCAGTGTCCCGTCATAGACAGAAAAAGTCACGGAAGTGGATGCGATATCGTTTCCGTCATAAAGATGGGATGTCTTTTGTCCCTTCTTTTGCTCAAGCCATGGAATATACCGGAATATCTTTTCAAATATTACTCTGTATTTTTGAATTCTCTCCTGCCTGTACAGGTTTTCGCTCTCTACTGACATACCTTCCCACCCTGTCTTCCATACATATATAAATTATCTTACCATAAAAAAAGAAAATGTACACACTAAAATCTGACAATTTATTGTGCAATTTTCTTAGCCTGCCGTAATATGCTAATATCTTTTTATTATTTGTCAAAATATTTATAGATTTTTGTCGTTTTTAGCAATATAATAACAAAAGAATTGATTACGGAAGTCAATTCGAGCTAATTAGCAATTCCGGAAGAATTCCCCTTTTACACAAGCAGGAAACCCTGAGAATATCTCTCAGGGTTTTCTGTTTTCTATGACAATTATTTGCCATCCATCAATATAATTCCATGTCCGGGTATGGTCAAAAGGCCATTTTCAATGCTTCCGCTCTCTTCCCCGGTATATAAACCATTCTCTATCTTCTTTCTGTTGATACTTCCATTTTCCGTCAGATCGATCACGGCTTTCTCCTCAGAAACATTGATAAACACATAGAGCTTTTCCCCCTCGTATTCCTTTGAAAAGGCAGCTATGGTATCGGAAGAATACTGTTCCAGATTTTCTGTTTTTCCCTTTCGGATTGCCGGATACCGGTTTCTTATTCCGATCGCTTCCTTATAATAGGAATAAACAGACTGTTCATCCTTCTCCTGCTCCTCGAGGCTTCCGAATTTCATTTTTACTTCATCCATATCCGCAGGTCCTTTACACATTCCTGCACAGGAAGGGTCAGATGAAAAATACATAGGAGCCCTCTTGTTTTCATCCTTTCCGGCGCCTTTCATTCCCAGCTCCTCACCGTAATAGATAAAAGCATTTCCGCTCATCAGAAGATTCATGGCCCCGGCGAGCTTTGTCTGCGCCTCTGCTCTGTCACCGGCATAATATCCCGCACTTCTTCCCATATCATGATTGGTATAGAAGGGTGCATCAATATAATCGGGATTATACGTCGAAAACAAGCTCTCTGATTCCTGAAGCCCGCGGCTGTAGGCAGAAGCCGGGATTTCTCCCCTCACCGTCCTGGCAATAATACCGTCTTTATCCGCAAATTCGAAGTCAAATACACTGTCGATCCCACTGTCGTAATAGCCGGCATATGTATTTTTGTCTGTCCACACCTCTGCCACAAGATAGGCATCCTCTCTCTTCTCCTTTACCATGTCCGTAAACCAGGAGAGGATCTCCGTATTTGTCGCATTTGCCCCTGTCACATACTCCTTTGCTGCATCCAGCCGAAAACCTCCCACTCCCTTGTCCAGCCAGAAATCCACAATTCTTTCTATTTCGCTTCGCACTTGTTCACTGCTAAGATTGAGATCCGGCATACCACCCCAGAACTGTGCCTCATAATACCAGTATTCACTTTCGGGAACAGGATAATAGTTTCCTTTCTTTTCCCGGCTGAAATGATAGTAGTCAACATAGGGGCATTCCTCCGGATCCGGCTCTTTGTCTCCAAGCGCAGCCAGATAGGAGCAGGCTTCCTGAAACCATGGGTGCTGTGAGGAGCTGTGGTTCAATACAAGATCAATAATCACCTTGATTCCTCTTTCTTCACACGCTTTCATCAATTCTTCAAAATCTTCCATCGTGCCATACTCAGGGTCAATAGCCATATAATCTGTCACATCATATTTGTGATAGGTCGGTGATGGCATAACGGGCATCAGCCAGATTCCGTTGCAGCCAAGATCATCCGTTGTCTCCGGATTACCATCATTAATATAATCCAGTTTTTCCTTTAATCCGGCAAGATCTCCGATGCCGTCACCGTTTCCATCGTAAAAGGAATAGACAAACACCTCGTAATATGTCCGATAATTATCTTCCATGGGAACCGGCTCCGTGACATCTGCACTGCCATTACATCCCACTGTGCCAAGAACCAGCAAAACATCTGCAATCAGTGCTATTAATTTTTTTCTCACTTTGATTTCCTCCAATATCCTTTACCTGCCACAGACGCGCGTCAATGTCCTGATGAATTCTATTCTCTCATCGGAGAGACTTCCCTTTACCATTCTCCATCTCCAGTTCGTTCCTATCGTAGACGGGAAGTTCATTCTCGCCTCATTTCCCAGCTTTAAAATGTCCTGCATCTGCAGGATCACAATATCAGCCACACTGCCATACACTGCGCGAATAATGGCATCCGGTATTTCTTCTCTCTGACCGATATTCAGAAGATCATAGAGAAAAGTGAGTTCCTCTTCCGTCTTTTCCGCAAAATATCCCACGATAGTCTCATTGTCATGGGTTCCGGTATATGCCGCCATATTTCCGTTGTCGAAATTGTAAGGCAGGTGCTCATTTTTTGTATTTCCGTCAAAAGCAAAAAGAAGCACTTTCATTCCGGGCCAGCCCGTTTTCCGCAGAAGCTTCTTCACTGCAGGTACTGCCACACCAAGGTCCTCCGCTATGATCCTGTTTTTTCCCAGCGTCTTTTCTATCACATCCGTCAGCTTTCTGCCGGGTCCTTTATTCCATTTTCCGTTTCTTGCATTTTTGTCCTTTGCGGGAATGCTGTAATATCTTGCAATTCCAATAAAATGATCAATTCTGATGATATCAAAAAGTCTGGCATTTGCCATCATACGCCTCTTCCACCAGTCAAAGCCGTCCTTTTCCATCTCTTCATAATTATAGAGAGGATTTCCCCACTTCTGACCATCATCAGAGAACGCATCCGGTGGACATCCCGCAACCTCCACAGGCTTTCCTTCCCCATCCAGCTGAAACTGCTTTCTCTCCGCCCATACATCGGCACTGTCAAGCGCAACATAGAGAGGAATGTCACCTATGATCTTTATTCCTTTTACATTGGCGTAGGTCTTCAGCTTATCCCACTGTTCAAAGAACATAAACTGCAGAAACTTATAAAAACGGATATCCTTTTTGAGTTCCTTTTTACATTGTAAAAGTGCCTCCTCTTCCCTGTTTCGAAGGGGCGCATCCCACTCCGCAAAAGCCTTGCCTCCCTGACTGTTTTTGATTGCCATGTAAAGACTGTAATCATTCAGCCATGATTTATTTTCTCTGCAAAACCTCTTATATTCCTCAGAAGCTTTATCAAACCGCTGAAAGGCCTGATAAAGCAGCCGAAATCTGTTTTCATAGAGAAGACCGTAATCCACATCATTCTCCTTCTGCCCAAAGGAAAGATTTTTAAGTTCCTTTTCCGTCAAAAGTCCCTGCTCCAAAAGCAGATCAAGATCGATCAGATAAGGATTACCTGCAAAGGCAGAAAACGATTGATAAGGGCTGTCTCCGTAACCGGTAGGGCCCAGAGGAAGTACCTGCCAGTATTTTTGCCCCATCTGTGCCAAAAGGTCCACAAATTCGTAAGCTGCCTTTCCCATTGTACCGATTCCGTAAAGTGACGGCAGACTTGTGATCGATAATAAAACTCCTGCTCCCCGTTTCATTCTTCCCATACTACCCCTTTTTTCTCCTAAAATTTTTCGTATTTTTTCGTTAAAAAGATAAAAAAGAAACCCTCAAAAACTTATTGTCTTTAAGGGTTTTGGAGCAGGGGCAGTAGGAATCGAACCCACATCGACGGTTTTGGAGACCGCTGTTCTACCTTTGAACTATGCCCCTATTCATGTGGCTTTAAAACCACCGAGGATTATTATACCTAAAACCCACTTATCTGTCAACAGCTTTTGCCGTAGAATTTCGGATCACAAATTCGGGCCGCAGCAGCGTTTTGCTGACAGATACATGATTCATAAGGGAGTGAAGTGCCATATATCCACATTTGCCAAGTTCCAGGCGATCCTGTCTGATAGTGGTAAGAGCCGGGGTAGTATAAGCAGAGAGCGGCAGATCATCAAATCCGATCACACTCACGTCCTCCGGTACCCGGTATCCGCATTTTTCACACTCTTTGATTGTCCCGTAAGCAAGAAGATCATTGCCACAGACAATGGCAGTTGCCTTGTTTTTCAAAAAAGAAGGGACAAAATCCTTTGCAGACTCTGCTACGTAATAGCCATTGGCAACCAGTTCATCCTGAAGTACAAGATTGTGCGCCGCCATACTGTCATAAAATGCCTGCTGTCTCTGCTCTGTGATCATGGAATGAAGAGAACCATTTAAAAAAGCGATTCTGGTATGGCCAAGCTGTGTCAGGTGCTCTATGGCTGTATCAATTCCTTCAAAGCTGTCTGTACCAATATATGCTACATTGGGATTTTTGCGAATAAAATTATCAAAGAGTACTGTGGGAATTCCTGTGCTTTCAAGTTGTTTCATCCATTCATCCTGAAGCGCAAACCCCACAAGAAATGCACCGGAATATCCGTTTTTCAGCATAAAGGTATCATATTTTTCCTTGGTTTGAAATCCCGGAGTTATAGGAAGTACCTCCACATGCCAGTTATCCCTGTAAGCAGCCTGTCTGAATCCGAGTATAATATCGTAACCAAACTGATTGGCAGACTCATAGTCCATATTTTCCACAAAAACGCAAAGCTTTTTGTGTTCTTCTTTTTTCATTCTTTTAGTAACATATCCCATTTCCACCGCTGTATCCAGGATCTTTTGGCGCAGTTCCGCACTGACATCATTTGCACCATTTAATCCTTTTGAGACAGTGCTGATGGAAACACCAAGTTTCTCAGCGATCTCTCTGATCGTAGCCATAAATCTCTCCTTTTTCACGGAGTCCTATGCTTTGCATCTTAATTAATATTGCAGTCTGTCCTTTGTATCGGCTTCCACCTGCGCACTAAAGCTTTTCAGTTCTTTGGTAGGCTCATAATTTTCTTCTCCGTAGAGTATTTCGTGAAGCTTGACCACATTGTCTTCCAAAGAGATAGGCACAATACAGGAGCCTTCCAATCCGATGGTTCCTCCATTAAGCATACCTGCAAAAGGGAAACCGTCACTGACAGTCACTTTATAGTCACCGATCATGCCAAGTACCGGTATGATATCCTCGATATCCACGGAGGTTACAATATGGGGGAATACCGCATTCATGGCATCCATCAGCTTGCTGACGGGTGCTGTCTTTGCCTTTTCCATCAGGGCAACCAATACATCCCTCTGCCTCTGAGTACGTTCAAAATCGTCACCTATATACCTTATCCTGCAATACGCCGTAGCCTGAAGACCGTTCAATGTCTGCAGACCGGGCTCTGTTACAGGTGTGTAATCCACACCGGCTGTTGCCGTAAAGTTCTTGCCATCCTCACTGTTTCCAACCATACTGATCTGATAATTGTTCAGATGGCTGATCTCTTCTTCCCTCACGTCGATCTCAACACCGCCCAGGGCATCCACTGCCTCCATCAATCCCTCAAAGCCTACCGTTATATAGTCAGTCACATAAAGATCGGTGTTCATATTGATCATGGAAAGAGCCTGCTCCGGTCCTCCTAAAGCATAAGCCTTATTGCATTTTCCATAGGAATCGTTTCCTACATTCAGGTAGGTATCTCTGTAGATGGAAATAAGACGCACTTCATGTTTGTCCATATCAACGGAGCAGATCATGATCGTATCACTCCGGTTATTTCCCTTGCCCAGATTTTCATCTCTGGCATCCACACCAAAAAATGCGATATTGTAAATGCCCGTATACTCATTCACATTTTCGCCTTCCGTATTTTCCGTTACTTTCTCTTTTATTTCCTCATTGACAGCAATCTTTTCCTCATCGATTTTTGCCTTTTTTACACCATTCTCACCGGTAGTTCGAAGTATCACATATAATGCTGCTACCGCTATGATCAGTACCAGCACTTCAACAATAAACAACGGGATATGCTTCACCCATTTTTTCTTATCCATTACCTGCTCCTTTATGTACAATCAGAAAACTGACAAAATCATTTAAGTATTTTACCATAATTTTATTATTATTTGAATAGAGAAAGCGAAATTTTTAAGATTTTTTTAAAATAATCACCAAAAACGTCATAATTTTGTCATATTTTTTGTTGAAACCATCAGATCAGATCCATAGCTTCTCCCACGTGGCTGACTCCTATGATCTTGATTCCGGAGATTTCCTTTACACTGTCCATACACACAGAGGGGATCACACAGGTAGCAAAGCCAAGCTTTTTTGCCTCCTGGACCCTTACAGGTATCATGCTGACAGCCCGCACTTCTCCGGAAAGTCCTACTTCTCCCATCACGATCATGTCGCTGCTCACAGCCCGGTTTTTAAAGCTGGACACAATCGCCATGGCAATGCCCAGGTCAATGGCCGGTTCCTGTATCTTAATACCGCCTGCAATGTTTACATAGGCATCACAATTTCCCATCTGAAGCCCCAGACGTTTTTCCAAAACTGCCATCAAAAGATTGACCCGGTTAAAATCCGTCCCCGTAGTCTGTCTTCTGGGAATACCGAAATTACTATGACAGACAAGGGCCTGTATTTCCACAAGAATGGGTCTTGTTCCTTCCATGGAACAGGCAACCACCGATCCACTGGCATTTTCCGGTCTTCCGTTCAGCATAAACTCGGAAGGATTGAGCACCTCCCTTAGTCCTTCCGCCTCCATTTCAAACACACCGATTTCATTGGTGGAGCCGAAACGATTCTTGACACCCCGCAGGAGTCTGTAGGAGGCATGTCTGTCTCCCTCGAAATAAAGCACAGTATCCACCATGTGTTCAAGGACACGCGGTCCGGCCACCGTTCCTTCCTTTGTCACGTGTCCGACAATAAATATGGATACGCCAAGCCCCTTTGCAAGCTGCAGAAAAAGTCCTGTAGCCTCCCTCACCTGGGAGATGCTGCCCGGAGCAGCAGAAATCTCTCCGTGAAACATGGTCTGAATAGAATCAATGATAACAACTTCCGGTTTACTTCTCCTGATCGTTTCCTCGATACTCTCAAGATCCGTCTCACACAAAAGCTTCAGATGATCGCTGAAGGTTCCGATTCTGTTGGCCCGAAGCTTGATCTGCTTTAAGGACTCTTCTCCGGAAACATAAAGCACTTCCCGTCCGTCTCCCGCAAGGTTTCTGCAAACCTGCAAAAGCAAGGTTGACTTACCGATTCCGGGATCTCCTCCCACCAGAGTAAGAGACCCTGCAACGATTCCACCTCCGAGTACTCTGTCAAGTTCCCCGATACCGGTGGAAATCCTGTCTTCTTTCTCAATAGAAACTTCCGACAGCTTTGCCGGTTTATTTTTCTCCGAAAAACCCGTGACCGTTTTCATTCTGCTGCTTTTCCCCTGTCCGGTCACTACCTGCTCCTCCACAAAAGTATTCCATTCCCTGCAGCCCGGGCACTGTCCCATCCACTTGGCTGATTCATAGCCGCAATTCTGACAAAAAAATACCGTATTCTTCCCTTTTGCCATATTTCATCTCCCCATTTTCCTGCCGGATTTCACACGTTTAACAAACTGTGAGCCGCTTTATCAGAGTAAAAGAGCCTTCTTCCCGATTCGGTCAGAAGGCTCCTGTTCCTATTTACTTACAATATCGACTTTGACTTCCCCTGCTCCTGCAAGCTCTACGCTGAGATTCAATTTACCGCCAAGCCCTGTTTTCATCTTTCCGATATTCTGATCCGCTACATATACCACATATTCCGTATCCTCTGTCAGTCCAACGGTGATCTGGGCATCTTCATCACCTTCCACCAGAAAACTGACACCCTTTTCGTTTTCCGAAAAATCCAGCACACTGGTACCCGGTACGGATTCATATACGAAAAGACCGTTTCTCTCTAATTTGGTCATGGTCTTAAAGGTTTTTACCTTATATAAGTCTCCATCGTGTTCGAAATTATCTACTTTCTCTTTTGTCTCCAGCTTATGATTGCCAAAACTAATGCTTCCGTTTGTCTCCTGACGAATCAGTTCATCTACAACAGCCATTTTTGTGTCCTCCCGATTGCATGTCTTTTGTGTTTCAGATATTCCTAGTATAATCTATTTTCGGCAGAATCGCCACTAAAATTTTACTTTACATCAAAAACAACTTTTCCTTTTCGATAGCCTGCCGTAACCGTATCGCCCTGCTGAACCCTGCCTGAGAGAATTTCTTCCGACAGCTGATCCTCCACCACCTGCTGAAGCGCTCTTTTTAACGGTCTCGCACCCATTTTGTAATCAGCATATTTCTCTACAATATGATCTTTCAGGGCGCTACTGAATGTCAATTTGATTTTCATCTGTTTCCTGCATCTGTCCGAGAGATTGGTGCAAAGGAGCGCAATGATTTTGTTCATATCCTCCTTGCCAAGAGGATGGAACACCATAATCTCATCTATTCGATTGATAAATTCCGGTTTGAAGATCTTCTTTACTTCTTCCATGACACCGGACTTCATCTTTACATAATCCTGTTCTTTGGTAGTGGCAATACCAAAGCCAAGGTTTTTGGGCTCTATGATCCTCTGTGCTCCTGCGTTGGAAGTCATGATCAGAACCGTATTTTTGAAGCTCACCTTTCTTCCCTTGGAGTCTGTGATATGCCCGTCATCCAGCACCTGTAAAAGAACATTGAATACATCGGGATGGGCTTTCTCAATCTCATCAAAAAGTACTACGGAATAAGGATTTTTCCGGATTTTTTCACTGAGCTGTCCACCCTCTTCAAATCCTACATATCCCGGAGGAGACCCAATCATTTTGGATACGGAGTGACCCTCCATATACTCTGACATATCCACTCTGATCAGCGCATTTTCCGAGCCGAACATGGCCTCCGCAAGGGCTTTGGAAAGTTCTGTTTTTCCCACACCTGTAGGTCCCAGAAACAGGAATGATCCGATGGGTTTTTCCGGATCCTGCAAGCCTACTCTTCCTCTTCTGATTGCCTTGGAAACAGCCTCCACAGCTGCCTGTTGCCCAATCACTCTCTTGTGCAGAACATCCTCCAGCTTAAGCAGTCTCTCACTTTCCTTTTCTGTCAGTTTCTTGACCGGAATTCTGGTCCAGGAAGCCACCACTTCTGCAATCTCATTTTCTCCTACGATAATCTTTGTCTCTTCCTGTTTTTTGCGATTATTTTCCTTGAGTCTGCCATATTTTTTAATCAGCTTTTCCTGCTCCTTACGAAGCTCTCCGGCCTTTTCAAATTCTCTGTCTTTCAGACAGATTTCCACCTGCCCATCCAGATCGGATATCTGCTTTTGCAGCTCTTTCAATTTATCAGGTGTATGCATTGCCTTTAACCGGGCCGCTGCTGCCGCTTCATCCATCAGATCAATGGCTTTGTCGGGAAGATTCCTGTCGTTAATATATCTCTCTGAAAGCTGAACTGCCGCAGTAATTGCTTCCTGCGTGATTTCCACTTTGTGGTGTTCCTCATACTTGTGAACAATTCCCTTCAGAATTTCAATGGACTGTGAAATGGTAGGTTCCTCCACCATAACCGATTGAAAACGTCTTTCCAGGGCGGCATCCTTCTCCACGTATTTATGATACTCTGCTATGGTGGTTGCGCCGATCAACTGAAGTTCCCCTCTTGCAAGAGAGGGCTTCAAAATATTGGAGGCATCGATAGCGCCTTCTGCACCTCCGGCTCCGATAATCGTATGCATCTCATCCAGAAAAAGAATGATATTTCCGTCTTCCTGTACTTCCTGAATGACTTTCTTTATTCTCTCTTCAAACTCTCCTCTGTATTTGGAACCTGCCACCATACCGGACAGATCCAATGTGAGAAGCCGTTTATTCTGTACGGTAAAGGGCACTTCTCCCGATGCAATCCTGGCAGCAAGTCCTTCCACCACAGCGGTTTTCCCGACTCCCGGCTCTCCGATCAGACAGGGATTGTTTTTGCTTCTCCTGCTTAAGATCTCAATCACTCTTTTGATTTCATCGTCCCGTCCGATCACCGGATCCAGTTTTCCCGCAAGGGCAAGGGCCGTAAGATCACGACTGTACTGATCCAGGGTGGATGTACCGCTTTTTTTGCTTCTCGGCTTGCCGGAAAGGTCCTCCTTATATAATCCGGGGTCTGCGCCGATGGCTGCCAGTGTATCTATATATACCTTCTGGATAGCAATTCCCATGGTCTTAAGAAGGCGTGTCGCTACACATTCACCTTCCTTTAACATCGCAAGCAGAATATGCTCTGTGCCTGTCTGATCCGCATAGAATCTCTGCGCCTGTCTGTGAGCCTCCTCCAAAACAGCCTCACAACGTGGAGAATAGCCTTCCCGTTCCTTAACAGTCACCACAGATTCCGGAACGATCAGTTCCTTTATCATTTCAAGAAGTCTGTCTTCCTCAACACCGTTTTCCGAAAGCACACCGGCTGCCACACCTGTGCGCTCCTTTAACAGGCCCACCAGAACATGCTCTGTACCCACATATCCTGCATGCATTTTCGAAGCCGTTTTCTCTGCCAGCATCAGTGCTGTCTTTGCTTTATCCGTAAACCTTCCTGACTGCATGTCAAAATCCTCCATATTCTTCATAAATATCATCAATCATCGCATGAACCTCTTCCCTCGTAATCCCCTTACAGCTTGCCTTTGCAAGAATTACGCGAAGATTTGTCTCAATCTCTTCCAGTGCCTTTAGCCTATCTGCATTCAGTGCAATGACTGCACCTTTTCTTCTGTCCATCCGGACAAAACCTTCATTCTTCAGCACCGTATATGCCTTATTCACTGTATGCATATTGATACCAATCTGGTCTGCCAGAGCGCGCACGGAAGGAAGCATGTCTCCCTCCTGATACTGTGATGTTGCAATTCCCAGTATGATCTGATTGCGCAGCTGCAGATAAATAGCTTCTTCGCTGTTAAAATCTATTTCAATTATCATGTAATACACCCATATGTTATATTGTCTTATTGTACATAAGAGGAATAGCTGATGCTATCCCTCTCATCCCTCATTTGTATTTACAAATCTTTATCATCCATGTTCAGAAATTCAAACTCAAACTCATCGTCATCCACAAGGAAGTTCTGTGTTTTTCTCGATGCCGGTTTCTTTACAGGCTTCTTTTCTTCCGCAGCCTGCAATTCTGCTTCCGGTCGTTTTTTCTTCACCGTTTTTTCTGCCGACCTGTCTGTCCCCTCCGGGAAGCTCTCCTTCACTTTTTTCTTTTTCACAGGAACAGGCTCTTCGTAAAATTCTTCTGCCTCTACACTTTTTTTCTTCTTTTTGGGAATCACCGGCTCCGGTTCTTCCTCCTCTTCCTCATCTTCATAATCCTCATAATAGTAGGCATCTTTCAGTTTAAAGATCAGCACAGTCATGACAATTACAAGGATAACGATAATGACTGCCAATATAATAATGATTATTTTTTCATTCTTCACCTGGCTTTGCAGGGAAGTGTTGCTTTCATTCACCTGATTTACCACATCCAGAAGATTGGTCACTGACATCATGGTACCGTTGGTATTATCATAAAGCCAGTAAGTTTCATCATTATATACTACTTCATAATCATTATGTTCAGGTTCTGCAGGCTCGTTTACTTCGCTCTCCTGAGAGTCTTCCGTTCCTGCCGCATTCTCGCCGTCTGCCCCCTCTGTATTTTCCGCTTCTGTTCCTTCTGTAGCGGCACTCTCTTCTCCATTTCCTTCACCGGCTTCTGTAGTACCCGTCTCCGCGGAAGGGGCCTCTCCTACTGTGATCAGATCTGCGCGCACGTAGCCTTCCACTGTTTTTCCGTTTTTGTTACAAGTCATCTGGTACCATTTGTTTCCTGCACTGTCAGTGGCTTCACCGATCAGTGTAATGGCAGTTCCCTTAGTGAGAGAAGTAACCGCATCATGAGAAGTAGATGCACCGGAGCGGATTCTGACACTGTCCTGAGAGATGAATGCTGCTGTTTCTCCTATGGAAGTAGGAACTGTCTCTGCAGGTTTTTCAGAAGTTGCACTGCTTTCAGAACTGCTTGATGAACTTGATGAAGTCACTTCAATTGTATCACTTGTCTGAACCAGATCACTCCTGATATAGCCATATCCTCCGTTGGTGACAGATACCTTATACCATACCATTCCCGAAGCATCTTTTACAGCACCTAAAATGTCAATGGTTTTTCCTTTTACGGTGCTTCCCACAACCTCGCTGTCTGTACTTGCCTGAGCTCTGATCTTGGCAGTCTCGGCTGTCACCTTTCCTTCTGCCGCTTCACCGATCAATACCTGACACGTAAAGAACAGTACAAATACTGCCACGCCAAGCATTCCTTTTATCCATGCTTCCTTCTGAAACAAAGTTCTCATTGTCTTCACAGTTTTTCTCCTTACCTTTCCCATGTAAAACGCTTGCTACCGCTGTCTCCGTGCATTCCCGCACTACCGCCGCTGATAGCAGCTTTTCTTTTGGCACGCGCTTCTTCTTCCATCTGACGATGATACAACATCTCGCACTTACTGCAAAGTCTGCCGCTGTTGATGTTCGCGCCACACATTTCGCATCTGATATAACCGCCTGCGTTATTGATTATCTCAAAACGATTATCCTTGATCATATCTCTGATTGACTTGTGGGTTACTCCTGTCGCCTCCGAAATTTCAGCCACATTTGCTCCCCTGTGACGGTCCAGGTAATTACGTACTTTGCCGTAATCATCATAGGCCAGTTCCCCGCAATCCTCACACTGATATTCGCCAAGTCCCTTATAGACCAAAACTCCCCTACATTTGTTGCAGAAAGTAGGTCTGTGAAAATCATCAAGGATCATCTTTTTCATCATTCCATCCATATAAGAATACCCTCTTTTTCTTTAGGATTTATGCTTCGTCAATCGCCTTGCCGATATCATGACGCATGTATTTATTCTCAAATGTTACCCACTCTGTTGCAGCGTAAGCATTTTTTCTGGCTTCCTTAAGGTCCTTGCCCTTGGCAGTAATTCCAAGGACGCGCCCTCCGTTTGTCACAATACCTTCCTCGGTTTTTCTGGTTCCCGCATGGAAGCAGAAGTAAGAATCCTGTCCCTCAAATTTTTCAAGTCCATGGATCAAAAATCCCTTTTCATACTTCACCGGATAGCCTTCTGAAGCAAGTACCACACAGACTGCCGCATTGTCCTCAAACTGAAGATCGATCTCGTCAAGTCTTCCGTCAATGCAGGCCTCCATCACCTCTATAATATCATTCTTCATTCTGGGAAGCACTACCTGCGCTTCAGGGTCTCCGAATCTGGCATTGTATTCCAGAACCCTGGGGCCCTTCTCTGTTAACATCAGTCCGAAGAATATAATACCTTTAAATTCTCTTCCCTCTGCCGCCATGGCATCCACCGTGGGCTGATAAATATATTTCCTGCAGAATTCATCCACCTCTTTCGTATAGAAAGGACTGGGTGAAAAGGTTCCCATACCACCGGTGTTGAGACCGGTATCTCCGTCTCCGGCTCTCTTATGATCCTGGGCTGATGTCATGGTCTTGATGGTCTTACCGTCAACAAAAGAAAGTACGGAAACCTCGCGTCCTGTCATAAATTCTTCGATTACAAGGCGGTTGCCGGCACTGCCAAACTGTTTGTCCAGCATGATGCTCTTGACACCATCCTTTGCCTCCTGCAGATTCTGGCAGATCAGCACTCCTTTTCCGAGAGCAAGTCCGTCAGCCTTAAGAACAATGGGAAAATCCGCTGTTTCCAGATAAGCAAGCGCTGCCTCAGGTGTATCAAAGTTTTCATATGCAGCCGTCGGAATATTGTATTTTTTCATCAGATCCTTGGAAAAAGCCTTGCTTCCTTCCAGAATTGCCGCATTCTTTCTGGGACCAAATGCCCTAAGACCTGCCGCATTCAGTTCATCCACCAGTCCTCCTACCAGAGGATCATCCATCCCCACAATCGTCAGATCAATTTCTTTTTCTTTGGCAAATGCCACAATTTTATCAAATTCCATTGCTCCGATAGGCACACACTCAGCAATCAGACCGATGCCTGCATTTCCCGGAGCGCAATATATTTTATCCACATTTTTACATTTTGAAACGCTGGTGGCAATGGCATGTTCCCTGCCGCCGCTTCCTACGATCAGTACCTTCACAATCAACACCCTTTCCGGCAACAGCTGTTTTGCGTTTTCTGCTGCCTTCCGTTATTTCGTTCTCGTGGCAATTTCATCAATCGCTTTCGGCAGAATCACCCATTCTGCCTGTTCCATGACACGTCTCTGAAGGACTTCCGGCGTATCTCCGGGGAGTACCTCCACTGCCTTCTGCGCGATAATGGTTCCCGTATCCGTTCCCTCATCCACGTAATGGACTGTGGCACCCGTTACTTTGACCCCTCTCTTCAATGCTTCCTCATGAACCTTCAATCCGTAAAATCCTGTTCCGCAGAAAGAAGGAATCAGAGAAGGATGGATATTGATGATCCTGTCTCTATAGGTTGCAATCATCTGCTTTGGTAAAATGACAAGAAAGCCGGCCAGTACGATGAGATCCGGGGCAAGCTCTGCAAGCTTATCGAGAAATGCCTGATTAAAAGCTTCTCTGTCTGCATAATCCTTAGGCGAAATACAGAAAGCCGGAATCTCATTTTCCTTTGCTCTTGTCAGTGCGTAAGCACCTGCATTATTGCTGATCACGCCCACAATCCTCGTATTTCTGATGGTTCCGCTCTTCACACCATCAATGATTGCCTGGAGATTGGTTCCACCGCCGGACACACATACTACGATGTTTAACATACGGTTACTCCTTTTTCTCCCTGTTCCACATGACCAACCACATATGCCTTTTCTCCCGCTGCTTCAAGAGCCGCAATGGTCTTATCCACATCTGCAGGATCTATGGCAAGCACCATGCCAAGTCCCATATTGTATGTATTGTACATCATCTTTTCTTCCAGATTTCCGGTTCTGCGCATCAGTTCAAAGATGGGCGGAACTTCATAGCTGTCCTTCTTTACCACTGCACGTACTCCTTCCGGAAGCATTCTCGGAATATTCTCATAGAAACCGCCGCCTGTGATATGGCTGCATCCCTTAATGGTAACACCCGCATCCTTCACACTCTTAAGTGCTTTTACATAAATCTTAGTGGGGGCAAGAAGTGCTTCTCCAAGGGTGGTTCCCAGTTCATCATAATAAGTGTTAAGACTCTCAGCTGTCATATCAAAAATTCTTCTGACAAGAGAAAAGCCGTTGCTGTGAACACCGGACGATGCAATACCGATCAGGGTATCACCGGGCTTAATGCTTTCCCCTGTAATCAGATCCTTTTCATCTACCACACCTACGGCAAAACCGGCAAGATCATATTCGTCCATGGGATAAAAACCGGGCATCTCCGCCGTCTCTCCTCCAATGAGTGCAGCCCCTGCCTGCTTGCAACCATCTGCAACGCCTTTGACAATGGTTGCAATCTTTTCGGGATAATTCTTGCCGCATGCGATATAGTCAAGGAAAAATAAAGGTTCCCCGCCGGCACATGCAATATCGTTCACACACATGGCCACACAGTCAATACCTACCGTATCATGCTTGTCCATAATAAAAGCAAGCTTTAATTTGGTTCCTACACCGTCAGTACCGGAAACCAGAGTGGGCTTTTCCATGTTCTTGATGGCACTGAGTGAAAAAGCACCCGAAAATCCTCCAAGTCCTCCAAGGACTTCGGGACGCATGGTCTCCTTCACATATTTTTTCATCAGTTCCACTGACTGATATCCTGCTTCAATGTCTACTCCGGCATTCTTGTAATCCATTTCCTTTTCCTCCGCTTGTTTATAAAATAAATTTAGTAATTCTTATATCCGACCTCTGAAAGACGGGCATCCTTCTTCTGGACACTCTCCCTTAACTTCCGGCTGTACGCTTTCAGTCTGTCCAGCAAAGCCTCATCCGATGTTGCCAGAATTTTGGCTGCAAGCAGACCTGCATTGGCTCCGCCGTTAATGGCAACCGTAGCCACCGGAATCCCGGAGGGCATCTGCACGATCGAGTACAGGGAATCCCTGCCGCCGAGGGATGTTGTATGCATGGGGATACCGATCACCGGCATAGGGAAAATTGCCGCGCACATACCGGGCAGATGAGCTGCCATACCTGCTCCCGCAATGATCACTTTGAATCCTTTTTCCTCTGCAGTCTTCGCATATTCAAAAAACACATCCGGCTCTCTGTGAGCGGAAATAATCTTCATCTCATAGGAAATACCAAGCTCCTCCAA
Organism: Lachnospiraceae bacterium; assembly: GCA_017622575.1. Lineage (GTDB taxonomy): Bacteria > Bacillota > Clostridia > Lachnospirales > Lachnospiraceae > Suilimivivens. The sequence continues at coordinate 28,145 of JAGAQU010000069.1, forward strand.
TATATCGGCAGCCTTCGCCATCACCGGCATATCGGAATCACTGCCCATTACGATACCAACCTGTGCCATTATCTTCTCCTCCGTTTCGCTCTGTGATACAATTTCTGCATCACCTCATACGTTAATATCATACTAAAAATCGGACTTTGATGCAACTGTATTCTCTGAAAGGTTTTCTAAAGGTTTATTCAGCTCCTCACAGCCCGGAAGCACAAAAACGCCTTCCTCAATAATGGGAATCACTTCCTCATCCTTCGTTACCACGCTGACCTCTGCCAATTCATCATAGGGAATGGTGATATCCGTATGGCAGTTAAAGTATGCTTTTGTGCTGTCCGACTTTCGAAGAAGGGAACATTCATTGTCCCTGGCAATGATCTCTTTTCCATCCGGATTAAACACTGCCACATCCTCGGCATGGGAATAGCAGGTATCGCCAACGGCAAAATGAGGCCCCGTCTTCTCCGCTATTAAAATAGGAAGTTTATCCTCTATACCGTATTTTCTTCCCACCACATATGCCGTGGTATTGGTTCCGATGGCAAATTCCCCTATGGGAAGAGTCTCATGATGAAACAGTACATTATCCTTGATATACTTTTTATTTTCCTCCGGGTCATCAAAGTTGCAGCAACCATACTCTGTCACTTTTCCGTCCTTAAATGTGAGGCAAAGATCCTTATATTCCAGCTCATTTAAGAAAACTCTGGTCACATGCAGAATTCCTTCCGTTCCCGTTAGAACCGGTGAAGTGAACACCTCTCCCACCGGAATGTTCACATCTGCCACGCAGTTTTCAAAATTAGTCTGCTTTGAAGGCTCTGTGAGTGTATGGAGCATCACTTTCAGATTGGTCCTGTTCTTTCCCATACCCTTAATTACCACATACTTTCCCTTGTCAAGAGTGTCAATCATGGTCTGCTGAATGGTCTGATAAAGCTTGTAATCAAGGGTATTGATTTTTATTACTTCATCAAAGATTTCTCCATAATTCTCTCCGATTTCCGGTGTTGGAAAGGCGATGATGGTAAAGCTTCTCTCCTCGCCTTTGATGTAGCGGTTCTGCAGCTGTCCTGCTGCTGCCGCATATTCCACGGAAAGCTTCTGCTGGGCATCACTTAAGTGAGGGGCTTCCTTTTTTTCCTTCAGGTCAGCAGGCGCTTCTCCAAACACTTCCACCACTGCAGGACCACCGAATGTGGCAGCCTGCTCCTTATAGATCTCATAGCCCTCCTGCCAGGCCTCCATTCTCACCTGCACAAGGCGTTTATCAAGGAACAGAGCCTGATCATCCTTGTGATCAAAATCATACTGTTTATTGGGGATAGCACCATAGTATCCGATCCGGCTAAGACCCTTTCCCTGTAAAAGACTGGATGCCGCCCGATAGATTGTAGGCTTAAGACCAATTTTATCAAAGTTCTCAATGGCTCTCTTTATCATTCTCTCAAATCCGAGGCAATACCGGATGTTGACAATCTTCTTTTTGGAGATATCCTTATTTCCGACGGCGAAGCCGATCCGGTAGCCTTCCGTATAGGTATCTGCCATGAGAGCAATGGTCTTCTCCGGAAGGTTCTTTAAATGTTCCCATGTCTTCAATTCACTCTCCGTAATATATTCCCCGAAATAATACAGATATTCCGGGCTGTCCAAATCGCTGTTTTTCATGATATTCCAAGCAAAATCCTGATCCGGCAAAAACATGGCACCAAGCTTCTCTTCAAAAGCATCACGCGTATAATCGCTGACAAACCAGTATACATTTTCTCTGATCTCCTCATATATGGGAATTTCCCCTGTCTCCTGAAGGGCACAGATAAAGGATGCATAGATCTCCAGGAAAAGCTCCATACGGATCACCATGTCCTCCTGCTTCTTTTCATAAGCAAAAACGATCAGACTTCTGAGCTCCGCATACAAAAAGGAAAACAGCTTTCCGTAGTCTTTCCCAAGCCGGGCAACACTATAAGCCGGATTTGCATAGCTTTTGTCATAATTTTCAGGCAGGATATCCCGATAAAGCTCATGGTTCTTTTCCTGCAATTCCTCAAGAGAGGCCAGATACAGCTTTCCATTTGCCACATAGCGGTAGGTGTCCGCCATGAAGATCAGAAAATCTGCCATGGTATGAAAATACTGCCTGAAGTTTTCGGGCATTACCGCACCTTTTTCTGCTCCCTCTTCCATATTAAAATCACCTGATGTTTCCTTCTTTATTTCATGAATTCTTTCTTCCGCAAGTAAAAATCTTTCTTCCACCATTAGTTTACATACGCTCCTGCATACATGATTAGACTTAATATTAAAAAGGCGATCACATTAAATATGATGCCAAGCACCGGAAAAAGCTTGAATCTGTCTTTCTCCATAAGTGACGAAATGCCGAGGAATAATCCCACCAGCATAAAAACAGATGCCAGAACACCCGCCGCACCATATCTCTCAGAAGATTCTCCTCTTCCGAGATAAGATAAATATACGGCAGTGACATAGGTCACAATAGAAAGGATACCCAGAATAAAAGACATAATTCCCTTTTTCGGGTGATCCTTGTTGGTAAAAATATATCCTTTTCTAAATGCCATAAATTTTCCTGCTCCTACAAAGTGAAAAGGCACTCCTGAATCCAGAAATGCCTGCTCAATTTAAAATAAAATTTTTGATTTGCCCGAAAGGAGCTTTGCCCCTCCAACGATCATCAATATACCGCAGACAAGACCCACAACTAAGGTTACCACTCCAACTGCAATGCTCATGGCTCCGCTGCCGCTCATGGTCTTATAAATCTTTTCTTCCATTCTATCCTTCCTTTCCCTACTTAGCCCCATAGGTCTCATAATAAGCATCGATTGCCGCCTTCAGGGTATCGTCAATATAAACCTTGCCCTTATATTCCTTATTATAAAGGTACTCTACCACTTCCGCCATGGTTACAATGGCATTGGCATCAAATCCGTATTTTTCCTTAATCTCAATCAGGGCACTCTTTTCACCCTGACCTTTCTCCATCCTGTTTAGGGAAACCATAAGACCTTTGATCTCCACATCGGCCTGCGCCTTGATGATCGGGAAGGTTTCTTCAATAGACTTGCCGGAGGTAGTGACATCCTCGATGATGACCACTCTGTCACCGTCCTTTAACTTGCTTCCGAGAAGGATTCCGGTGTCCCCGTGATCCTTTACCTCTTTCCGGTTGGAGCAGTAACGGATCTCCTTGCCGTACAATTCGCTGATCGCCATGGTTGTTGCGACAGATAAGGGAATTCCCTTATAAGCAGGTCCGAAAAGTACATCAAAATCAAGACCGTAATTGTCATGGATTGCTTTTGCATAGTATTCACCCAGCTTACGAAGCTGTGAACCGGTCACATAGGCCCCGGCATTCATAAAGAAAGGTGACTTTCTTCCGCTCTTTAATGTAAACTCGCCAAATTTGAGTACCTGGCTGTCCACCATAAATTCAATAAATTCCTGCTTGTACTGTTCCATTTTATAAAAACCTCCTGTATTTACAGGGGTTCCGAAGAACCCCTTATTCTCAAAACAGCCTTACTACACACTTACTACACACTTTGCACGCTAGCTACGAGCCATGCACGGATAAGATTGAATTGTCCGCCTTGTGCTTGCACACATAAGGACAAGTTCAAGCTTAGACGTATACGGCAACAGCCGTGACCGAGAAAGCTCCGCTTTCGAGGTGCATGGCTACACAGCCCTCTCCATCTTCATCATCTCTGTAAACAGTGTATCCTCTGTCACATGACAATACAAATCCATTGTCATCTGCAAGGAGCCATGTCCGAGAATCTTCTGTAATGTCTTTGGCTGCATTCCGTTCTCAATCGCTCTGGTTGCAAAAGTATGTCTTAAGCAATGTGGTGAAAACACCTCATAGTCAGGATGCTCTTTTCGAATCCTGTTTACTATGGCACCGATTGCCTCCTGCACTATGAACTGTTGTGTAGGTCTGTTGTATTTCGTAACAAACACCAAGTCCCTGTACTGTTCCTCTGTTTCGATTCCCTTAAAGAGAATCTTCTGTTTTTGAATGCGCTGTCGTTTCAATGCCTCCAACGCCCTCGTGGTTAATGGAATCGTTCGTCTTCCATTCTTGGTCTTTGCATCATGCATCTCAAAAATGTACTTACCACCTTTTTGAAAATAGCATAATGTATGACGGACATACAGTACCTTCTTTTCAAAATCAATGTCCTTCCACTGAACACCACAAAGCTCACCGATACGCATTCCGGTTTCTATGGCAAGCACAAACAGATTATAGTAGAAACTACTCTGTGCCTCACCTAAAAACAACTCTGCTTCACTTACCGTCAGTACACGCCTTTCCTTCTTATCTTCCTTGGAAATCACCGTGTTTAATTGCTTTGCAACATTTTTTGTAAGTAAATCAGAGTCGATTGCTTTTTCCAGCATATCCACCAGAATCTTCTTCGTATTCTTTCTGGCATTGTCAGAAACAAGTTCATTGAGTGCATTCTGCATGATAATCAGGTTTAACGATGTCAGCTTATGCCACCCAAGCTCCTTCTGTATCCGCTTATAATGTGTGGAATAGGATTCCTTAGTGGAATTCCTGCAATTCTTCTTACAGGTATTCATCCAAATCTCATACCTCTCATCAAGGGTTACATCCTTGGTGACAACATTCAGTGCCTTCTCATCCTCGTACTGTTCCTCCCGCATCCTTTTACGAAGCTCATTCAGATTGCTTGCGTATATGGTCTGCGTCTTGCCGAAACGATTCACAAATCGTCCCTGATAAAGTCCATCACTCTTTCTCTGCGTAATGCCTTTACCAAGTTCTTTACCTTTTATGGATTTACCCATATCTGCCTCCTTCCAGCGTGTATATACGTTGAAAGGAACCATCAGTCCATCCGATTATAGCATATACACGCTTAATTTTCAATTAGTTTCATGGTCTTTCAGCTCTGAAAGGTAAATTCTGTTTTATGCCTGCCAGTTTTTTGAAATGTAGGTTTTCACAGTCTTTGCTGAATTTC
>JAGAQU010000070.1 GCA_017622575.1 Lachnospiraceae bacterium
ATTCAATAAGTTTACCAATCTGCCGGAGCTTATGAATATCTTCCGTGAAGTGGCAGATGTGCAGACAAAGGATATGTTAGACCTTCCGGTTCCGGCACTTCGGGGCGGGAAGTATATCATTGTGGAAAGTGAGCCGGACTGGTATGTAAAGCAGGTCATGGAGGATTTTGTGGCAAGGGCAGAGCGTATCAGGGGCGGAGGTGTAGACCCGTCAGAGGATAACTTCCTTAAAATCACTCATGAGGCAAGACTTCTTGGTACGGATGCAAGACTACTTGAAGCATCAGCACCTAACAATGTGGATGGAAAGCTCAATAAGGTAGTTGAAAATGTATTTGCGGAATATGAGAAAGCAGCAAATGAAGGAAAGATTGGCTGTCAGCTTATCTTTTCTGACATTGGAACGCCGAAGGGAAGCTGGTCGGAGGATATGCTTACAGATGGTTACTGGAAGCAGACAGCAACCGAAGAAAGAACAGGCGGAGAGTTTGATGTCTACAATTACCTGAAAACAGAGCTTGTGAAAAGAGGAATTCCGGCAGAGGAGATAGCGTTTATTCATGACGCAAAATCCGATGCACAGAGGGACGCACTCTTTAAGGATATGAGAACAGGTAAGAAAAAGATACTCATCGGCTCAACGGATAAATGTGGAACTGGTGTAAATGTCCAGACGCACCTAGTGGCAATGCATCATGTAGACTGCCCGTGGAAGCCTTCGAGCATTGAACAGCGAGAAGGTCGTGGTATCAGACAGGGAAATGAAAATGATGAGGTGGCAGTTTACAGATATGTCACGAAACAGACCTTTGATGCATACAGCTGGAGTCTTGTGGAGAATAAGCAGCGTTTTATCAGTCAGGTCATGACAAGCAAGTCGGTATCAAGAACCTGTGAGGATATTGATGAGGCAACACTTTCCTATGCAGAGATTAAGGCTGTTGCCACCGGTAACCCTATGATCCGGGAAAAGATGGAGATTGACAATGATGTGCAGAGATTAAAGCTGTTAAAGGCATCTTATGACAGCCAGAGATACTCGCTTCAGGACAATTTCATGATTCGTTTTCCAAAGCTTATCAAAGCGGCGGAGGAAAAGCTTGTCTGTGTCAGGGAGGATTTGAAGGCAAGGGATGCGGCACTTCTTACCAGTGCAGAATTTGCCATTACGGTAGGAAATGTGACCTTCACAGAGCGAACCGATGGCGGTGCAAGTATGCTTGAGGCAGTATCAAAATGTAAGACAGGCGAGACTTCTCCAATAGGCAGTTTCAAGGGATTCGAGCTTTTGGTAGAGAAAAACTTTATGGGTGTCAATTATCTGGTGCTTCGTGGCAGGACAGAGTATAAGGCAGAGCTTTCCACAAGTCCTGTTGGAAATATGGTAAAGCTTGAGAATCTGTTCAACGGTATTGATGAGAATATTGATTTTCTTGAGAAAAAAATCGAATCCTACAAGCTTGACATGAAAGCATCCAAAGCAGAGTATGAAAAGCCATTTGCCTATGAGGAAGAGCTAAAAAGTAAGATTGCAAGACAGTATGAACTGAATGCCCAGCTTGATCTTGAAAATGGCAAGGTGGAGGATGTGGATCTTGCTGCCTCAGAGGATAAGGATGTTGCCGCCAATGTGGCAGAGGAGAAAAGTCCATACCGCATAGGAATGGACGGATATAAAAGGTAACTATTAACAATGTTTCGACCATGGAGGTGGTCAGTATATGGGAAAGAAAATAAAAAGAATATTTGTGAGTATATGTATCGTTACAGGGATTGCTTTACTGGCAGTCCCTTTTTACTACCATTTTCATGGTCAGAATGAGACAGACAAGCTGATCGAACAGTTTGAAAAGACACTGGAGGACAATGAAGATGAGACAGAAAAATCGAAAGAAGAGGGCAAAAAGCAGACCTCCCTTAGTGAAGAAGATGCAGCCTTACTTTCAGTGGAAGATGTCATTGGCATTATTGAGATTGAAGCCATAGATATCAGATACCCGGTATTGGAGGGTGCAGGCGATTCGCAGATAAGGTATGCCATTGGTCATATGACGGAAACTGCGGGACTTGGTGAAAAGGGAAACTGTGTATTATGCGGGCATAACGGCAGCAGAAACGGAACATTTTTTACCAACCTGAACCAGCTGTCAGCCGGAGACAGGGTAAAGATTACGGATAAGAAGGGAAAAGTCCATATGTATGAGGTGGCAGAAACCTGTATTATCGGTCCGTATGACAATACGGTCAAAAACCAGTCGGATGAGGAAATCTTAACCCTTCTTACCTGTGCCAATAAGGGAACAAAGCGTTTTGTCTGCCGCTGTGTGCCGGCAGTGAAAGAGGGTAAGGCAGATGAAGATTAAGTGCAGATTAGTTGAAGTAGAGCAGATAATAAGCGAAATGGAAGAAAGACTCATAGATGTGGCTGATGATATAGCGGAGACAGAGGAAGATACACAGCTGATTGTCAGTGGCTGGTGGGTATTTCTGCCACAGCTTAATCTACAGCTTCACGAAGGAATTTTATGTAACTGGGATGAAGAGGAGCAGATGTTCATGCCGGATGTGGCAGTAACGGTAGTATATGAGGTGGATGCGGACAGAACGGAATATATCTACTTTGAACAGGACGGCATGACAGCAACTCTTTACAACTGGCTGAATGGGAGACTTTCCATCAGCCAGATAGAAGCCTTAAAGTGCGAGATTGTCGTACCGGAGGATGGGGAATAACACAAAACAGTATAAAGAAAGGAAAAGACAGAGCTGATGGTTTCCCCACCATTATCTGTCAGGGAATGTATATGAAGTATGCAATTAAAGTGAATGAAGTGAAAAAAGAAAATGGAAATGTGAAAGGCTTTGCTACTGTGGTATTTGGTGATTCATTTAAGATTACCAATATCGCAATCGTGGAGAATAAGGACAGGGAACAGTTATTTGTATCCATGCCAAGATATAAGTCCAACGAAAGAAGTGAGGATGGTTCTGCCATCTACAAGGATGTATGCAATCCGATCACCGCAGAATTTCGTGAGGAGCTTTACAGCAATATCCTTGAGGAATATGAAAGAGTGCAGGCACAGGGACAGCCGGAGAAAGGAACAGAAAAGGATGTGACACCACCGGAATTTTCCGTAACGGTTACACCCTATGAAAGGGAAGGCAGTAATATCCGTGGACTTGCCAGAATCTACTTTGAGGACAGTTTTATCGTCAACAATGTGAATATCCTTCAGGGCAAGGAAAAGGTATTTGTGGCGATGCCTTCCTATAAGACAAAGCAGAAGGATGAAAATGGCAAGGATATCTACCAGGACATCTGCTATCCGGTAACAAAGGAATTCCGTGAAAAGCTTTATTCAGAGATTGAGAGAGCTTATGCGGAGGCGAAGGAAAAGCAGCAGGAGCAGGCAAGGGAAGAATCACAGAAACAGGGAAAGGAGCAGTCGCAGGATAAAGACGGATTTATGAAAGCATCCGGCGAACCGCTTCCCTTTCGTTAATGAGCAGTAGATTAGTAAGAACGGGCGGCCATAAGGCTGCCCGGATTGGAGGACATTATGGAAGAAAAGAAAAAATCAATGACAAAAGATGAAATGATCATGGAGCTTATGGAACTGCTAAAGGCAAATGGGAGACCAAAGCAGGCGGCAGATGTGTTTGAGAGTGCAGCTTATGTGGATATGCTTGAAAGCAAGCTTGACCAGATGACAAACGAGCTGGTGCAGATGCGTAAGGAATTGCAGGAGATGAAGGAACAGCAGGCATCAAAATCCCTGAAAGAGACCTTATCGGAAATGGTAGACAGAGCACAGGCAAGATGCCGGCAGATGAAGGAGAAACTCTTTGAAGTCAAGGAAGAGATGCACAATAAGGCTTCTGAAATCGTAAAGGCAGTAAAGCAGAAGGGAAAAGAGGCACTTAATAGGGTATCAGAGTTCTTTGGGGTAAAGAAAAAGCTTGAATCTATCAGAGAGAATGTCCGTGAGGGGATTGTTGAGACTGAGCAGACACTTGCCCGCATTGACGGTTTTGGTGAGGGGATGCGAATGGCAAATGAACAGCTGGCAAACAGTTTTCGTGTTCTTGCCGGAAAGGAGCAGGTGGATTATTCAAAGAAGGAATATGCACAGTCAAATGTAGCAGTCATCCGCAAGCCTTGGGAGTGGCAGAAGAAGGTGTATCAGAATCTGGAACTTCATCTGGATGCAGCTATAGATAAGGTGGATAATCTGGCTAAGGATGTGGAGATTCAGAAGATGGAGAAGAAATGGGATGAACTGTATGAGCAGACACATCAGGAAAGTATAGTTGATGCTATTCAACCACAGCACGTAGCTTTGGTATCTGAGCCAGAGTATGAGTATGGGGCAGAGGCGTTTGAGGCGTATATGAAAGGGACTGTGGCGGAAATCAAAACAGATGCAAGAACATCTTCCGATTCTAAGTTCGAGCAAGTCAGGTAGAGGATTATGACGGAGAAAAGGAACTGGACAATTTTCTGAAATCGAATGGTAAGATATAATATTATGAGCAGTCCAAGAGATGTACTCATGTCTGAAAGCTGCATGTATAACGAAGCTTTAATACAGTAAGCATCTGGAAGCAAAATAGCTAAGGGGCGTATTATCAGAAGTGTGGTACGCCTCTTTTTGACTGGTAAAAAGAATGATTGAGTGTTATACTAGAATCTAATAATTTAGTTACACTATTGAGAGGTAAAGCGTTGAAAATATAGAATTGTCCCGTATCCATATATAAACCATATTTATGCATCCGGGAGTCTTCTGGATGCTTTTCTTATTTTTAGGAGGTGCTTTGTGTGGGGCAGTGTATTTGTCCGAAATGCAAATCAAATAATATAATCTCTATCATGTATGGGTATTCTGCTCCGAGTGCGATAGAAGAGGCAGAAAGAGGCAATTTGATACTTGGAGGATGCGAGGTTTATATTGGTGGAGGTCAACCCGATCGTTTCTGCAAGGATTGTGAGCATGAGTGGTGTGTTGAAAATTTCCTTTCAGAAGACATTACAAAGGTTAGATTTCGTTATTGGACTAACTGGGGATGTTGTGGCTCGGAGTCCTTTACGGAGGAACAATGGGCATTTGAAATATTTCCAGATGGAGTTATTAAGTATTATGCTTATCCAAGAGCAGGAAGAAAGGTCCTTGATAAGGATAAAGTTCAAATCGATGCCTCGCGTGTTATTGCATTTTATGATGCAGATGGAGAAAACAAGAAAACAGCTTTTGGTGCGTCTGGACAGATTAAGCGGCGAAGAAAAGAAAGACAATGTTGTGACCTTTGAGCAGTTAGGTGTAGACAGGTTGTTCGTGGATGAATCACAGAATTATAAGAACCTTTTCCTTTATACAAAAATGCGGAATGTGGCAGGTATAGCACAGACAGAAGCACAGAAATCGTCCGATATGTTTGCAAAATGCCAGTATATGGATGAAATCACTGGCGGAAAAGGCATAACCTTTGCCACAGGAACGCCGATTTCCAACAGCATGACCGAGCTTTACACCAACATGCGGTATCTTCAGTATGACATGCTGCAGAGTCTTGGTTTAGGAAATTTTGATGCGTGGGCATCCACCTTTGGCGAAACGCAGACAGCCATTGAGCTTGCGCCGGAGGGAACAGGGTATCGTGCGAAAACACGTTTCGCCAAGTTTTACAATCTTCCAGAACTTATTTCCCTGTTTAAAGAATGTGCGGATATTCAGACTGCGGATATGTTAAAACTTCCCGTACCGGAAGCAGAATATGAAAACGTGGTGTTAAAGCCGAGCGATTTCCAGAAAGAAATGGTACGTTCCCTTGCAGATCGTGCAGAAGCGGTGCGAAACAGCCTTGTAGAGCCTTACGAGGACAATATGCTTAAAATCACGAATGACGGACGAAAACTGGCTCTTGACCAGAGGCTGATAAATTCTTCGCTTCCGGATAACGAGAATTCCAAAGCGGCAGCATGCGTGGAACGTGCATTTCAGATATGGAGGGATACAGCGGAAAATAAAAGTACACAGCTTATTTTTTCCGACCTTGCTACTCCGAAAGGTGATGGTTCTTTTAATGTGTACGGTGACATCCGTCAGAAACTTGTGTCAAAAGGTGTTCCGGAAGAAGAAATAAAATTCATACATGAAGCTAATACAGAGGTTAAAAAAGCGGAGCTGTTTGCAAAGGTAAGAAGCGGGCAGGTTCGCTTTTTGCTTGGTTCAACTGCAAAGATGGGAGCCGGAACGAATGTGCAGGACAGACTTATTGCGTTGCATCATTTGGATGTGCCGTGGAGACCTTCTGATGTAGGACGGATTTTGCGGACATTCAAAATAAAAAAGAATGTGGAGGTAACAGACAATGGCAAAATCATTATTTGAGGAACTGGGCGGCAAATACGAAAGGCAAGGGGATTATTTGATACCGTGCTTAACTGTACCCG
>JAGAQU010000071.1 GCA_017622575.1 Lachnospiraceae bacterium
CCACCGTAATTCTCGCCCTAACCCTTTTTACCTCTGCATCCTCTTGCGTTGATTGTGCGGTTGCTATGGTTTCCAAAAATTCATTACGGTCATACTTGGCATATTCAAAGATTGCCTTGAGCATATCCCCTATCAGCTCCAACACCACCGACTCGTTAATTCTATGCTGGGTATTGCATAATGTACCAACCGGCACCTTGCTATAAGCCGAACATGTATATTGTGGTATTCTCTTGCCATTGCTTGTCCGATGCACATACATTTTCGCTCCACAATCAGCACAACGCATGAGTCCGGTAAGAACATGATGCTCTCCCCATCCGTCCGGATATCTCCTGACATTTGCTCGTAACTTCTGCACTGTATCAAAGGTTTGCTGGTCAATAATCGGCTCCTGCGTATTCTCAAATATTACCCAATTATCTTCCGATACATAATGGCTCTTTTTATCCTTAAAGTGCTTCTGCGTTTTGAAATTCACAGTGTGACCTAAGTATTCTCTTTTCTTCAATATCCCAACTACTGTAGAAGAACCCCATCCATAAGGGTCTTTAAAAGTCTTATGCCTATTGTTCCCTTGCCCAAAGCGTGCCATATGCACTGCCGGTATTTCTACTTTCTTCTCCTGCAAAAGAGTAGCTATCTGATAAGGACCCAGCCCATCAATAGTCCATTTGAATATCTGCCTCACGATTTCAGCAGCTTCTTCATCCACAATCCAATGATTTCCGTCATTTTCATCTTTCAGATATCCGTATGGTGTAACACTAGCCACATGCTTTCCGGATTTTCCCTTGGACTTGAATGTGGATTTTATCTTTTTGCTGATATCCTTGGCATACATTTCATTCATAACATCCCTGAATACAAGGAAATCGTCATCTCCATTGTAACTGTCATGGTTATCATTAATTGCAATCAGACGGACTCCCTTTTTACGGAAGAACTCTCTGAGCTGACCTACAACAAGATAATCTCGTCCTAATCGACTCATATCCTTCAGGATAATGGTTTCCACCTCTCCATCTTCCACAAGCTCCATCATAGCCTTAAAGGACGGTCTTTCAAAGGTTGTACCGGATATACCATCATCAGTGAAGTGCCTGAACCTAGTCCACCCTTTTTCTCTGCAATAATCTTCTAGCAACTTCTTTTGATTTGATATACTGTACGACTCCCCAAGGTTCTCATCCTCTCGGCTTAATCGTTCGTATAATACAATAATCTTTTCACTACTCATGTTCTGCTCCTTTCCTCTGTATTTGAGCCAAAAATAATAAGCTCAAAGAGAACTTTTAATCTAATGTACTAAAAATACTCTTTCAGCTTATTACACCGGCTGCCAGCTTGTACTTGGCATACTGTCTTACAGCGAAATGATCCGGGTTCTGCTCTGCCAGTTCCTCAAACATCAAATCCACCGGATTCTTAAACTCTTCATCATCCTCCCGGACTTCCATTGCATTGATCATTTCTAGCAGGGTAGAAAAGTTCTGCTCCTCCTCCGGCGCCTCATAATGGATATACCCAATCAATGCGGTGTAAAGCAGGGTCTCCGCTTTCAGCCAGAAATCGTCTCCGCCTTTGCTCTCCCCTTTTGTATTGGCAATCAGTGTTGTTACCAGTTTCAGAATATCCTTCTCAGAATGGAGATAGGCGAATGGATTATAGTGCATTGACTTCGTAAAATTGATGGTATTAAATACCTTCATCCGGTACCCGTTCTTATATAGGGCATTACCTACTTCATTAACCAGACCACCCTTCGGATCAGTCACCACATATGAACTATGCATCTGTAAAAGGTTCGGCTTGATAAAAAACCTCGTCTTACCGGAACCGGAACCACCAACAACCAGAACATTCTTATTTCTGGCATATTTAGGAATCTTCGGTCTGCTACTCATGGTGATCCGCTCTGTCTGGGACAAAATTACATTGTTTGCAAATACCGAATCCTCAAAAGGCTCGATATCTGCATGCTTTCCCCATCTGGCAGAACCGTACTCCTCATTATGTCGGAACTTTTTTGCGTTCTTCCCTTTCAGATACACTGCCAGACGGAGTGCCACGCCACAGGCGATACCTACCAACAGGTCAGTCGGATAAAAACTTGGTAATGGGTTGGAAAATGCTTTTGCAATCAGTCCATCAAGAACAATGCTCTGTACTTTTTCAGAGGCATTAACACCCGACGCCAATCGCCACATCTCTCCCAGATTGGTAGCAGCCAGTCCCAGACCAATATAGGGAATGTTCAGGATCAGCTGCTTTTTTAACTGTTTCATATTCATCGCACCTTCTCCTTCTTTTTCTCTGCCACTTTCCTTGGAAGCGCTGCCACAATCTCCTTGAATTTCTTCAGTTTTTCAAGAACACTCGGGCGCTCCTTTGCTCCCTTCTTCACCTGCTTGTCTGCATAATCCTGCAGAATTTTTGTAATCACATCCATATCCTTGGCTTTGAAGAATATGGTGTATACCGGTGGATCCGCTTTCTTGTCCTTTACGACTGCGAAATCAACACCATACTTTTTGGCGATTTTCTGAAAATCCTTAAGCCCTTCATCGGCAAGCGGAATGGACGAGACTCCCTGGCCCTGACGAACCAGAGTCTTGATTGACTGCTTTCCTTTTGTCGGATGGATTTTTTCACCCACTGCCTTCCCGACTGCCTTTGTTGGCTTTCCAACCACTGTACTTAATGCTTTCATAAACAATTTCAGCGTAGGTTTGGATACTCTGACTGCAATACGAACGGACTTGTCCGCGGTCTCCTTGCTTACTTCTTCATGTACCAGCTTTCTCACTTCCTTCCACAAATCTATTCTTCTTTTCTACTCTTATCCACGCCAAGGACTCCCCTCATGGTGGATGATGCCACATGAAAGCGATTTGCAATCGCAATATCCGTCAACACCGTTTCATTTACGGCAGTTCCACAAACCACAAGAATCCTGGAACGTCTAAGCATATCCTCTGACATATCCAGATAATCCTTATATTCATCTGCATTGCTTACGTCAATTACCTCAGGCAATGACAGTAACGGACAGATCGGTGTGTAACCTGCTTCATACAGTTTCCTGCAATATCTCTTTGCAGATCTTTTGGCTTTGGTTCGGTCCGCACTCCATGCAGATGTAACATAAGCCCATGGTTTGTTATTCATAAAATCCTCCTATC
>JAGAQU010000072.1 GCA_017622575.1 Lachnospiraceae bacterium
AATCTGAAATAAGGAGGCGATCATGCCTGCCGCAATGCCGATGATAATAGGATTGGTGAGGATTCCTTTGACAGATTTCTTTAAGGCAGCAGGACGGAGTCCTTCCGATTCGGGACCGGTAAAGGAGAGGATCAGAACTGCCGCTATGTTATAAAGAGGAACGGTTCCGATGATCATAAGGGGTGCCATGCCGGAATCGCCGTAAATGTTTTGGATGAACGCAATGCCGAGGACGGCTGCACTGCTTCGGTAGGAAGCCTGCACAAATTCTCCCACCTGGTCCTTTTTATGGTACACTTTTGATGTTATAATCCAGGTAAAGGCAATACAGAAAAGGGTTACAAGGAAGCAGAACATGACATATTTCCCGTCCCACACCTCCAGAAAGTCTGAACCTGCAATATCGCGGAACAGAAGAACGGGGAGAGTGATCTTAAAATTAAAGGAATTTAAGGTATTAACAAAGGATTCATCCAGAAATTTCAAATTCTTCAGGACATATCCGATGACCATGATAAGAAAGATCGGTATTGTTGCGTTGAGACTGAAAATCAGATTTTCCATAATCGCTCCTTTGTAACTGTAACAATAAAAATCAAAGTAAGGTTCTCCCTGTAAGAGAATCTTTACTCATCATAGAAAGGTTTCAGATATTTGTCAAACAGACAATGGAGAAAAGATGGATTGTAGTGTTTGATGAAAGGAAAGGCAGAGGCAATATGAATGTTACAACACAATTATTGATAGGCGGAATATTTCTGGTGCTGCTAATGGTATCAGCGGTGTGGGCTGTAGCTGCAAAACATCGCCGCAGAAGCTCTGACGCTTTTGAAGATATGGAAGGTCACGAATTTGAATATTTCTGTGCAGAGCTGTTAAAGAGTCACGGTTTTTGCGAGGTGGAGGTGACTAAGGGCAGCGGTGATTACGGCATTGATATCCTCGGGGAAAAGGATGGAGTGACCTATGCGATTCAGTGTAAGCGCTATGCGGCTCCTGTCGGAGTGAAGGCGGTACAGGAAGCCTATGCGGGCAGGGATTACTATGACAGAATGGTGGGAGCCGTCATGACCAACCAATACTTTACTACCCCTGCCGTCGAGGCGGCAAAAAAACTGAAGATTCTTTTGTGGGACGGCGGTTATATCGAAAGCATGATGGAGGAACGCTAGGGGATGCTTTTCTGCAGCTGTTCATGTAATCCTGCAAAGTCTGAGGGTCCGGTTTCCAGGAGAAACTGATGAAAACGATACAGAGTGAAATCATCCTCCCAAAGCAGTTTTGCTTTTTCCCGCAGCAGCGTGATCTCCATATATCCCAGATAGTACTTTAAATAATTAACAGGTTCTTCCGTGATATACTGATAGATTGCCGTGACGGAGGAAGGGCTTGTAATGCCTACGCTTTGCAGGATCTTCCGTACCTGCTCCGGAGTGGCACCGTCATAGTGGATGGCAATGTCGAGGAGAGAATACAGGCATAAGTGAATGTTACGGTTTAAACGGCATGCCTCATAGTAAGCCACGGCATAGGCGTTGTTTCGCACCTGATCCTCTGCGTAGGAGTAGGAAAGGTCTTCCACATAGTATGCCCACCCTTCCACATAGCCTCCGTAATGGAGCAGATACCGGATAGGGGAAGCGTCATTTTGACGCAGATAAAGCTGACTGTAGACGGTCTGATACAGATGACCGGGATAGCCTTCGTGGGCAAGGGTGGTATACAGAGTAAGACGGTCAGTGGCATTTTTACCGTTGATGTAGATAATATTATTTTGCATGTCATCGATAGGCGGTGTCAGATAATAGGCAGGACTGCAATAATCTTTCATGGAAGGAGAAACAGATTTGACGGTTACGGAGGGCACAAAATTATCTTCGACTGCCGGAAAAGCCGGAAAATCATCACACATCCGTGTCTGCAAATCCTGCAGAATGGCGGCAGGATCGTCAATAGAAAGATCCAGGGATGAAGTGATCCCTGCATCTGTAATCTGTGGATATTTGGTAACGAGCGCAAGGAGTGCATTGTAATTTTCCTGAAAATCATCAAAAAGCAGTCGTTTGATTTCTGAAACCGGGCGGTCGCTTCCTGTCACCGATGCAAGAAGATATTCATAATATTCCCGACCTTCCGGGAAATAGTACAGACCATAGGGATTGTTACCTGTATCCTTGAGAACAGTAAAGGTATCTGCTATCTGTTCATAAGCGGGAGCCATGACGGTAGTCAGAAGCCGGTCGTTTTCCGAAATATACTGATCTGCTTCCAGAGCTGTGAGAATGCCTTCTTCCGTAAGATTGTTGATACGTTCTTCGAAGGTGCTATGGAGAAAATGAGTCCCGTTTGCAAGCTGATCTTTGTCCATAATAGTACTGCAGGCGTCGATCACCTTGTCGGCAGAATAATCTGCCATGAACAGACCTTCGTCCGCTTTTTCTGTCTCATACAAAAGAAGCCCGGACAGGTACTCGTCTGTCTGATCAAGCAGGGACAGATAAGCTTCGACATCCTGTTTGCGGCGGAAGGTATAGTCTGCCAAAAGGATAGGAAGACCTGACTGAATACCGGAGTTAGGGGAAAAAGGTTCTGTGAAATAATCAAACTGTTCACCCATAAGGCGGTGGTTCAGATATCGGGACAGAAGATCATAAGTATAGGAATCGGTTTCACTTAATCTGTTTTTTGAAATTTTTGACAAGGCAGAGAGTGCTTTGAGAATTTCTTTTTTGTCATCACTGCCCACTGAAATATCAGAAGAGGATCCATTGTGTCCGGAGATGCCGGTGTAGCAGGGCAGTACGACTGTTTCCTCAAAGCCATAATTTTCGGGATAAGCCAGTGTGTAATGGAGAGTCAGAGTGTTTCCGGAGAGCTCCGAATGAAACAGGTCTTTGGAGAGCAGTACAAATTGCAGTCTGTCTTTGAAGAGGAGAAAAAAGCACAGAATTGCGAGAACAGCAAACAGCACAGCAGCCACAGGCAGATATTTTTTCTTTTTGGATAATTCTGTGCATATGGACAAATTCATTTTCTCCCAAAATGCCTTTTATTGATTATATGAAGTCCGTTCTCTAAAAAGTACTTGTGAGATGAGACGAATGGAAATATGCAGAATTTTGCACAGAAAAAAGCAAGAATTAAGAAGGAAATAGCATGATTGTGATATAGACGGGTTATGGGAAATATGCTATTATTTTTATGGATTTAAGAATCGCTCTTTTCATAAAATATAATTCTATCAGGATGGAGGTAACCATGAACAATCTGGAACTTAAAAAAGTCGCCAATGAAGTGCGTAAGGGCATTGTAACGGCGGTACACAGTGCAAAGGCGGGTCATCCGGGCGGATCCCTGTCGGCGGCAGATATTTTTACCTATCTGTATTTTGAAGAAATGAATATCGATCCTAAGGATCCCAAAATGGAGAGCAGAGACCGTTTTGTATTGTCCAAGGGGCATACGGCTCCCGGCCTCTATTCTGCCCTGGCAAACAGAGGGTATTTTCCGGTGGAGGATCTGACCACTCTGCGTAAGCTGGGTTCCTATCTGCAGGGGCATCCCAGTATGCAGTATATCCCGGGAGTGGATATGTCAAGCGGATCCCTTGGACAGGGTATTTCTGCCGCAGTGGGCATGGCACTGGGGGCGAAGATGGATCAGAAGGATATCAGGGTATATACTCTTCTGGGAGACGGCGAGATCCAGGAGGGACAGGTCTGGGAGGCTGCCATGTTTGCAGGCCACAGAAAGCTGGACAACCTGGTAGTTATTGTGGATAATAACGGATTACAGATTGACGGAGCAGTTGATGAGGTATGCTCTCCCTATCCTATCGATAAAAAATTTGAAGCTTTCAATTTCCATGTGATCAATATGGATGCCCATGACTTTGACGCGATCAGGGCGGCATTTAAGGAAGCACGTGAGACAAAGGGCATGCCTACGGCGATCATAGCCCACAGTATCAAGGGAAAAGGCGTTTCCTTCATGGAGGGACAGGCCGGATGGCATGGCAAGGCGCCCAATGATGAAGAGTATGCTGTTGCTATGGCAGACCTTGAGAAGATCAGTGAAGAATTAAACAGGGAGGAAGCATAAATGGCAGACGTTAAGAAGATCGCAACCAGAGAAAGCTACGGCAATGCCCTTGTGGAGCTGGGAGCAGAATATCCGAATCTTGTAGTACTTGACGCCGATCTTGCGGCAGCGACCAAGACAGGCGTGTTTAAGAAAGCATTTCCCGACAGACATATCGACTGTGGTATCGCGGAATGCAATATGACAGGTATCGCAGCAGGTCTTGCGACCATGGGAAAGATTCCTTTTGTGAGCAGCTTTGCCATGTTCGCCGCAGGAAGGGCCTTTGAGCAGGTGAGAAATTCCATCGGCTATCCCCATTTGAATGTAAAGATCGGCGCAACCCATGCGGGCATTACTGTAGGGGAAGACGGTGCATCCCACCAGTGCAATGAAGACATCGCACTGATGAGGACTATTCCCGGTATGGTGGTTATGTGCCCTGCTGATGATGTGGAGGCGAAAGCGGCAGTGCGGGCAGCGGTGGAGCATGAAGGTCCCGTTTATCTCCGGTTTGGACGTGCGGCATGTCCCGTGATCAATGACAGACCTGACTATAAATTTGAGATCGGCAAGGGAAATGTTGTAAGAGAGGGCAGTGACCTTACGATCGTTGCAACAGGCATCTGTGTCGGCAATGCACTGGAAGCAGCAGAAATGCTGGCGGCAGAAGGCATCAGCGCAGAAGTGATCAATATCTGTACCATCAAGCCTCTTGATGAGGAGCTGATTGTGGCATCTGCCAAAAAAACGGGTAAGGTAGTTACCGCCGAAGAGCACTCTGTAATCGGAGGGCTTGGCAGTGCCGTTTGTGATGCTCTTTGCAAGTCATATCCGGTACCTGTTAAGAAGATAGGCATGCAGGATAAATTCGGCGAATCCGGTTCCGCATCAGCTCTTCTTGAAAAGTACAAACTGGATGGCAAGGGAATTTATGAGCAGATCAAGGACTTTTTAAAATAAAAAACTGGAGAATGAATCATTATGTACATTTTAGCACCGTCTCTGCTCGCAGCAGACTTTACCATATTGGGAGAACAGATAAAAGAAACACAGGAATGTGGAGCAGAGTATCTGCATATCGATGTGATGGACGGAGTTTTTGTCCCCAGTATCTCTTTCGGAATGCCTCTTATTTCTTCTATCAGAGGAGCCAGCAGACAGTTTTTTGATGTACATCTGATGATTGTGGATCCAATACGTTATATTAAAGAATTTGCGGAATGTGGTGCCGATGGCATCACATTCCATTTAGAAGCCGTAGAAAATGTGAATGCGGTGATTGACAAGATACATGAATATCATTTGAAAGCAGGTATCTCCATCAAACCGGGAACACCGGTGGAAGCTGTATATCCTTATCTTTCCAAGGTAGAGATGATTCTGATCATGAGCGTTGAACCGGGATTTGGCGGACAGGTCTTCATGGAAGAGGCTTACGGCAGGATCAGCCGGCTTAGGGAATATGTGGACACGAATTATCCGGATGTGAAGATAGAGGTAGACGGCGGTATCGGCAAGAAAAATGTGAGAGAAGTAATTCGGGCGGGAGCAGATATTTGCGTGGCTGGCTCCGCCGTTTTTAAAAAGCGCAGTATCAGTGAGAATATTTCCCACTTTATGGAAGCGTTTCATGAATGTGACAGGAAGTAAAAGCAGCTATGGAGAAATTAGGAAGAAATGACCACTGCTGGTGCGGCAGCGGCAAAAAATATAAAAATTGTCATATGGCAATGGATGAAAAGATCCATCATTATGAGCTTGAGGGACATATGGTTCCTACTCATGATATGTTAAAGACCAGGGAGCAGATTGAAGGCATCAAGGAAAGCAGTGTAATCAACATTGCAGTTTTGGATGAAGTAGCTAAGATGATCGGTCCCGGAGTCAGCACGGAAGAGATTGATCAGCTGGTTTATAATGTAACTACCCGTATGGGAGGTATTCCGGCACCTTTAAATTATGAGGGATTTCCAAAGAGTGTCTGTACCTCCATCAATGAGGTAGTGTGTCACGGGATTCCTTCCCCTGACAGAATTTTGCAGGAGGGGGATATCGTCAATGTGGATGTATCCACGATTTACAAAGGATACTTTTCTGACTCCTCCAGAATGTTCTGCATCGGCAAAGTGAGCGAAGAGAGGGAGAAGCTTGTACGGGTTACCAAAGAGTGTGTGGAGCTTGGACTTCGGCAGGTGAAGCCCTGGAATTTCCTCGGAGATATGGCACAGGTTATCAATGACCACGCCAAAGCAAACGGCTACAGTATCGTGGTGGATATCGGTGGTCATGGAATCGGTCTTGAATTCCATGAGGAGCCTTTTGTCAGCTATGTCACTAAGGCAGGTACGGAAATGCTGATGGTACCGGGAATGGTGTTTACCATTGAGCCCATGGTGAATGCAGGTACCTGTGAGATTTATATTGATGATGAGGATGGCTGGACCGTGTATACGGAGGATGGCAAGGATTCCGCACAGTGGGAGGTTACGGTGGCTGTGACGGAGGATGGGTATGAGATCCTAACATATTGATATTTGCAGTATAATATGGCGTCGCACTATAAAAAAATCAATGCACAGCTCATGTGCACGAAGCGCTTCAATGAGCCTCAAAGATAAAAACGTGTTCAGCAGAGGCTTCCACGTTTTTAAGAGTCTCATTTACGAGAAATGGAGCGGCTTCCTGTAAAATGCTTTTTTCTACAATTATTTTTAAATCGGGAATATCCTGCGGGATCTCTTTTCTGGTAAATGCCTGATTAAAGAACGTTTCTGCAGCCTCGGTTTCTTCACGTGAGTGGTACAGAGAGGTTATGCTACGAGCAAGCATGAGTTTATAATCTTTGGGATTTGCACCGTTTTTTAAAGATTCCTTCACTGTATCAAGCTCTTCGGGAAGAATATCTGTTGCAAGTTCAAAGTATCTGATGATCAGCGCATACGGCACCTCCATAACTTTTTTGAACATAACCTTTGCATCCTCCTGTACGCCAATGTGATTGCCAAGGCTTTTACTCATCTTTTCCACACCGTCAAGGCCCTCCAGAATCGGCATAAACAGGGCGGTCTGGGGTTCCATGCCAAAATCCTTTTGCAGGGAGCGCCCCATCAGGATATTAAAGGTCTGATCATGGCCTCCAAGCTCAAGGTCTGCCTGAATCGCGACGGAATCGTAAGCCTGCATCAAGGGGTAAAAGAATTCATGCAGACCGATAGGGATGTTGTGGGTGTAACGGTTTTGAAAATCATCGCGCTCTAACATGCGCGCGACAGTAACGGTAGATGCTATTTTCAGGATATCTTCCAGATTTAAGAGCTCCAGCCATTCGCCGTTGTAGCGCACCTGTGTCTTTTCACTGTCAAGTACCCTGAAGATCTGCTCCTGGTAGGTTTGGGCGTTGAGCAGGACTTCGCGGTTGGTGAGAGCTTTTCTGCCTTTTGATTTACCGGTAGGATCACCGATTCGCCCTGTAAAATCACCGATGATAATGATGATCCGGTGTCCCAGATCCTGCATCTGTTTTAGCTTACGCAGAACAACTGCATGACCGAGATGAATATCCGGCGCGCTGGGATCCAGCCCAAACTTGACGTTAAGCGGGTTTCCGGTCTTGATGGAACGAGCAAGTTTTCCCGTAACTCCTCCTCACCGATCAGTGTGGATGCACCTTTTAGGATAATCCTCATCTGCCTTTCCACTTCCTGCTTTACTGCTTTTTCATTGATTGCCATTTGATTTTCCTCCTTATGTTTTTCTATATGGCAACGATCAGCAAGACAACCAATGAAACCAAAATATAGGGGCTGAAACAAAAAAGGCTTCCGTCCTTCAATAGGACGAAAGCCATACTTTCGTGTTACCACCTAATGTTTATAAACAGCTCGCACTGTTTACCTCTTCGAGTACGCCCGATTAAAGGGATATACTCTAGCACGTTAACGGGTGCAGGAACCGTCGCAGCCTACCGGACAAAAGTCATTCGGTGCGAAGCTCAAAGATGTATTCACATAAAGCTTCCCATGCGCCTCTCATCAACCGGCAGCTTTCTGTATGTTTCCCTTTATGCTACTTCTTCTTATCATTGCTTTTCTTAACTGATCGTTTGTATGAAATTAGCAGTTATTATAATCACGTACAGTTTTTCTGTCAAGAAAGAAAATTTTGTGATTATTTGTATGCCTTATGGGAATTATGGGCAGGAGAGCTCATTTTGACTTTCTATACCCTTCTCCGAACGTTTCACTATGTGGATGAGGGTATTTCAAGCAGTTTCCCTTTCATATACCCTCGCAAACAGACAATTGGTTTCTTGTTTAACTTTATATACGCTCTTTCAGGTGCTTCATGGCTTACACGAGGGTATAGGCATCCCGTTCTGCACTCTCATACCCTTCCCTATCGCTTCGGGATTTTTCCGAGGGTACAGCAAGCACCGCCGGCTTCATATACCATTGTTTGTTCTCTAGCCCTTCGGATAAGAACAACTCCTTGCGCTAAAGTGTGTAATAACTTCCGACTTGTTCATGACAGGAATGTGAGAAGAAAGAAATCTCTTTTTCGGATGTGGGATTTTTGATATAATTTGATTCATCAAATCGTTGTTTGTAGAGTTGGCAAATTCATATTTTCTGGTTTGCATGGAGGCATTGATTATGAAGAGGTTTGTAATATTTACAATGAACTTATTGTTGGTAATAGCATTATTAGGGTGCGGAACCAAAAACTCAGAGAGCGAAAGTGATATTAAATATGAAATAGATAATTCAGTTAGTGTTGATAAACTGAAAGAGCAATATCCAAAGTATTTTGAGTTATCAGATTTTAAGGGTATTGAAGTTTATGTATGGCAAATGGCAGAGGAATCATATCGTTGTGGCATTATGAGTGGCACTAATCGAAATAAAACCGAAGAAGAAATCTGGAAATTACAGGAAAGCTCTCTTTCAGTTGATGAAGCAAAAGCACTGCTTAATGAATTAGGGATTAACAGGAACGATATTATTGTTATTCCTATTGCGCAACCTTATTCAAGTTATCTATACGAAATTGATAGTGAATATACTGAACGGGTTAAAAAACTATTTGAAAACTAAATTGTTATTTATCAAAAGATAACGGCAGATTCCGGTATAGGCTGTGGAAACTGTTATGAAAACTGCCCGGCAAAAGCCGTTGAAGGAAGATGAAGAAATGAACCAGAACGAAAAACGCGTATATCTCATCAAGAGATTACTTAAGGAGCAACCAAGATATCGTAATATGCAGATACCGATTGATACGGACCAGCAAAAAACTATGCTCCGTTCTCTTATGAATATCAGAATGCCGGGTAAGATTGACGATGAATTTATAAGTGTTCAGGACGAGTATTTACGACAGGTCAATGCAGAAAAGGGTGTTGTTACGCTTTCGGATATGGAAGAGATACAACCGGATGTGTATATCTGGAAAGGTGATATCACAAGGCTTAAGGTTGGAGCAGTTGTAAATGCTGCAAACAGCGGTATGACCGGATGCTATCAGCCCTGTCATAATTGTATTGATAACTGTATTCATACCTATGCCGGAATCCGATTAAGACTTTCATGTGCCAAAATCATGGAAGAACAGGGGTATGAAGAACCAACCGGTCAGGCAAAGATTACCCCGGCGTATAATCTTCCCTGTGACTATGTGATTCATACGGTAGGGCCAATTGTACAGGGGAAATTGACAAAAGAGCAGCGCAGATTGCTGTGAAGACAATGAAAGATTATAAAGAGAAAACAGGCAGTTCCATCAAGGTAATCTTTAATGTGTTTAAAGATTTGGATGAAGAAATCTATAGGGAACTGTTAAGATAGAAGGTGATGATACATTTTTCAGGATATCGATTACTGATATGGCGAAAAACATCAAAGATATCGTGGAGGAAGTGAAGCTTATAAACGTTTAGTATTTAGGAAATTTTTTCGTTGCAATCTTCCGTGTGCTCATGTTACTATGAAATCAGATAGCCACGCAACTGGCGGAAGACGGGTAACCGTTGTGAGAGCACTCACAGGAAGCGTGGTTTAGATGAGAATGCCGACCGCCTGGGCGAACGCTTTTTAAGTGTGCCGCTCAGGCGGTTTTTAAATGTCAATAGAAAACAGGAGGTCAGGAAATGAAGATGTTATCACTGGAAGAAGAACTGAAAAGCAATGCTTATCCCGGCAGAGGAATCGTGATCGGCAGATCTGCAAACGGGAAATATGCGGTGACAGCCTATTTTATTATGGGCAGAAGCTCTAACAGCAGAAACCGTGTATTTGTGGAAGAGGGACAGGGGATCAGAACAGAGGCGTTTGACCCTTCCAAGTTAGAGGATCCGAGCCTTATCATCTATGCACCGGTAAGAGTTCTTGGCAACAAGACCATTGTGACAAACGGTGACCAGACGGACACCATTTATGAGGGTATGGATAAGCAGCTTACCTTTGAGCAGTCCTTAAGATGCAGAGAGTTTGAGCCGGACGGCCCCAACTATACACCTCGTATTTCCGGAATCATGCATATCGAGAACGGCGGTTACAACTATGCCATGTCTATTTTAAAGAGCAATAACGGAAGTCCCGACAGTTGCAACAGATATACCTTTGCCTATGAGAATCCGGCAGCAGGGGAGGGACATTTTATTCATACCTATATGCATGACGGCAATCCCCTTCCAAGCTTTGAGGGAGAGCCCAAGCTGGTGTCGATTTCTGATGATATGGATGCATTTACGGACATGCTCTGGAACAGTTTGAATGAGGAGAATAAGGTTTCTCTCTTCGTGAGATATATTGATATTGCAACAGGCGAATATACGAGCAAAATTGTAAACAAGAATAACTGAGGAGAAAAAAGATGAACGAAATCGAATTAAAATACGGATGCAACCCCAATCAGAAGCCTTCCCGGATTTTTATGGAGGATGGCAGTGAACTTCCCGTTACCGTGCTGAATGGCAAACCCGGCTATATCAATTTCCTGGATGCCTTTAATGGCTGGCAGCTGGTAAAGGAACTGAAGAAAGCGACAGGACTTCCTGCGGCTACTTCCTTTAAGCATGTATCGCCTGCCGGTGCGGCAGTAGGTCTTCCCTTATCGGAAACTCTCGCAAAGATCTACTGGGTGGATGATCTCGGAGAACTCTCACCCCTTGCCTGTGCCTATGCAAGAGCAAGAGGTGCGGACAGAATGAGTTCCTTTGGTGATTTCATCGCATTGTCTGACGTGTGTGATGCAGATACCGCCCGCCTGATCAAGAGAGAAGTTTCTGACGGTGTGATTGCACCCGGCTACACGCAGGAAGCCCTTGAAATGTTAAAGGCTAAGAAAAAAGGCAATTACAATGTGATCCAGATCGATGAATCTTATGTGCCGGCACCCGTAGAGAGAAAGCAGGTGTACGGAATCACCTTTGAACAGGGAAGAAACGAACTGAACATTGATGCCGATCTTTTGTCCAATATTGTGACAAAGAACAAGGACATTCCGGAAAGCGCCATCATTGATATGAAGATTGCACTGATCACGTTGAAATATACCCAGTCCAACTCCGTATGCTATGTGAAGGACGGACAGGCAATCGGTATCGGTGCGGGACAACAGTCCAGAATCCATTGTACGAGACTGGCAGGACAGAAAGCGGACAACTGGTTCCTGCGTCAATCCCCTCAGGTTATGAATCTTCAGTTTGTGGACGGACTTGGCAGAGCCGACAGAGACAATGCCATTGACGTTTACATGGGAGAGGAATGCATGGATGTACTTGCTGACGGCGCATGGGAGAGAGTATTTAAGGTAAAACCTCCTGTCTTTACCGGAGAAGAAAAAAGAGCATGGCTTGACAGGATGCAGGATGTGACAGTGGGCTCAGATGCCTTCTTCCCCTTCTCCGACAATGTGGAGCGGGCTCATAAGAGCGGTGTGAAGTATATTGCACAGCCCGGCGGTTCCGTGAGGGATGATGCCGTGATCGAATGCTGCGACAAATACGGTATGGCAATGGTGTTTACCGGAATCAGACTGTTCCATCACTAGTGCCTTATTTATATTTTGTTAAATTGAGTAAAAATTCGGAAAAATCCGCGTAAATTAACAGAAACATAATTGTGAAAAACTGAATATTCTGCTATAATAAACGAATAAAAACGAACCATACAAAAAAGAACAGTTTCTATTTTGTATGGTCGTTTTTACTTAAGTAGTGAAATTCAAGAAACTGTCCTTAAAAGATTTCTTGAATTTTGAGATGAGCCATAATGCAAAAGAAAATCAATAGACGGCGATTTGGAACGTATCGTGCACATGAGCCGGAATTGCTTTTCTTTTGCATTATGAAAATTCAAATATTCAAAATCATATAGAAAAAGGAATGAACTCTATGTATGACGTAATTATTATCGGTGCGGGTGTGAACGGCTGTGCCGTGGCAAGAGAATTATCCAGAAAAAAACTAAAGATAGCAGTGCTTGAGAAATGCACGGATGTGTGTGAGGGAACCTCCAAAGCAAACAGCGGTATCGCCCACGCAGGCTTCGACGCAAAGCCGGGCACCCTGATGGCAAAGCTGAATGTAATCGGAAGTAACAGGATGGAACAGCTCTCCAAGGAGCTTGATTTTCCCTATAAAAGAAACGGCTCTCTGGTACTGTGTTTTGATGAAAAAGATCTGGGAAAGCTGGAAGAACTGAAGGAGAGAGGAATCAAGAACGGCGTGAAGGAACTGCAGATCTTAAACAGAGAGCAGATACTTTCCATGGAACCGAATATCGGCGAGAAGGTGGTGGCTGCCCTATATGCTCCCACCGCTGCCATTATCTGCCCTTTTGGACTCACCATTGCCCTGGCGGAAAATGCGGCGGTAAACGGTGTGGAATTCTTTTTTCGGACGAAAGTGGAGAAGGCCAATCAAAAGGGAAACGGATACGAAATTCTCACAGACAACGGCACTTTTGAAACGAAAACCGTCATAAATGCCGCCGGAGTTTATGCCGATGAGATTCATAATATGGTCTGTGAAAAGGAGGATGTCTTCCACATTACACCAAGAAAAGGCGAATACGTGCTTTACGATAAAAAGGTGGGCAATTTTGTAAGCCATACCCTGTTCCAGCTTCCTACCGCACTTGGAAAGGGAATTCTGGTGACGCCTACCGTACACGGAAATCTGCTCACAGGTCCTACCGCAGAGGACATGGAAGAGAAGGAGCAGGTGGATACCTCCTCAGAAGGACTTGCAAAGGTGTTGGAAAAAGCAGCGCTCAGTGTGACGGAGGTGCCTTCCCGTCAGGTGATCACTTCCTTTGCAGGACTCCGTGCCCACGGGCCAAAAGGCGACTTTATCATTGGAGAGGTAAAAGGTGCACCCGGCTTTTTTGATGTGGCGGCTATGGAGTCTCCGGGACTTACCTGTGCACCGGCAGTAGGAGAGTATGTGGCTGATATGGTGAATGCCTATTTGAAGCCGGAAGATAAGGAAGATTTTGTGGGAACCAGAAAGGGAATTCCCAGTATGGCACTTGCGTCCAAAAAGGAGCGTCAGCGTCTCATTCAGGAAAACCCAGCCTACGCCAATGTGATCTGCCGCTGCGAGATGGTGACGGAAGGGGAAATTCTGGATGCCATCAGAAGACCCCTGGGAGCCACCACAACAGACGGTGTGAAGCGGAGAACAAGAGCGGGCATGGGACGATGTCAGGCAGGCTTTTGTCTGCCGAGGACTGTGGAGATACTGGCCAGGGAGCTGCAGGTGGATGAGAGTGAGATCCTGAAAGCAGGGGAGGGCTCACGCTATCTTCTTCCGAAAGGGGAAGCAAAGAATGCGAGTTCTTTACAGGAAGGAGGCTGCAGGTCATGAAAACAGATTTGGTGATCATCGGTGGAGGCCCGGCAGGCATGGCAGCAGCAGTCTCTGCTTATGAAAATGGAACGACGGATATTTTGATCCTGGAAAGAGACAAAGAACTGGGAGACAATATGAAGTGACCTCACAATTGTAGATTCGTGGATTTACCTGTAAGATATTATTTGCAGAAATAATATTAGGTAACAGGGATTACCGCATACAATAGGAGGTCACATATGAATAGTATAGTTTATGTTGGGATG
>JAGAQU010000073.1 GCA_017622575.1 Lachnospiraceae bacterium
GTATTGAAGATAGTAAGAAGAAAGGAAAGAAAGGACTTTGCATTTTATCGTGTGCGAAAAAGAAACCATTTCTTTCAGATCCTAAGTTCTTGAAATACAAAGGATTTGAACCCTGTGATGAAGTTGACAATGGCGTTCAGCTCTGGTATCTGCCATTTGAAAAAGAAGCAGAGCCACCAAAGTTTAAGGAAAATGCCAGGCATCCGCATATCGATGAAAAAGGGTATGTTCTTTTCTACACCTATCAGTGTCCTTATAATGCAAAGTATGTTCCTGTTTTAGAGAATCTTGCAAAAGAGAAAGATATCAAATTTAAGGCGGTTCATATAAAGAGCAGAGAAGAAGCCCGGAATGCACCAACACCGATTACAACATATGCATTGTTCTGTGATGGTGAGTACGTAACCAATGAGCAGATGAATGATAAGAGATTTTTAAAATTAATATCAAAATAATAGTAAAGATATCGGGCGCCCGACGAAAAAAGAATTTGATTGGGAATCGGAATTTAATTTCTAGGAGGTAATCGATATGGCTCTTGCAGACTATATAAATAATAAGCCGACTTGAACACAGGTCAACCGCCCGCAAAGTAAGCATAGAAAGGAAATTGTCGGGGCGCTGACTTGGGGTGTGTAAACAGAGTGTAAAAATACTTTTTCATAATTAACGTTAATTCGTTTATTTTTCTCCTCATTATCTGTTGTGTTTTTCCATCTCTTCTGCTACACTATTTTTATGGGTGCTACCATTCACGGTAGGCGGTTAGTCCTTCTATCGGTAGTGCCCTTTCTACTTTTATACTAACAAACAAAATCTATAAATTGGGTATTGTTGTCTTCAGCATCAAACGTATACTTTCCACCACACAAGACACAAGCAGGACATCACACTTAACTTTTACATTGTCTTCATTAGCATCAGTATCTCCTGTACCGTACATACAAATACATACATTTTACAGCGCACAAAAAAAGTAGAGAAAACATTGAATTTATCAGTGTTTTCTCTACTTTTAATACTGCTGGTGGCCGGACTTGAACCGGCACGGGATTGCTCCCGAGGGATTTTAAGTCCCTTGCGTCTGCCTATTCCGCCACACCAGCATACTGGGTGGAGGTGGATTCGAACCACCGAAGCAATTTGCAGCAGATTTACAGTCTGTCCCCTTTGGCCACTCGGGAATCCACCCATTATAAGAAGCTTTTTCCGCTTCTCACAGTATAGAAATATAGCATATCACTATCTAAAAAGCAAGAAATTTTTGAGTCCCTCTTCCCGCTTTGAGGGCTTTCCTTCTTCCGCATTATGCGGATTTTCACAGTGCAGCACAATGGCGGAAGTAGCAGGAAGTGTTAACCTTATCTTTCCGCCTGTCACCGGATAGTCCGCTGGCTGCGTAGTGAATCCGTCCGCATAAGTCAGCATCAGGCGTTTCATGATGATTCCTTCCTTGGGAATCCCCAGGTGCCAGACGGAAATTTCCTTACTCACTTCATATTCATTGTTATTCACGATCACCACTGTCTGTGCTTTCCTGTTAAAGCGTCCGTAGCCGATCACATTGTACTCACCGATCAGATATTTCAAAGACCCTGTAAGGATTTCGGGATTTTCCTTGTGAATGCGGATCATTTCCTTGTGAAATCTTATCAGTTCATGGTCCTCATTTCCCCACGGATAGGTACGTCTGTTGTCAGGATCCGTAAAACCGCACACACCTGCTTCATCCCCGTAATAAATGGTAGGTGCTCCGGGCCAGGTCATCTGAATCACCACTGCCTCACGCATAACCGCTTTATTGACACCCTCATTGGCAGCCTGTGGTCCAAGGTTATTGGTACGTCCCACTCTCTTATTTGTTCTTGTTAAGAAACGGGAATGATCGTGGTTGGATAATTCATTCATGGCAATCTGCAGAGAAGGCATGGTAAAGCTTGCCATATGATGTCTCATGGCACCCATGAAATTATCTGCATTCCCAAACATGTCTCCGCGATAATCGTCACTGTGCTTCTGCATCCCGGTGAGGAACCAGGTAACGGGCTCCATAAATGCATCATAGTTCATGACCGTATCCCATTCCTTGCCGTTCAGCCATTCTCTGGGACTTCCGTAATGCTCTGCAAGCACAATGGCATCGGGATTTGCATCCCGTACCGCCTTGCGGAAATCCTTCCAGAACTGATGATTGACCTCGGGACTGTGACCTAAATCCGCTGCCACATCCAGTCTCCAGCCATCCGCATTATAAGGCGGAGAAACCCATTTTGCCGCAATGCGGAGTACATAATCATACAATTCCCTGGATTTCTCGTAATTTAGTTTGGGTAAGGTATCATGTCCCCACCAGCCGTCATAGCTCCCATTATAGGGCCATGCATTTTCATTGTAAAACTGAAAATAATCATGATAGGGACTGTCCTTCGCCACATAGGCTCCTTTTGCGTATCCTTCCGCATTCTCATAGATCCGCTCTCTGTCCATCCACTTGTTAAAGGAACCGCAGTGGTTAAATACGCCATCGAGGATAACTCTCATTCCTCTGTTGTGTGCTTCCTCCACTACCCTGGCAAAAAGCTCATTACTTGCCTCTAAGTTGGCCTTATTTGTCACCCTGTCGATATATCTGGTGGAAAATCTGTTTTCTCTCTGCTCATGAGAAAGAAGCTGTCCCTCGTCACTGACAATCTTTCCAAAATGCGGATCGATATAATCATAATCCTGGATATCATACTTGTGATTGGACGGAGACACAAATAAAGGGTTAAAATAGATTACATCCACTCCCAGATCCTTCAGGTAATCCATCTTATCGAGAACACCCTGCAGATCGCCGCCATAAAACTCACGCACACCCATGGTGGCGGGATACTTGTTCCAGTCATCTACTTTAACCGTCTTGTCTCCGATATACTGATATTCATTCGTCAGCACATCGTTGAAAGGGTCTCCATTATAAAAGCGGTCAACATAAATCTGGTACATAACCGCACCTTTCGCCCATGCAGGTGTCTTAAAACCGGGAATAATACGGAAATTGTATTCGGGAATTGCCTCTTTGGCCACGCCTCTGGTGTCATAGATACAGGATATCCTGCCCACTTCTACCTCAAAATAATAAGAAAACTCCTGATTTTCCAATTCCATTTCACAGGAGAAGTAGTCAAAATACTCATCACAGCTTTCCTTCAGCATCAGATGTCTGATTCCGTTATTTACTAAAAAAACTCTGTCAATGTTGTGAACTGCCCCCCGGAACCGTATCGTTACCTGCGAATACGGATTAGGCTCTGCAGGAGTCACATAATCCTCAGTAGTGTCACTGAATAAAGCCTTTCTGTTAAAAACAGGTCTCATTCCCGCAATATACTGACTGTCTTGTTCCGCTTTGATTAAGCGGTTGATATCCATAATCATAGTAAACCTGCTCCGCTTCTAAAATTTACGAATATAACTTATTTTATACTATACTTTGCACATTATCAAGTCGCATTATACTATATATATGCTTTTCATTTGTTTTTCTGGACAGTAAAAAGAACAGTACAAGTACTGTTCTTTTTAGAGAAGGTATTTCTTTCTTATGGGGTATAGCAAAAAACTATATAATGTATTGGGGGGGGGTTACAAGTAGTATAATAGCATAGCCCCCATTCTGCGTAAATACTTACAATTCACAAATATTACAAATTATTATATTGATTTTTGTGCATTTTTACTAATTAGCTTTCAAAGAAGCTTTCAGGAGAATTATTTTTCACCTCAAACAAAGCCTCGAACTCATCCCTGCCGATTTTTTCTTTTTCTAAAAGCAGGTCAGCACATTTATGAAGTACATCAGTATGCTCCAGAATAATTTCCTTTGCTTTGCGGTAGCATTCATCAATAATGCTCTTTACTTCCTTGTCAATTTCACCGGATATAAATTCACTGTGATTCTTGGCATGAGCTAAATCTCTACCGATAAAGACTTCGTCATCATCGCTGTTATAATTGATCACACCGATATTTTCGGACATACCGTACTTGGTAACCATATCTCTCGCAGCGCTTGTGGCCTTTTTGATGTCACTGGAAGCACCTGTGGTGATATCGTTAAAAATAATCTCTTCTGCAATACGTCCTCCCAGAGATACCATAATATCCTGAAGCATCTTTCCTTTGGTGATGAACATCTCATCTTTTTCCGGAAGAGGCATGGTATAGCCCGCAGCCCCCAGTCCCGTAGGAATAATGGAAACTGTATATACCGGTCCTACATCAGGCAGAACATGGAACAGTATCGCATGCCCTGCTTCATGATAAGCCGTAATCTTCTTCTCTTTGTCAGAAATGATCCGGCTCTTCTTTTCTGCACCGATTCCCACCTTGATAAAGGCTTTCTTGATATCCTCCTGCTTCACAAAGGCTCTGTCATCCTTCGCTGCAATAATAGATGCCTCATTCAGAAGATTTTCCAGATCTGCTCCGGTAAATCCCGCGGTGGTCTGGGCAATCTGCTTCAGATCCACATCATCTGCAAGAGGCTTGTTTTTGGCATGTACCTGAAGAATTTCTTCTCTGCCCCCTACATCCGGTCTGTTCACACTGATCTTCCTGTCAAAACGCCCGGGACGTAAAATAGCGGGGTCTAAAATATCCACACGGTTGGTCGCTGCCAACACAATAATTCCCTCATTGACTCCAAACCCATCCATTTCAACAAGCAACTGATTTAAAGTCTGCTCTCTTTCATCATGGCCGCCGCCCATACCGGTTCCTCTTCGCCTTGCAACGGCATCGATCTCATCAATAAATACGATACAGGGAGCATGCCTTTTGGCTTCTTCAAACAGATCTCTCACTCTGGATGCACCTACACCTACAAACATTTCCACAAAATCAGAACCGGAAATGCTGAAGAAAGGAACACCGGCCTCCCCTGCAATCGCCTTGGCAAGGAGTGTCTTACCGGTACCGGGGGCACCCTCTAAGAGAACACCCTTGGGAATTCTGGCACCTACCTTGGTAAATTTCGCCGGCTCCTTCAGGAATTCTACGATTTCCTCCAGGTCTTCTTTTTCTTCCTTCAGACCCGCCACATCCTTTAAGGTAACTTTTCCGTCGCCTGTGGAAAGCTTGGCACGGCTTTTCCCGAAATTCATCATCTTGCTGTTACCGCCGGCACTCTGATTGTTGATCATGACAAAGAAAAATACCATAACGATTACCGCAAGCAGTACCGGAAATACACTGTTTAGAAACCAGCTTTCCTCCCTTACCTTCTCCACCTTTGGATCGATATCGTAGGAAGAAAGCAGTTCTTCCATCTCTGTTACATCTGTCACATAGAGGGTCCTTCGCTGTCCGTCTGAGAGAACCACCTCCACCTCTCCGGTAGGTGTTTCCCTGTTAGGCTGTATGCTTGCTGAAACAACTTCATCCGCCTCCAGACTCTCAATCAGTTCACCTTTCGTGTATTCACTCTGTCTTACATCCAGCATGCTGGTCCATACCACTAAAAGCAGAAGCCCCAGAATGAGCACAAAGTATAAATTAAAACCACGGTTTTTCATATTATATATAACTTTCCTATTCCGCCAAATCTATCTTGGTACTATTTCGCTTATTTATTCAAAACTGATCACGCCGATGTAAGGAAGATTCCTGTATCGCTGGTCATAGTCAAGGCCATATCCCACCACAAATTCATCAGGAATCTGAAAACCGGTATAATCCACATGGACATCCACCACTCTTCTTTCCGGCTTATCGAGCAGTGTACAAAGGCGAAGGCTCTCGGGACCTCTGTCCTTTAACATTTCCATGAGATAGCTTAAGGTTCTGCCTGAATCCACAATATCCTCTACAACGAGCACGTTTTTGCCCTTAATGGGTTCATCCAGATCCTTTACGATTTTAACCACACCGCTTGACTTGGTCTCGCTTCCGTAGCTGGAAACGGACATAAAGTCGAGAGATACCGGAACGGTGATCCTTTTGGCAAGCTCACACATGAAAAAGCTGCCGCCCTTTAAGACACAAACCAGATGAACCTGCTTGCCTGCATAATCCTTACTGATCTGCTCTCCGATCGCCTTGATCTTGGCATCCACTTCCTCTTCCGATAACAATACATTTACTTTTTCAGCCATTTTCATGACTCCTTTCTTAAGTATGATCTCTGTTTACTACTCTGACCTGCAAAACATGCAGCGTATTCTCCGATACCTTGTAATACTCACTGATTCTGTAGCCCGGTACCCAGAGAATATGAGAACCCTCCGCCAGTACATAAAAAGATTTTCTTTCCTCTTTGGGAATTTTCTCGTTAATAAAATAATCTTTCAGGGATTTGCGATCCATCTCTTTGTTGATGGTAAGATAATCTCCCTTTTCTCTTACCCTGAATACGATAGACCTTGTTATTTTATCATAATCAAACCATTTCGTATATGTTTTTTGCGGAATATTTTCAGTTTTTTCATAGGGAAATACCGTAAATTCCACATTTTCGAGTCCCGGAACCCATAGACTGCAGGGCGGAGAAATGTGATAAGCAGAATAGGAGTTCCCCGCAGAAGCGTACTCTTCTTTCCGCTGTTTTCCTTTTGTTATCATCATACCCACATTGTATTTTCTGTAAACAATGATTCCGTAAGGCAAGTGTATTTCTCCGCTCCCATTTCCCTGAAACAGTTTTTTGATATCGGCAATATGGGCAGATGTAATATCCTTTCTTCCTTTTGTGATATCCTCAAGGCAGGAAAGAAGGATTCTCCCCTGCAGATATTCCTCCTGCTCAAACAGCACAGGAATGTCTATCTTTATAGTCAGGTCTTCTTCCTTTTTTTCATAAGAGACGCATTTCTGCTTCACAAAAATGGTCTGTTTTTTTATATATTCCTCCGCCTCTAAAAGATCATCGGCGGTTCTGTTCATGTGGAATACCGCTCCCTGACAGATTTCCTCTTCCGCATAGGGAAGAATATGATGTCTGATCTTATTTCTCGTATAAATATCCCGGGCATTCGTACTGTCCGTCCGATAGGAAATCTTCTGCTTAGCCAGCCAGGCTTCTATCTCACTGCGCGTAAGACAGAGAAGCGGACGGATAATTTTGCCGTTTACCGGCTTAATGCCGGATAATCCCGTAAGACCTGTTCCCCTGAACAGATGAAATAGCATGGTCTCTGCCCGGTCATTGCTGTTATGAGCCACTGCGATCTTACCTTTATTTTCAGCTTCAGAAATGCCTTGCAGCGCAAGCTCTTCCTTCAACGCAGCTTCAAATGCCCGATACCGGATCTTCCTGCCTGCCTCCTCCTCGGACAGCCCTTCCTCTTTTGCATATTTTTTCAGCTTTACCTCCGTCAGATAAAAAGGCAACCCGTACTTCTCACAAAGTTCTTTCACATAAGCCGCATCCTCCCCAGCGTCTTCACGAATTCCGTGATTCACATGCACTACGGCAAGGTGAAAAGGAATCTGTTCCCTGATCTGAAGCAGCATAAAAAGGAGGCAGACAGAATCTGCGCCTCCCGAAACTCCTGCAATTATGGTATCCTTTTCTTCTATCATCCGATACTTTTTTACATAATCAAGAACTTTTGCAATCATAGTATTACTATAGCCGAATCAGAGGTAAAAATAAAGTCTTAATCTTCCTCTTTTTTCCAGATACCGATCACCATTACCGTCATGTCATCACGGATATGTCCCCTGCACTGATGAATGCAGAAATTTAAAATAGAATTTGCCATCTCTCCCGGGTTTTCCAGATCACTGCCGCCAATGATCTCCGTAAGCATCTCCTCACCGATTCCCTGTGAGAGGGCATCCAGAATTCCGTCAGAAAGCATAATCACATAATCACCGTCCATCAGTTTTCTGCTAATGATCTCCATATCCGGTTTTTGAAAAATGCCCATGGGAAGATTTCCGGCAGAAATTCTGTCAACCAGATGCTGTCGTTTGATATAGGAGCTGGAACTCCCCACCTTTACAAAACGGCACTCTCCGCTGTACAGGTCAATACTGCACAGATCAAGGGTGGACATATTTGCATTTTCCTCTCCGGAGACCAGAGAACTGTTGATCATCTGTATCGCTGTTTCTATCTGAAATCCGGCCTCCAAAAATTTCTGCATCAATTCCACCACCATGGTGCTGTCAGCGCATGCCTTTTCACCGGAGCCCATGCCGTCCGACAAAATGGCTGTCTCATTGCCGGCACCGGTCTCAAAAAAAGCATAATTATCTCCCGATATCTTTTCTGTTTCTTTTACCGCAGCCGCTACTCCGGTGAGTACATGATACCCTGCCTCTTCCACATAATAGAAAGTTTTCCACTCATCCGCAACAAAAAAAGGATTATCTCCTGCACACACCAGACGGATATTCAAAAGTACCGATAATAAATCTCCTATCTCCTCTGAAGAAAGTGTATTTTTCTTAATGTTTTTCATGGAAATGGACACTTCCATCCTTCCCAGCTCATTTTCAATCAAGTATAAATTTTTAATCTGTACACCAATCTCCTTAAAAGCATGCGCAATCTGACGAAAGCGCCTCTCTCCGATCGGTTCACAATGTCTCGCCTCATCCGCCACACTGGCCATGATTTGCGCCATTCCCTGTAAATGCTCTGCCATCAGGCTTTTATTTTCCAGAAGCTTTCGCCTCCATATGTAATCATTTCTGGTTTCCTGAAAATCATTCTCTATGCAATCGCTCTCATTTTTTGTTTCCATAAAACTGTCAGCCAGCTCTCTGATGGAATCCGCATATGTGAGCAGCTTGCGTCTTCCATACTCAGGTAATATGCTCTCAAAGGAATCCTTTCCGTTTGTTACATTTTTTTTCATATCCTTACCTCTCTTTCCGTCACACCGGGAATTAATCATAGCAGAAAGATATCGCAGTGTTTGTCGAAAGTAAGGCTTGCAATATGTAAGGCATCGCGCGATCAGTCAATACCGGACGCAGACCCGCTCTGCGAACTGCCTTATCAAAAAAAGTGCAGGTCGGAATTCTTCCGCCTGCACTAATGGCTTTCATCTCTGAAAATAATTTCACCTTCATTAATGAGACCCAGCTTTTCCTTTGCCACATCCTCGGTATAACCTAAGGTCTCAGAATATTTTTCCATTTCTTCTATTTCCTCGGCACGCTCCAGCTCTGCCGCTATCTGATCCTGAAGCTCCGCTTCACGCTGCCTGTTTTCTGCAAGTGTAGCTTTCATATCCACACTTCTGACAGCAACGACAACACCGATCATGATAACAACCAGAAACACAAGAAACATTCCGAACTTATTCTGCCGTCTTTTGCGGTAGGCTACTCTTCTTGCCATCATAAGCTCCTTTATAAACATTCCTTATTGTTTATGTAATATTATTTTAAGTGTTTTCATAAACTCCGTCAACTTCTTTTGCAGAAGTTTCCGGATATTACCGGCTTTCTTCTTTACAAATCTTCCGCCTTTCAGGGTTTCTCCTCCTACAAATTGAAAAGGCTTCATTATCATTCTAAATATCTTTCCGGCAAGGTTCAGAAGAAAGGAAAACACCTTTGTTACCGTTAAAATGATCAGCGGGCTTAAGGTTTTTTTGTACATAAACATTCCCAAAGCCGCTCCGGCTACGGCAAACCATCTGAGCATGCCATTATTTTCCTCATAGAGCACATAGAACACGGAAAGTGCACAGGCAATCCAAAAAATCAAATCTTCCAGAGAGATCAGAAACATTGTGTGTTTAAACAGTTTTCTTACTATCAAGAATCCATCATAGAAAAAGGTAATGACCATTCCAAGAAAAAAGGAATGAAAAAGG
Source organism: Lachnospiraceae bacterium (assembly GCA_017622575.1). GTDB lineage: Bacteria > Bacillota > Clostridia > Lachnospirales > Lachnospiraceae > Suilimivivens. Next base: position 9,819 of record JAGAQU010000073.1, read on the forward strand.
AACATTACCTCTTTTGCAATACTCTGGCTGACCATAATTTACTTAAACAACCTGGAAAGAAGAGATTCACCCTTTGCCACGGATCCTGCCTGCTCGGAATAGGTAAAGCTGTCAATTTTTCCTTCCACGTCCACTTCTCCCTTGTCAAGTGTCAGCCTGTTTACGTGAAGTTCACTCCCCTTGATCATCAACATCCCCTGATCTGTTTCAAGAATGATCTCATTTACGTCAAAAGAAAGGACATCATTGACTCCGGTAAGATTACATGTCCTTCTGTTTAACAGGGTTATTTTATGTGCACGCTTATTAACACTGTTTAAATCTTCCATACTTACTCTCCTGCTTCATCTCTATAAAAGATTGTATGAAAGATTTTTCTCATATATTCTATAAATATCGGAACAATTCTTTGGCCTCATCCTTCTTCACAGTTTCCTGCACATCAAGGACCTCCACCTTTACATCCTTATTGCCAAAAGCAATGGTAATGATATCACCCGGTTTCACTTCTGCTGATGCTTTTGCCGGTCTGTCATTGATCATCACCCTTCCCGCATCGCACGCCTCATTGGCCACGGTTCTTCTCTTAATTAATCTTGATACCTTCAAATATTTATCTAATCTCATATTCATTATTCTCCCGGCTGACTGGCTCGTTGCCCGCAAAAACAAAAGGACCCGCCGATCAGCAGGTCCTCAAAATCATTCATTCTTATGCGTTGATTAAGTCCTTTAAAGCCTTACCAGCTTTGAACTTAGGAGCCTTGGAAGCTGCGATAGGCATTACAGCACCTGTCTGAGGATTTCTTCCTTCTCTAGCAGCTCTTTCAGATACTTCAAAAGTACCGAAACCAACGAGCTGAACCTTTCCGCCCTTCTTTAATTCATCTGCTACAACATCTGTAAAAGCCTTTAAAGCTTTCTCTGCGTCTTTCTTGGATAATTCAGCCTGATCAGCAATTGCTGCAACTAATTCTGTTTTGTTCATTTCGAACTCCTCCTCTATTTTGAGTGTTTATAATTTTGATGTTTCTTTCCTTTGAATGAAACGCCTATATCTATATATATCTTTTTTATCGCTGTTTGTCAAGGAATTTTTGCCTTTTTACGGGCTTTTTATGCACTTTTGGCAATTATATTCCGTTTCCGCTCACATCACTCTGATTCCCGCTTACGGTGTCGGCATTTGAACTGCTGCTGCCGGATTTTTCACTGCTGTTTCCGGACACGGTATTACCGCTGACTGTTTCACCGTCACTCTCCGTTTCGCTGACAAGCTCAGGGAAGGAGTAAACCAGATCACGGTCATCGTCTGTCACCTCAATCTGATAACTCTTGGTCACATATCCCGTCTTTCTTAAAGTAATGGTATGACTTCCTTCCGTCTTCTTATAAGTAACGGGGGCAATTCCCATATACAGATTATCCTGATATACCTCCACATCCGCAGGTGCCTGAATGGTAATGGTATGATTACTGTCCTCCATGATTGTATTACCGGAAACGGTATTCTCAACGAACTCATCCAGGGTAAGCCTTACCGTTGTTGTATCTCCTTCCACATTGACATATTCAGAAATCGTATCATAGCCATCTGCGCTTGCAGTCACCTGGTGCAGCCCAAAAGACAGTAAAATGGGATAAGCGGTATTGATCGCGACGCCATCCACAGAAACATCTGCATGCTCCGGATAGACGGAAAAAACTACCCTTCCATTTACCGGCTGCGGCAGATCAATATCTCCCAGATCCAGAATCGTTTCCTGATTTCTCTCTATGGTAATCTCTCTGGTCTCCCGAAACCCTTCCGCAGACAGGCTGACAACATAACTTCCTTCCGGAACCGTGATCAACATATTTTCATTGATCTGCTGTATCACGGCCTGTCCCACTTCTATAAATCCACCCACCAGCGCTTCTTCATTTTCAAGCTTAAGGTACCCATGCCCTTTATCTACAATAATGCTTGCAATGTCGTATCCTGTTCCCTTCAGGGAAAGAACATCCTGTTTTAAAATCTGATCCAAAGATAATTGCTCCTGCCCTGAAAAGACCTTTGTCTCTTTACTGATCCGATAGGTTTCGCTGCCAACCTGCAAGGTTCCTCTTCCCTCATTAATTTCATGCTTTTCTACATTGTCATAACACCAGATGTCGGAAGAAACATTGACTCTGCCGGCTTTCCCAAGTTCACTGTTATAGCAAAGATCAACGATCTCACCGGGATTAAGCTGGCTCATGGTAAGAGAACTGCCATATTTATCCTGCACTGCTGTGGCATTATCATAAATCAGAGTTATCTCATCTTTTTCATCCATTCTGTACACGGTAATGGTTTCGTCCTGCGCATTTACCTCTTCCAGAACGCCCCTGCTCTCGGAGAGAAAAATATCCGTTTCTTCCTCCGGTTTATTTTCATAAGCACTTTCAAATGCTGCCTCCTGTGCAAGCCCTATGGTACCGCAGCCCGTAAGGACGATACACATCCCTACCGCTGCACACTTCATTAAGTTTTTTTTGCTCAGATTTTTTCTCATCATGTATTCCTCAATTACATTTTAAGGCTGTCTACCCTGTAAGTATACCATACTTTTCTCTGAAGATTCTTAAAAATTCATTTTTTTCCTGCTCCTGCCTGTGTACCTTTACCAGTTTCTCCAAATTTTTGCCCGGTATCCATGCTTTCCCCGAGTTGTAATAGAAATTCGCAATCTTCCAGAACTTTTCGGGATAAGCCAGGCGATAATACAGCTGGATATAATCCTCTTTCTCCAGCTCATTCTCCCTTTCATATGCATTCAAAAGTTCCAAGCCGACGGGCGAAGACCAGTCACTTTTTTCCAAAAGCTTTCTCATAAACAGATAAATATCTCTGACCGGTCTGTCCTCCGTACATTTTTCAAAATTGATAATATTCATCACATTTCCTGTAAAAATGAGATTATGATGCTGATAATCACCATGACATATCACAGCGCCTCTTCCGGATTCCGGATTACTGCCATATCCCTTGAATTCCTCTGCCGTTTTTAAAGCAAGCTGAAAGAAATAATCATAACATTGCATCAGATAAAGTTCAAAATCTGTTTTCTGGCTTTTTTCTTTTAAAAATTTTCTGACTCTGCGAAGCTCTCTGTTATGCTTGTCAAATTCTTCCTCCACCGTATAGCTTTTTCCAAGAGGCGGCAGATGGTCATCTATCACTGCCGCTTTATGAAGCTTTGCCAGTGTTTCCATGGCAAGAGCACATTCGCCTTTGTCCTTCACATTGCATTCCCGGTCTTCAAAATAGGTTTTCAGGACATAACAGGTCCCATCTGCATCTGATGTCAGCAATTCTCCCTCTTTATTTCTGATGATCGTCTCTATATGGAAAAAACCTTTCTCCTGAATCATATGAAGCACTGCATCCTGAAACACGCACTTATCCTTATGCCCCATATATTCTTTCAGAATCAGGGTTCCCTGATTTGTTTCACACAAAACGGCACCTCTCCCTTTCCAGGTGCGAAGTACCTCTATTTCATAATTTTCCAGCAAACTGACATATCTGTCATTCACGATCATTACCCCCATCGCAAGTCATATCCTATCATATGAGGGGGATTTCAAAAGTATTACCTTTTTAGCCGTTCTTTAGCCGCTTTGAGGAGATACTCCCTGGTGTTCCTTGCCGGGTCCTCCGTTACCAGATCCAACAGATCATTCAGTACTTCTCCCAGTTCTTTTCCGGGTTTCATGCCGGTCTGATCGATCAAATCTTTACCATTTATGGCAAGCGTCTTTAGGGATACACATTGCTTTTCCTCAAGGATCCTCTGATACACATCCCTGACATCCTTCAGATTTTTCTCCTTCTTTTCCCGCAAAAAATCACTTTGGGCCTGCACATCAGCCTCTTTTACCTCAAGGAGAAGAGGAAAAACATCCTCTCCCATCTTCCGGATGGCGCGACGCACATTTTTAGGCTGCGGCTCTATATACTGATCGTGATACTTTACCAGTTTTTTCACCATATAAATAGTATCATTGTCAAATTTCAGTCTGTGCAGAACATTCCCCGCAATTTCCTCCGAAACTGACGGATGACCATGAAAATGGTCAATTCCTTCCTCATCCGTTGTCACACAGAGCGGTTTTCCCATATCATGGAACAGCATGGCAAGCCGCAGTACCTTGTCAGCCCGCACAGCCTGCATGGCCACTAATGTGTGCTCACCCACCGTATAACAGTGATGGGGATTCTTCTGCTCTGTGATCATACAAAGATCAAACTCCGGGAGTACTACCTTGGTAATCCCTGTTTCATAGGCCATTCTCAGATAATCGGGATGGGGCGAGGTCAAAAGCTTTACAAGTTCTGTCTGAATCCTCTCCGCGCTGATCTTTTTTAAATCAGGTGCAAGAACACGGATTGCATTTGATGTTTCCTCTTCAATTCTGTAACCAAGCTGGGCGGAAAAGCGCACTGCCCGCATCATTCGAAGAGCATCCTCCGAAAAACGCTCTACAGGGTCTCCCACGCAGCGGATCATCTTGCACCTGATGTCCTCAAGTCCGCCAAAAATATCCACAAGCCCGTCCTTCTCATTATACGCCATGGCATTTATGGTAAAATCCCGGCGTTTCAAATCCTCTGTCAGATTGCGGGTAAATGTGACCTCCTTCGGATGGCGTCCGTCTTCATACTCACCGTCAATCCGGTAGGTGGTCACCTCAAAGCCTTCCTTATCCAGCATGACCGTTACCGTTCCGTGTTTGATTCCGGTGTCCAGCGTCCGTCTGAAAAGTTCCTTCACCTGATAGGGAGAGGCGGAGGTAGTGATATCCCAGTCACTTGGCTTTCTTAAAAGAATGGAATCACGGATACAGCCGCCTACAGCATATGCTTCGTAGCCGGCTTCCATAATCGTATCTATGATGAATTTCACTTTTTCGGGTAATTGTATTATGGTTGTATTCTGCATTCCTCTAATCCTAAAATAAACTCTTAAATCTTAATACGCTCTGCCCCAGTAAACCATCTTCTTTGCAGGCTTACCGCAGTATGCGCAGGTTTCGGATAAGCATTCCTGATGGAAAGGCATACATCTGCTGGAAACACCCATCTTATCCTTGATCTCTTCCTCACATGCTCTCTCACCGCACCACATTGCCTTCACAAATCCTGATTTCTCAGCAAAAAGCTTCTCAAACTCTTCTCTGTTTGTGGCAACGTAGGTATGCTCCTCCACATGCTTCTTTGCCTTTGCAAGCATATCTGCCTGAATCGTCACAAGAAGCTCTGCCACTGTCTCCTCAAGCTTATCAAGAGCCACCTCAATCTTCTCCTCGTTGTCACGACGGCAGATCACACATTTGCCTGCCTCGATATCCTTCGGTCCGATCTCCACACGCATAGGGATTCCGCGCATCTCCTGCTCGGAGAACTTCCAGCCGGGACTCTTGTCCGAATCGTCTACCTTCACACGGAAATTGCTCAGTCTGTCACGAAGCTCATAAGCCTTGTCAAGCACCCCTTCCTTCTTCTGCTGAATGGGAATGATCATCACCTGGGTAGGTGCAATCTTGGGAGGAAGTACCAGACCGGAATCATCACCGTGCACCATGATGATGGCTCCGATGATTCTGGTGGACATACCCCAGGATGTCTGATAAACATATTTTAACTTGTTATCCTTATCTGTAAACTGAATGCCGAAGGCCTTTGCAAAGCCGTCACCGAAGTTATGACTGGTACCGGACTGAAGGGCCTTTCCGTCATGCATCAAAGCTTCAATGGTATAAGTAGCTTCGGCACCGGCAAATTTTTCCTTCTCTGTCTTGCGTCCCTTAATCACGGGAATTGCCAGAACTTCTTCGCAGAAATCTGCATATACATTCAGCATCTGCTCCGTTCTCTCCTCTGCCTCCTGCGCTGTTGCATGAGCAGTATGTCCCTCCTGCCAGAGGAACTCTCTGGAGCGGAGGAAAGGTCTTGTTTCCTTTTCCCAGCGCACAACGCTGCACCACTGGTTATAAACCTTGGGAAGGTCGCGATAAGACTGGATATCCCCCTTATAAAAATCACAGAACAGTGTCTCAGAAGTAGGTCTTACGCACATTCTTTCCTGAAGGGGATTTAATCCACCGTGAGTTACCCATGCAACCTCCGGCGCAAAGCCTTCCACATGATCCTTCTCCTTATTTAACAGACTTTCGGGAATAAACATGGGCATATACACATTCTCTACCCCTGTCGCCTTGAATCTCTCATCCAGCTGCCTCTGGATATTCTCCCAGATAGCATATCCCGCAGGCTTGATCACCATACATCCCTTTACATTGGAATAGTCGATCAGTTCTGCTTTTTTTACCACATCCGTATACCACTGCGCAAAGTCTTCATTCATGGATGTGATCGCTTCCACTAATTTTTTTTCAGCCATTTTTACTCTCCTTTGCTATAAAAATATTGAAAAGGGTGGCACGCCTTCCCACCCCACAAGGGACCGGAATCCGGCGGTACCACCCTACTTAATGCATTCAAACATTCTCTTTTCCTACCGTTATCGCCGGTGTTACGCTGTATTTATGTGACGTCGTGCACGTTCATACAGGGCTCCGAGGCAGGTTCCGGATATTTACGCTTAAAAATCTTTCAGCTCCCTGCCTTGTGCCAACAGATACCGACCCTGTGCGGGGGATTTTCTCTCTGGAAGGTTCCTATCTGTACTAGTCCTCTTCATCGCCATGTTTTCTATGAATTTATGCCGGTTCCTCACCAAAGGAACCGTACCATGATTGTAGGCAAAATTTCCCCATTTGTCAACGGGATTGACAAATTTTTTGCAGATACCGTCCCATTCCGGCAAACATAAACAGATAGGGAAAATTCAAAACCTGGGCAAAGCTGACCATATTGTGAACAAAATAACAGATCACGCTTAAAGACAGAACATATAAAACAGGATTTTTCTTCCTTTTTTTACCGGAACCAATGATAAAGGAAACAAAAATGCCCAAGTAAAAAATAAATCCGAATATTCCTGTATTCACAAGGCAGGTGAGCAATTCATTATGGGCATTGGTGAGCCTGGCACTTCCGAAATACCGATAGAGCATATCCGAAAGCTCCGGCATGGCATATGCACAGCATGCAAAACAATCAGGACCGGCTCCAAACAATTTATGTATCAAAGGAAACTCTTTCAAAATCTGAATTCCTGCACTGTATGCTGCTCCGCGTCCGTTTCCCCAGCTCTCGTCGAAAAGAAATAACCCTTGGAATGCAGTGCTTTTGTTCAAAAAAGAAAGTCCCCATACTGTGTTCAACAAAGACAAAAGAAGCCATGCCACGAGCAGAGAAAAAACAAGTACGATCATTGCTTTTCGTATGACGGATCTTTTCTCAACAAGATAATCTCTTTTATCTTTCTTCCTCAAAATCACGTAGGCAATTACACCTACCGCCACAATCCACACTGTGACGGAAGATCCTGTAAAATATCCGCAAAGATTATTGATATCATAATTGTATTTCCCCGGAAACAACCATCGGAAAAATCTTACAAGCTGCGCGGATGCGCCCCAAAGAATCACAAGAAGCAACCAGTTTTTGATCCACTCCTGTTTTTCCAGACAAATCCAGAGACAGATGCCAAAAAGGGCTGCAAACCACAGAAAAACGCTGTTGCTTCCCTGACAGAAGCCTGCCGCGAAAGTGATCATCGCATAGCTTCCAAAGAGCCATTTCTTTCCATAGTAAACCTTTCTCCCGGAAGCCTCCTGCTTTTTATCCTGTAAAACAAACATTCCGATACCGACAGGGGAAACCACAGAAAGATATCCGCAAAACCAGTTGATATTTCCCAGCGTAGAAATAAAATCCGGTTGCGTTACCTCAAACTTTATAGGATAAAAAGAAAAACGATTACAGATACCCAGGAGAAAAACCAGGGCTGATGATGCCATAAGCACATAAAATATCCTGATATCCCCGTTCCACATCCGGGAAATGAAAAAATAGAGCCCGCACAGCAAAAGAAGCGGCAAAAGTCCCATATACCATCCTTCCGCTCCCCACAATGCCTCATCTTTGTATCCACTGAATACATAAGATAAAAACATAAAGGTCGCATACAAGAGGACACACAAATCCATTGCCGAAACCTCATCCCAGTCAATCAGATACACTTTCTTTTGCAAATGGATATTCCAAAGTTCCTTAAACAGATGCAGAAGTGCACAAATACCCAAAATCACAAAAGCTGCTATCGAAACATAGAGAAAAAACCGGTTCTTGGCTTCTCCGATATTCTCATATCCCTTCTCAATAAAAAAGGGATAGGCGCAGAACATCAGCAGCAAATATGCAGTTGTAAAAAGATTAGCTGTCTTCTTTATCATTTTCTTCCTTTTCCGTAAAAAGATACCTGCAGGTCTCACAAATAATCACAAGGCTGACAGGACCTTTGATAATACCAACTATACCAAACAATTTCATTCCTGCAAATACGGAAAACAAAATTCCTACCGGCCAGATTCCCACTTTATCCCCTATCAGCTTGGGCTCCAGAAATTCTCTAATCAAAGCACAGACGGTATATAGACCTGCAATGATCACCGCATTCCAGTAATTTCCGGCGACCAACTGAAAAACGGCCAGCGGTATCAGCATAATACCGGTACCAATAAAAGGCAGTGTGTCCATAAATCCCGTAACGATACCATAAACAATTCCGCCCTCTATCCCCACAATTCCGAGCACTGTCGCACAAATCAAACCGATCACCAGAAGAATTACAATCTGCGCTTTTATATACGTTTTGAAATATATGATAATTTTTCGCAGAATTTCAAGACTTCCTCTAAAATCCTCATTTTCTTTTATCCGGGAAAAGACTTCATCATAATCTTTTAAGATCAGGAAAACCGCTATGATGACAACGACCAAAAAGCCCACTGCTCCCGCCATATTTTTTATATAGGTCACGGATTTATTCATCACTGCCGGCAGTATCTTTACTTCCAGATTCTCTGCAAATACATTGACCTGTTCAAGCACATAATTTTCTACTGACTCTCCATCTATTCCAAAGCTGCTCTCCATGAAATCACAGCAGTTTCCAAGCAATCCGCATACAGTATCCTCATAAAAAGGAAATCTGTCTGCTATCTCCTTGCATTTTTGAACGGCAAAATTTCCTATAAGGCCTGCGATAATCAGGCACAAAGCAACAAGAAAAAGCAAAAGGATTCCCGCCAGTATGGGCTTTTTCATTCTAAAAGGCAGTTTTTTGGTCAGTCTGCTCAAATAACCTGCCAAAAGAAACGCCAGGATAAACGGGGACAGAATGGGGCTCAAAAATCTCATGAACAGATAAACTCCTGCGATTACCACAACCAGGAGTCCGTACTTTTTCTGATTTTTTGTCAAGTCAGTCTTTTCCATAAAAACACCCACACCATCATATCTTTCATCAATGATAGTGTGGGTAATTTTATTGATAATATAATGGTAAAATTTTAAATACCTGTGGTAAAAAAGGGAAGAAAAATGTCCTCCTCCGGCTTTCTTTCAAACAGGATTTCTTTCCCTGTCTTCGGATGCCGAAATTTTAATTTATAGGCGCAAAGAGCCACATTCTTGCAGCCTATTTCCCGGCTGAACTGCCTGTCTGTCTCCGTGCCGTATTTACTGTCCCCTAAGAGAGGCATTCCTGCATTTGCCATCTGGACGCGAATCTGATGATGCCTTCCTGTAAACAGTTCGATTTCCATCAGAGACGCTTCCTGTAAAACTTCAACCACCATTAAGGTTTTCACCAGTCTATAATCAAGCACCGCTTTTTTTGCTTCCGGGAAATCTTTTTTCACAATCACGGACATATTCGTTCTGCCATCTTTGTAAAGATAATCCGTAAGTCTGTCATTTTCTTTTACAGGCTTTCCGTAAATTACCGCATAATAATATTTATGAAAAGTTCCTTCCGTGATCTGCCGGCTTATAGAAGCGGCAGCCTGCTTTGTTTTTCCAAAAACAAGAATGCCTGACACCGGCTGATCCAGTCTGTGAACAAGGCCCAGGTAGGGTTCCCCTTTTCCTTTATTTTCCGGCTTACGGGACAGATAATTTTTTAATTCACTCACCATATCCTGCTGCCCGATTCTTGCTGTCTGGGTGGCGATACCGGCCGGCTTGTACGCTACTATCAAATGTTCATCTTCAAAAATAATATTTTTCTGCACCGATCATCCTGCCCTTTTCTTACACCTTAAATCTATAGCCCACACCCCAGATCGTCTCAATATATTGGGGCTTTGCCGAATCATATTCAATCTTTTCACGGATCTTCTTGATATGCACTGTGACAGTGGCAATATCTCCGATGGAATCCATATCCCAGATCTCCCTAAACAGCTCTTCCTTGGTATAGACGTGATTGGGATGCTCCGCAAGAAAAGTCAAAAGGTCAAATTCCTTACCGGTAAACGCCTTTTCCACGCCGTCAACCGTAACTCTTCTGGCGGTCTTATCAATACGGATTCCCCTGATCTCAATAATATCATTATTTTTCTGAATAGAACCCACAAGTCTGTCATATCTTGCCATATGCGCCTTTACCCGGGCAACCAGTTCGCTGGGACTGAATGGCTTGGTCATGTAATCATCCGCCCCAAGGCCAAGTCCTCTGATCTTATCGATATCATCCTTTTTCGCTGATACCATAATAATGGGTATATTCTTTTCATCTCTGATATGCTTACAGATTTCAAATCCGTCCATTCCCGGAAGCATCAGATCAAGCACGATCAGATCAAAATCTTCCGCAAGAGCCGTCTGCAGCCCTTCCTTACCGTTATTGCAGATACTCACTTCAAATCCACTGAGCTCCAGGTAATCCTTTTCAAGGTCCGCAATCGCTTCTTCATCTTCAATAATCAAAATCCTACTCATTATCTTTTCCTCCTGCTCTCTTTTTTCAATCCTGTGCTTCCTGATATTTTCTGACCACAAAATGCATACAGGTTCCTTCTCCTTCTTTGCTTGTGGCCCAGATATAACCGCCATGATCCTCAATAATTTTCTTGACAATGGAAAGCCCTATTCCGCTGCCACCCTGTGCAGAATTGCGGGAAGCATCCGACCGGAAAAATCTTTCAAATATGTTTGGAAGATCCTTTGCCGCAATTCCTTTGCCGTTATCTTCAATTTCCACACGAATGGAATCTATTTCATCAAGAATCCTGATATCGATCTCTCCGCTCTGCTTGTCCATATATTTCACACTGTTCCCGATAATATTGTTGATCACTCTCTTCATCTGCTCGGGATCAGCTATAATTACCGTATCCGGAGACACCAGATTGGAATAATTCAGCTTAATACTTTTGGATTCCAAATCCAGCGCAACCTCTTCCACACAGTCTCCGAAATATTCCGACACATTGATTTTGTGAAAATGATAGGGAATACGGTTGCTGTCAATTCCTGAATAAACCGTGAGCTCATTAATCAGCCTGTCCATATCATTAGCTTTATTATATATGGTTCTGATATATTTATCCACCTTTTCCGGAGTATTGGCCACACCATCCATAATACCTTCCACATAACCCTTAATTGCTGTAATAGGAGTTTTCAAATCATGGGAAATATTGCTTACCAGCTCCTTATTCTGTTTTTCCGCCAAAATCTTTTCATCTGCAGATTCCTTCAGCCGCAGTCTCATGTCCTCATAATTGCGATACAGCTCACCAATCTCACCGTCATTTTTATCCGGCAGCATGTATTCCAGATTACCCTCGGCAATATTCTGCATGGCAATATTCAGCTGTTTGATCGGTTCAAAAACACCTTTGCTGATCCATCTTGTGAGAAACAGACCCGTAAAGATCAATATGATCGTAATGGCAATCGCCATATCAATGAACAGCTTTCTTGAGAGAATGGAATTGACCTTGGTGATCACAAAAAAGCTTCCCTCACTGCCATCTCTGAAATAAAAGTCCATCTGCCGGACTATCTTGCCCAGGTCATCGTAATAGATGCTCTGTGTCATCTGTGAGTCGATATGTTCCACATCAAAATCAGGAAGCTTGTCAAAAATCTTAGCTGATGCCAACTGATTTCCCGTATAGTATAGTTCATGATTTTTTCTGATAATAATGTAGGAGGATTTGTCCTCAATCCCTTCACTGATAGAATCCAAAATATTCCTGTCTTCCAAAAAATAAGGATTATTCGCCATCTCATTCTTTACTTTATAAAATATTTCATCCGTCATGGTTCTGGAGGTCTGGGCAGGATCGATCCAGACATTATAATCGCTGACCCTGAAACCAAACTCCTCCTTACCACTGGACAAGTTATAACCGATGGCAAGAAAAGCAGTCACCGCCAATACAAGCGGCAATAATATAATCGTTAAAAAAGTGATTAAAAGTCTTGTTCTGAATTTCATGGCTTTCCCTCTCAAATGCTCTGACAAAAGTATATCATACTCCGAACAAAAAAATTATAAAAGAAAAAAGATAATATATAAAAAATTTATAAAATCTGTTGACATAGCCTGACATTTTGATATACTAAAATCAGTAATGATTATTATTTTCAGAAAGGTATTATTGATGAACCTGAAGCATAGTAAGCAGCGCGATTCTATCAAAGAATTTCTGGAAGGCAGAAAAGATCATCCTACTGCAGATATGGTGTATATGAATGTTCGCAAAACATTTCCCAATATCAGCCTTGGCACTGTTTATCGAAATCTTACTCTTTTGGCAGATATCGGCGAAATTGCCCGGATTCGTGTAGGCGATGGTGTGGATCACTTTGATGCCACCACCACTCCTCATTATCATTTTATCTGTAAAGAATGTGGTTCTGTATCTGATTTTGATGTGCCGGATATGATTTCTTTTGATGAGATTGCCTCTGCTGATTTTAAAGGACAGTTGGAAGGACATACCGTTTATTTTTACGGGAAATGTGAAAACTGTTGTAAAACGGTATTATCATCTTGATAGGAACATAATAAACTTATTATTATGTTTTATGCAGTGAAAGCCTACCGGCTTATGCTGTCAAATATAAAATATTCACAAAAAAGGAGAGTACGATTATGAAATTTGTATGTCAGGTATGTGGTTATGTTTACGAAGGAGATGCTGCTCCCGAGAAGTGCCCTGTTTGTAATGCGCCAGCTGAAAAATTCACAGCTCAGAGTGCAGAAAAAACTTGGGCAGCTGAACACGTTGTAGGTGTTGCACAGGGTGTTTCCGAAGATATTCTTGAAGATTTAAGAGCAAACTTTAACGGTGAATGTACCGAAGTTGGTATGTATCTTGCAATGGCAAGAGTTGCTCACAGAGAAGGCTATCCCGAAATCGGTTTATACTGGGAAAAGGCTGCATGGGAAGAGGCTGAGCACGCTGCTAAATTTGCAGAGCTTCTCGGCGAAGTTGTTACTGACTCCACAAAGAAGAATCTGGAAATGAGAGTAGATGCTGAGAATGGCGCTACAGCAGGTAAGTTTGATCTTGCAAAGAGAGCAAAAGCTGCTAACCTTGACGCAATCCATGATACCGTTCATGAGATGGCTCGTGACGAAGCTAGACACGGTAAGGCATTTGAAGGTCTGTTAAAAAGATACTTTGGTTAATCTACAAGCCTTGCAATAAAAGAAAAACCATGCTATGGGGAGCTTGCTCACCTGATAGCATGGTTTTTTCTTTTATTATACGGCGACAGCCGTCCATGAGTAGCCCGCAGGGCTATGAATGGCTGCAAGGCATTCTGTGAGTAGCCCGCAGGAGCTGCCCCTTATCTTCTATCGTTCCTCTCTGAAATATGCCAGTCCGAGGCTCGCCGGCGGCTGATTTTCTCTCTTGCTCCGCAC
>JAGAQU010000007.1 GCA_017622575.1 Lachnospiraceae bacterium
CCTGGAAACCACCTCTCTCTTAAAAGAGCTGGGAGCAAAAATGGTGGTGTCGAGAGCTGCCAGAGATGTACAAGCAAAATTCCTCCTCCGGAACGGCGCAGATGAAATTGTCTATCCGGAAAAACAGCTGGCTACCTGGACAGCGATCCGTTACAGCTCCGATCATCTTTTTGACTACATAGAACTGGATAATGACTATGCAATTTTTGAGGTTGCCGCTCCGAACGAATGGATCGGAAGAACAGTGGGAGAGATCAATATCCGAAAGAAATATAGTATCAACATTATGGCATTAAAGAGAAATGAGAAGCTGGAGCTCACCATAACGCCTGATACCTGCTTTGTCGAAGGGGATGCCATACTGGTACTCGGTAAAAATAAAGATATGCAGAAATGTTTCCATATATAAAAAAGCGCGGAGGTGGTATAATGGAAACAGTTGTACTTGGGGTGGCCTTCGGGATTGCCATCATCATAGGTTTCATTGCCATAAGGAAGCTGGGGATTTTCCTGGATCAAACAGCAGATGAAAATAGAAAGGAACATAAGGAATAATGGAAGAGAATTACCGGATGACAAAAGCGGGAAAAATAACGGAAGGCCTGCTGAACGTTTCCGATGTGATGAAGAGTATCTCCATGATCGTTATTGCCTCCGCTATCAGCTTTGGATTCTGGAAGCTGGGATTCAGCGAAGCCAATATCATTATGGTGTATATTATCGGGGTGCTGATCACCTCCATCATCACCAACCATCAGATCTACAGCCTGATATCCTCTATTGTCAGTGTGATCGTGTTTAACTTTTTATATACGGAGCCGAGATACACCCTTCTTGCCTATGAAAAGGATTATCCGGTTACCTTTCTTACCATGTTCGCTGCTGCCTTCCTCACGGGTTCTTTGGCTATCCGGCTGAAAAGGCAGGCAAAGCAGGCAGCACAGGCGGCATATCGTACCGGGATTCTGCTGGAAACCAACCGGCTTCTGGAAGGAGTAAAAGAGAAAAAAGAGATTGTCGCAGTGGCGGCAACGCAGCTGATCAAGCTGCTTGGCAGGGATATGGTAATTTATCCGGTGATTGAGGATGACTTGGCAGATCCCATGTGTTTTGCTGTGGACGGAGAAACAGTGAGAAAGGAATATCTCTCGGAAAAGGAAAGGAAAGCTGCACTCTGGGTGTTACAAAATAATCAACATGCAGGTGCTACAACAGGTACATTTGCAGATGCAGGCTGTCTGTATCTGTCCATCAGAACAGGCAATGGGGTATACGGGGTGATCGGCATTGTCATTGGCGACAGACCGCTTGATTCCTTCGAAGACAGTATTCTTTTGTCCATACTGGGAGAATGCGCACTGGCACTTGAGAACGAGAAGAATGCAAGAGAGAGGGCAAAGGCAGCATTGCTCGCCCAGAAGGAACAGCTCCGGGCTAATCTTCTGCGCTCCATCTCCCACGATCTTAGAACGCCCTTAACCTCCATATCTGGGAATGCCAGCAATCTTTTATCCAATGGGGAAATGTTTGACGAGGAGACGAAAAAACAGCTGTATCTGGATATTTATGACGATTCCATCTGGCTCATCAATCTGGTGGAGAATCTGCTTTCCGTGACAAAAATAGAGGAGGGCAGGCTGAGCATCCGCCTGCAGGCTGAGCTTCTTGACGAGGTGGTCACAGAGGCACTGCAGCATGTCAGCAGGAAAAAGGCAGAGCATAAAATTATTTTTCAGCCATCGGAGGACTTTATTCTTGTAAAAATAGACGCAAGACTTATCATGCAGGTGGTGATCAATATTGTGGAGAATGCCATTAAATATACACAAAGGGGTTCGGAAATCGTGATCACCACAAGGCGAACGGAAAAAGATGCCGTTGTACGGATTGCAGATAATGGGCCCGGAATTCCGGATGAGAGCAAGGAGGCGGTATTTGACATGTTTTACAGCGGAGCGAAAAGCATCTCGGACAGCAGGCGCAGTCTCGGTCTGGGACTTTCCCTTTGCAAGTCAATTATCGCTGCCCATGGAGGAGAAATCACGGTGACGGATAACGTTCCGAAAGGAGCAGTATTTATGTTTACATTACCCGTTGAGGAGGTTGATCTGCATGAATAAAACATTGATTTTGGTTGTGGAGGATGACAGAACGGTACAGAATCTGATGATCACCACCTTAAAGGCTCATGATTACAGATATCTGACAGCCATGAACGGAGAGACAGCCATTCTGGAGGCATCCTCCCATAATCCGGATATCATTCTGCTTGATCTGGGACTTCCGGATATGGACGGGATTGAAGTGATCAGAAAGATCCGTACCTGGTCCAATGTGCCGATTATCGTTATCAGTGCCAGAAGTGAAGACATGGACAAGGTGGATGCCCTGGATGCCGGAGCGGATGATTATCTGACAAAGCCCTTCTCTGTGGAGGAGCTTCTCGCAAGGCTTCGGGTGACGGAGAGAAGACTTGCAACCGGTCAGGGAGAGCAGGTGAATGCTTCCACCTTTGTAAACGGAAAGCTTCGGATTGATTATGTGGCAGGCTGTGCCTATCTGGAGGAGCAGGAACTTCATTTGACCCCTATTGAATACAAGCTTCTGTGTCTTCTTGCCAAAAATGTGGGAAAGGTGTTGACCCATACTTTTATTACACAGAATATCTGGGGACACAGCTGGGAGAACGATGTGGCTTCCCTACGGGTATTTATGGCAACACTTCGAAGAAGGCTTGAGAAAAATTCTGATTCTGCCCAGTACATTCAAACCCATGTAGGGGTGGGCTACAGAATGGTAAAAATGGAATAAATAAAAAAGTTATTTTTCTTTCTGATTTTCTACTTGATTTATGGAGTGGATTGCACTATGATAGGTTTCGGCTTTTGATGAAAGTGTTTCAGAGAAGAAAGGGAAATGAAGGAAAGATGGCTAAGAATTCAACAAAAGATATGACCGTGGGTTCTCCCATGAAATTGATTCTGGGTTTTTCACTGCCGCTTTTGTTTGGCTTTTTGTTTCAGCAGTTCTACAGTGTGATCGATACCATCATCGTGGGACAGTTTTTGGGCGTTGATGCGCTTGCGGGTGTGGGCGCTACCGGTTCTGTCAACTTTATGATTGTGGGCTTTTGCATGGGTGTCTGCAATGGGTTTGCCATTCCGGTTGCCCACAAATTCGGAGCAAAAGATTATTCCGGCATGCGTCAGTTTGTAGCAAACAGCGTATGGCTTTCTATTGCATTTGCATCGGTTATGACTGTGGTCGTGTCAATTCTGTGCAGGCAGATCCTTACCTGGATGCGTACGCCTGAGGATATCTTTGAAAGTGCCTATATTTACATTTTGATCATATTTATAGGGATTCCGGCCACCTATCTTTACAATATTTTATCCGGTGTGATCCGTTCCATGGGAGATGCCAAAACACCGCTTGTGTTTTTGATTATTTCTTCGGTCTTAAATATCGGGCTTGATCTTCTGTGCATTGTAACCTTCCGTATGGGTGTGGCAGGTGCGGCAATTGCCACCGTGGTGTCACAGCTCATTTCAGGTATTTTGTGTCTGCTTTACATGATAAAGAAATTTGAAATTCTGCATATCACAAGGGAAGAGTGGAGGATCAATACGGACCATATGAGGGTGCTCTACAGCATGGGTGTTCCCATGGGCCTGCAGTATTCCATCACCGCCATCGGTTCCGTGATTTTACAGACAGCCGTGAATTCCCTGGGATCTGCGGCTGTGGCATCGGTTACGGCAGCCGGGAAGGTGAGCATGTTCTTCTGTTGTCCTTTTGATGCGATGGGCTCCACCATGGCAACCTACGGCGGACAGAATGTGGGTGCAAGGAAGCTTGACAGACTGGGAAAAGGACTGTTATCCTGCAGTATTCTGGGAATCGTGTATTCTGTGCTT
Organism: Lachnospiraceae bacterium; assembly: GCA_017622575.1. Taxonomy (GTDB): domain Bacteria; phylum Bacillota; class Clostridia; order Lachnospirales; family Lachnospiraceae; genus Suilimivivens. Next base: position 3,918 of record JAGAQU010000007.1, read on the forward strand.
GCCTTTATTGTCATGTTCCTTCTCGGTGACAAATTATCTCAGCTGTTTGTCAGCGGGGATGAAACGGCTATCATTGCGAACGCAAAGCTGATGCTGATCGTGAACAGTGCTTTCTATATCCCCCTGGCTTTTGTCAATATTGTCCGGTTTATGATTCAGGGTATGGGCTTTAGCACCTTTGCGATTCTGGCGGGTGTGTTTGAGATGGTGGCAAGAACCCTTGCCGGTCTTGTGCTGGTACCGAAGCTTGGCTTTATGGGTGTCTGCTTTGCCAATCCCCTTGCATGGATCTTCGCTGATATTTTCCTGTTTCCCGCTTACATTCATGTGCGCCGAAAACTGGATAAGATCATGGGAAATGAGCAGGCATCACCTGCGGGCTAAGCCTTTAGTTTATTGATCTTTCGGTCATACGTTAAGATACCGTTTACTTCCTCCTCCACATCGGACAGCTGGGTGTAGACGGCGCCTGAGAGTCCCTGTTTCTGTAGTGGAAGCAGGGATTTTTGTATCAGTTCTCTGTAGGCCTCCCGGAGCTGTGCCGGTGTGTCGTAGCGTTTGTAGCCAAAGACTCTCTCAACGCTTGAGTGCGCATTCAAATGGCAGGCATATCCGCCGTACTCCGACAGGAAAAAGGCCCGCTCTCCCCATTTCTTTACAGGAACACTTAAAGGTCTGAAATAGTTGTGGACACTGATAAAGTCACCGCAGTTCTGGTCAAACCAGCCGCTGGCAGAATCGATCAGGCGGCTTTGATCCTTTGCACGGACAAGGGCAGTGAGACGGACGGTGTCAAACTGTCCCCAGCCCTCGTTGAAAAGACACCAGATGGCGATGGAGGGAAAGAAAGACAGGGTATCGATCATTTCCATGCATTCCTTTTCCCACTGCACGCGGGCTTTTTTATCTTCTCTTGAAAGAGCTGCCGCATGGGTATCCTTCAGGTGGGAGGAAAGACGGGGGAAGAGCGTGGGCAGGTAGCTGATCACCGGCATATGGTAGGCGCTGCCGCCGTTAACCATGTCCTGGCATACGATCATGCCAAGGCGGTCGCAGTGGTAATACCACCTGGCGCTTTCTACTTTGATATGCTTGCGCAGCATATTAAAGCCCATCTCTTTCATGACAGTGATGTCATAAATAAGAGCCTCATCCGAGGGAGCAGTGTAGAGCCCATCCGGCCAGTAGCCCTGATCCAGCACGCCCATCAGAAAATAGGGTTTATGATTGAGACAGAATCTTGGAATTCCATCGCTTTTTTCAATGGTAAAGCTGCGAAAGGCAAAATAGCTTTTTACCTTGTCATTTTTGTAAGAGATCTCCAGATCATAGAGATAGGGAGATTCCGGAGTCCAGGGATGGAAGTCCGCCAAAGGGACAGTATGCTCCTTAGAAACCGTGACGTCTCGGTCAAGGCTGTCAACGTGGAGGAGAGCATGGACGGTAACTTTTCTGGTGTCATAATCTGCCTGTACATTCAATTTCTTTATATAGGAGGGGCTGACCCATTCCATCCACACACTCTGCCAGATCCCGCTCTGGGCGGTATAAAAGATCCCGCCCCGCTTTAAGCTCTGCTTTCCGCGTGCCTGACTTTTTTCTTCCGTGAAATCCTGCACTTTCAGCACAAGCACATTGCCTTCGGACTGAAGAAAGGGGGTAATGTCCGCTTCAAAAGGAAGGTATCCTCCTTCATGGGTCAAGACTTCCTTTCCGTTGACGATGAGGGTACAGAGATAGTCAACTGCCCCAAAATGCAGGATCAGGTGCCTGCCCTCCGCAAAAGCGGCGGAATCTATGGGAAGGCTTCTTTGGTACCAGAGATATTCATTCGGCTGTAGCTGTCTGCCTACGCCGGAAAGAGGGGATTCCGGAGAGAAGGGCACCAGAATTTCACCGTCAAATTCTGACGGGAGCTTATCCTCCTTTGTAATGGCATAGCGCCAGATTCCGTTTAAATTAATATAAGAGTCCCGCACCATCTGGGGTCTTGGATATTCACACAAAATATGTTCCGGATCAAGATTTTCGCTAAATTCGGTGGAGAGAGGCTTCAGTACATCATCCTCGTGGGGCTTTATGATACTTTTGACAGCATCTTTGAGATTCATATTTTCCCTCCCGCGTATCATGAGATTTATCAATAGCTATTTTAGCATATTGCATTGCAAAGAGTATATGTTTTTAAATGGGGTATTATGTGCTCTATTGAAAATTACTATGAGTTTCTCTATTATTTCTATTGTTGGCAGAAATGCTATGGTTGTGTTATGATGAGGAACGGGTGAGAATATGATAGAGGAAGAAGAGCTTTTAAAAAAGCGATTGAAGGAGCTGGCCGACAAAGCCTGGCAGAACAATATCTATACATTTACAGGTTTTCTGGGACTTTCTGATCTGTCCTGCTATTATGAAATGGAAAGAGAATTGTCCTTTGTTCCTGCTACCATTTTCGGAGGATATGAGGATGCGGAGAGGGTCATGCTGCGCTTTGGGAGTCAGGAAGTGTTTGGGTATGAGGAAGCGTTTCCCATTACCTGCCTTAAGATCAGACCGCTGATGCAGAAGTTTGCGGATGACTTAAGTCATCGCGATTTTCTGGGAGCACTGATGAATCTTGGTATTGAAAGAAGTACACTGGGGGATATTATTTTAAAGGACAATGTGGGATATCTGTTTTGCTTAAGATCCATTGCACCTTTTATTTTAGGGAACCTGAGCAAAATAAAACACACTTCGATTTTGTGTGAGGAAACCTCGGAAATTCCGGTGCAGAGGGAGGAAGACCTGACAGAGCTTCGGATCCAGATTGCATCGGAACGTATTGACGGTGTGATCTCCAAGGTGTATAAATTATCAAGGAGTGAGGGCGCGGAGCTTTTCAGGCAGAAAAAGATTTTTGTGAACGGCAGGCTGTGTGAAAACAACAGCAGGATGCTGAAGCCAAAGGACAAGGTCAGTGTCAGAGGCTATGGAAAGTTTATTTACACAGAAAAGCAGGGTGTGAGCAAAAAAGGAAAGCTGAATGCAGCCGTACTTGTTTATGGCAAGAGATAGAGAGACACGGGGAGATAAGTAAGATGTTATTGTTAGAGCAGATGATCGTACTTTTTATTATAATGGGAGCGGGTTTTTTGTGTTATAATCTGCAGATCATCACAGATGAGGTGAACAAAAAGCTTTCGGCTATTGTGGTGAATATTGCAAATCCCGCCATGGTTCTCACAGGCTGTATGGGGGATGACAAGATAAAGGGAGAAGAACTGCTCATGGTATTTGGTCTTGTGATTATCGTGTACACAGTGCTTGTACTGCTTGCGATGGTGATTCCTGCACTGCTTAAGATTGACAAAAAGAGCAGAGGCACTTATCAGGCCATGACCATTTTTTCCAATATCGGATTTATGGGATATCCGGTTGTAGCAGCTCTTTACGGAAGCAGCGCCGTGTTGTATGCATCTCTTTTCAGTATTCCGTATAATATTCTGATTTATACTTTTGGTGTGTCGGCAATGTCGGCCGATGAGAAGGTAAGCTTAAAGGAATCCTTTTCCCTGAAAAGAGTTATGAATATCGGGGTGATTGCGTGTATTGTCACAATCGTCATCTATTTTCTGCAGATACCCATTCCCCGTTTTGTCAAAAGTACAACCACCCATTTGAGCAATCTGACAGCGCCCTTAAGTATGATGGTGATCGGAGCATCTCTTGCCACGATGGATATCAAAAAGCTGTTTATGGATGGGAAGCTGCTCTTGTTTTCCGTATTGAAACTTCTGGTGATTCCGGTATTGGGAGTACTTTTGATCAGGCAGTTTTTGGACAATGAGATTATCTGCGGTGTGTGCATGGTCATGCTGGCAACACCGGTGGGAAGTATGACGGCTATGCTTGCACAGCAGTATGACGGGGATTACGAGATGGCATCAAGAGGAGTGGCACTGACCACGATTTTGTCTGTGGCGACCATGCCGATCGTGTCTATGATAGTGGGATAGGAGTAATCATTGTCATTATGGGCAGAAAATCAATCGCCTGCTCATGTGCACGATACGTTCCGATGAGCCTCAGAGATTAAAAACGTGTTCAGCAAAGGCTTCCACGTTTTTATGAGTCTCATCTTTACCGTGCCCAAAATCGCCGGCAATTGATTTTCATGCCCATTATGACATAATGAGAGACTACCGAATCGCTAATAGAAAGAAGGTTTCAATATGTCAAAGGTTATTGAAAAATTTTTAAATTATGTAAAGATCGACACCCGGTCGGATGAGAACAGCACAGCCTGTCCTACCACGGCAAAGCAGCACGATCTGGCAAAGCTTCTGGTAAAGGAGCTTGAGGAAATGGGAGCGGAGGATATCACTTATGATACAGAGCATTGCTATGTGTATGCATCGATCCCTGCTTCCGAGGGTTGCGATGGGAGACCGGTGCTCGGCTTTATTGCCCACATGGACACTTCACCGGCGGTCACGGGAGAAAATGTGAAGCCGAGAATCATAGAAAACTATGACGGAAAAGATATTGTTCTGAATGAAGAGAAAAATATCGTCATGAAGGTCTCGGATTTTCCGGAGCTTGTGGAATATACAGGAAAGCGGTTGGTCGTGACAGACGGGACAACGCTTCTTGGCGCAGATGACAAGGCGGGCGTTGCGGAGATCATGACCATGGCGGAGCAGCTCCTTTTAAGCAGGGATATTCCCCACGGAAAGCTCAGAATCGGTTTTACACCTGATGAGGAAGTGGGAGCGGGAGCAGATCATTTTGATGTGAAGCTTTTTGGAGCAGACTATGCCTACACCGTGGATGGCGGAAAGCTTGGGGAGCTGGAATATGAGAATTTCAACGCTGCCGGCGCAAAGGTTACCTTTCATGGAAGGAGCGTACATCCGGGAGATGCCAAAAACAAGATGGTGAATGCCCTATTGCTTGCCATGGAGTTCCAGAATATGCTTCCCGTCTTTGAAAATCCCATGTATACGGAAAAGTACGAAGGATTTTACCATCTGGATCAGCTTTCCGGAAGCGTGGAAAAGGCGCAGTCAGAGTATATTATCAGGGATCACGATAAGGATAAGTTTGAACGGAAGAAGGAAACTTTCTTAAGGATCGGCGCCTATCTGAACGAAAAATACGGTAAGGATACCGTGCAGATTGATATGAAGGATTCTTACTACAATATGCGGGAGATCATTGAGCAGCATATGCAGCTCATTGAGAACGCGAAAGCTGCCATGGAGGAGACAGGAGTGAATCCGATCGTGGTTCCCATCAGAGGCGGTACCGACGGAGCTAGGCTTTCCTACATGGGGCTTCCCTGTCCCAATCTCTGTACCGGAGGACACAATTTCCATGGCAGATTTGAATATATCTGTGCAGATTCCATGGAGAAGATCGTGGAGATGCTTTTGAAGATTGCAATGAAAAAATAAATTGCTAAATAAAGAAAAAGATTTTATAATCGGTCTAAGGACAAAGAAGTACTCACGCATTACTTCTTTGTCCTTTTTTGTATTCGGTCGACTTGCATAGCACATCGGCGTTTGGTTTACACGATCAGAAAGGAAAAGAGGAAAAAGAAAAATGAATTTATATGATATTATCGGTCCTGTCATGGTGGGACCCTCAAGCTCCCACACGGCGGGAGCGGTGAGAATCGGTTATATTTCGGGAAAGCTTCTGGATGAGCCGGTGAAGTCGGCAAAGATACTCCTGTATGGTTCCTTCCTGGCAACAGGAACGGGACATGGCACCAGAAAGGCGTTGGTGGCGGGACTTCTTGGCATGAAGCCGGATGACACGAGAATACCGGACAGCCTGTCCATTGCTAAGGAGCAGGGAATCAGCATTATTTTTGGGGAAGCACAGATGAAGGAGGCACATCCCAATTCAGCAGAGCTTATCCTTCAAGGAGTGTCCGGAAAAACACTGGAGATCGTGGGAGAATCCCTTGGGGGATCCCGCATTAACATTGCCAGGATAGACGGTATAGCCACCAACTTTTCCGGGGATTATCCGACTCTTGTGGTTCACAACCTGGATCAGCCGGGACATGTGACGGAAGTGACCTCCATGCTTGCCCATAAGTCGGTGAATATTGCCACCATGCAGCTCTACCGCAACAGCCGGGGCGGGGAAGCGGTCATGGTGCTTGAGTGTGACCAGGAAATTCCCAGGGACTCTATCAAATGGCTGGAACATCTGGAAGGAATCCAGAAAGTCACATACTTAAGCCTTTTATAAATTCTGACAATCGGAATACAGCAGCATGCAAATCACAGTGAAAGAAAGGAATCAGATCAGATGGAAATGTTATATCATTCAGTCCGGGACATTGTAAGTCTTTCGGAGAAGTACCAGATACCCATGTGGCAGGTGATCATGAAAAAAGATATGGAGGAGAGACAGGTCACCAAAGAGGAGACCTTTGAGACCATGCATCATATGTATCTGTCCATGAAGCAGGCCGATCAGGAGTATGACAAGGATCTGGTCTCAGCAAGTAAGCTGGCCGGAGGAGACGGTGGAAAAATTCATGTATATAACAAGGCTGGTAAAAATCTGATGGGAGATTATGCATCCCTTGTGATGGAAAAAGCAATCAAAATGGGGGAATCCAATGCCTGTATGAAGCGAATCGTGGCGGCACCCACAGCCGGCTCCTGTGGTGTCATACCGGCAGTCTTTCTCTCCTATCAGGAGTTATTTGATGTGGCAGAGGATAAGATGGTGGAGGCACTTTTCCTCTGCGCAGGGATTGGCGAGGTGATTGCGGAAAATGCCTGCATCGCAGGAGCCTCCGGAGGATGTCAGGCGGAAATCGGCTCGGCAAGTGCCATGGCAGCGGCAGGGCTTGCCTATCTCCAGGGCGGTGACAATGACATGATCGTAAATGCCATGACCCTTGCTCTTAAGAATATGTTGGGACTTACCTGTGACCCTGTCTGCGGGCTTGTGGAGGTACCCTGCATCAAAAGAAATTCCGCGGGGGCAGTCAATGCGGTGGCGAGTGCACAGCTCTCCCTTGCAGGAATAAAGAGTGCTATCCCTGCTGATGAGGTGATAGACAGCATGCGCAGAATAGGCAATGATATGCCGAAATGTCTGAAGGAGACAGGGGAAGGCGGACTTGCCGTGACACAGACGGCACAAAGACTTCGTGCTTATCAGGGGTTAGCAGATGGAGAAAAAAATACTACTTTTTAATTATTCATCGTGTCGGGAATTAGTATTTTACAAAATAAAATACTATTATTAATGATAATTGACAATGAAAATGAACGATATTATAATAACTTTCAAAACAGACGGAGAAAAGATATGTGTGAGGAACCGGAGAAAAAGAAAAATGCTCACTATGAGACGCTTGACATTACAGTGAAAGGCGATCATATTTACGGTGAAATTTATGTGCCGGACAGCGGAGAAAAAGTAGTTTATCCGTGTGTATGTTTGTTCCATGGATTTCCGGGTATCACCAGCAATGATGATATTGCACAGGCATTAATGAGAAGAGGATTTGTAGTCTTAAGACCCTATTACCGGGGTGCCTGGGGAAGCGAAGGGATTTATTCCTTTACAAACGCTATCGAAGATGCCATAGCAGTTGCTGAGTTTGCTTACGGAGCGGAAGGCGAACGCCTGGGCATTGACCGGGAACATATCTATCTTGCAGGCCACAGCATGGGAGGACAGACGGTCTTAAATGCCGCAAGGAAACTTCCCTTTGTGAAAGGAATCGTAGCAATGGCATCCTTCAACATGGCCTATCTGTTTCGGGCAAAGGAGGAAGAGTTTTTCAAAAATTCCATCCTGCCCATGGGATATATGCTCCATGCAGGTTCCACGGAGGAACTGTTCTTGAATGCCAGAGAGCATTATAGGGAAACAGACCTTAATACAGCATTTGAGGATCTGAAGGACAGAAATCTTCTCTTTATAGAAGGAGAATTTGATGATATCGCTCCGGCGAAGGAATGTGTTTATCCCTTATGGAATCAATTGAAAGCATATCATTCAGATACCGTAAAGCAGCTGATCACGCTGCAGGCATCTCATGATTTTGCAGAATGCAGAACAGAACTTGGTCAGATAATCGGTGACTGGCTTCAAAAGGAGGAATTGCAGTGAAGAATTTTGTGATAGCAATAACAAGAACCTGTGGAAGCGGAGGAACTACCATAGCAAAAATGCTGGCAGAGGATTATCAGATTGACATGTATGACAGAAAGCTCCTTCGACTGGCATCGGAAGACAGTGGTATCAATGAAAAGCTCTTTGCAGCAGCAGACGAGACAACGAAGAAAAAACCGCTGTTCAAGGCTTTTAAAAAGGTCTATAACGGAGAATTGATTCCGCCGGAAAGCAATGACTTTACATCCAATGACAACCTGTTTAATTATCAGGCAAAGGTTCTCAGGGAACTGACACACAGAGAATCCTTTGTTGTAGTAGGAAGGGCAGCGGATCATGTGCTCAGGGATTATCCTTATCTGGTAAGAGTTTTTATCCACGCTCCCTATGAAAAATGCGTGGCCCATGAGATGGACTGGATGAGCATTTCAAGAAAGCAGGCAGAAGCGGAAATCGCCAGAATGGATGCTTACCGGAGCGCATATTATAAGTATCATACCGGCAAAGAGTGGGAGGATGTCAAGAATTACGACTTATCTCTCGATACCGGAATCTTTACATATGAACAGTGTGCTGATATTATTAAAAGATTTGTTGATTTTAGATTAAACTGTTAAAAGACAGCATGGCTGAAACAGAAAAACAAAATAACAGGTAAAAGAACTTCGCAGGTGAAGACAACCCGCGAAGTTTTTTTATAGATCAAATTTTAAGGAGGAGACATTATGAAGAAAAAAATGTTAAAGAAATTATTGGCTCTGACAAGTGTGGCAGCTCTTGCAGCTTCATCACTGGCAGGCTGCAGCGGCGGTTCCACAGCACCTGCGGAAAGCACAGAGGCTTCTACAGAAAGCACTGCTGAAACAACAGATACAGCTGATGCGGAAGAAGCACCTGCCGCAGCTACAGGTGATACCATTACGATCGGTACCATTTCACCCAACACAGGAAATCTGGCAGCTTACGGTGAATCCGTAGTAAATGCCATCAATCTTGCAGTGGAAGAGATCAATGCAGATGGCGGTGTGCTGGGCAAGCCCCTTGCAGTAATTTCCTACGATGATAAAGGCGATTCTACCGAGGGTGCAAATGCATTTAACAAGCTGGTAGGCGAAGATGTATGTGCCATCATCGGTTCCGTTACTTCCGGTGTAACCGCAGGTCTTGCACCTCTTGCTGATGAGAGCCAGATCGTTCTCTTAACACCTACAGCAACGGCAGATACGATCACAGAATCCGACAACTATGTATTCAGAACCTGCTTTAAGGATTCTTATCAGGGAAAGATGGCTGCCAAGTTTGCAGCAGAGGAGCTGGGTGTTACCAAGGTAGCTGTCCTGTATGCATCAGGCGATGCTTATTCAGCAGGTCTTAGAGAATCTTTCGTAGCTTCAGCACAGGAACTTGGACTTGAAATCGTTGCAGAGGAAAGCTCCTCTTCAACAGATGATACGGAATTCTCATCACAGCTTACCAACATTGCGGCAAGCGGCGCAGAATTTTTGTTTGCACCTTACTATTACAATGCGGTAGGTCCCTACATTGTACCTCAGGCAAGGGCAGCAGGATATGAAGGTGTGATCATGGGTGCTGACGGTTGGGATGGTACACTCGGTACCATGGTTGATGACAAGACACTTTACAATAACTGCTACTTCACCAACCATTATTCACCTGATGATACCGCTGAAGCAGTACAGACATTCGTTAAGGCATACACTGAAAAGTATGGAACAGAAAGTCTGAATGCTCTTGGTGCTCTGGCATATGATTCCGTATATATGCTGGCGGATGCCATCGAGAAAGCAGGATCCACTGACAGAACAGCTATCCGCGATGCAATGTCCGGTATGAGCTTTGACGGTGTAACAGGAAGCTTTGTTCTTGATGAAACAGGTACTCCTGAAAAATCTGTAGCAATCATTGAATTTAAAGACGGTGCAGCTGTCTGGAAGACTACACTGGCCGGTTAACTAATAGGAAAGAAATAAGCGGCGGCACAGATGTCACTCTGTGCCGTCAGCTGTAAGGAGAAGTTGTCTATGGGAACACAGGTAAGTATATTTATTCAACAGATTATCAATGGATTGAAAATAGGAAGTGTATACGCGCTGGTAGCCCTTGGTTATACCATGGTTTATGGAATTATCCGCCTGATCAATTTTGCCCATGGAGATTTTATCATGGTAGGAAGCTATGTGCTGCTTTATACCATACCGATTATGGTGGCATGTGGGCTGCCTGCTTGGACGGCAATCATATTGGCAGTGACTGCCTGCGCCGCAGTAGGTGTAACAGTTGAAAAAGTTGCATATAAGCCGGTAAGAGAGAAAGGAACCAAGATGTCGGCTCTTATCACGGCAATTGCAATGAGCCTTTTTCTTGAGAATCTGGCTCAGACGGTTTTCGGTGCATCACCGAAACCTGTGGGAACGATCTTTTCCTTTCCCAATCTGGAACTTGCAGGTATTAAACTAAACGGGAATACAATGCTTACCATTGCAATCGGTGTTGTGATGATGATAGCACTTCAGTTATTTGTTAAAAAGACTAAAATGGGTAAGGCCATGCGTGCTGTTTCCGAGGATGGGGAAGCTGCCATCCTGATGGGTATCAACAAAAACAGAACCATAAGCATTACCTTTGCTATAGGATCGGCACTTGCCGCTGTTGCATCTTTGATGTACTGCGCTTCTTATCCTCAGGCGACACCTACCTTAGGTTCCATGCTTGGATTAAAAGCTTTTATCGCGGCTGTGCTCGGAGGAATCGGAATTATTCCCGGGGCCATGCTTGGCGGTATTGTGGTAGGACTGGTGGAAAGTCTTACCAAGGCATATATCGGAACACTGACGGGAGGCGTGATCACATCAGCCTTTTCCGATGCGATTGTGTTCGGTATTCTGATCGTTGTACTGATCGTGAAGCCATCCGGTATTCTTGGAAAAAATGTAGGAGAGAAAGTGTAGGTGATAGATGTGAAGATACCAAAGGAAAAAAAGAAAGGTATGATCATAAATCTGGCAGGGGTGCTGCTTTTGTTTGGAGTGTTGGTAGTCCTGTGTGAGACCGGGATGCTCTCCAATTATATCAAAGGTATCCTGATGGTATGCGGGATCGCGGTCATTATGGCATGTTCGCTTAATATTACAGTAGGTTACATGGGACAGATCGCACTTGGTGACTGTGGCTTTATGGCGATAGGAGCCTATACGGCTGCACTGATCACCAAGGCGATGGAAAGTGGCGGAATCCTGGTAGGTGCCGGAGCTCCCAATACGCTTCGGTTTTTGATCGGTACACTGGCAGGAGGTATTCTGGCAGCAGTATTTGGCGTTCTGGTAGGTATACCGGCTCTGAGGCTTCGGGGTGATTATCTGGCTATTATCACGCTTGGCTTTGGCGAGATCATTCGTGTTATTATTCAGAATCTGAAATTTGCAGGTGGCAAAGGATTTTCAGAAGGTCAGGCAGGGCAGGCTCTGATCGGTATCAACAGACTGGCAGATCTGTATGTGGTATTCTGGATCGTGGTGCTTACAGTAGTGATTTTGTTTACCTTTGTGAGATCGAAATACGGCAGAGCAATTATTGCCATAAGAAATGACGATATTGCGGCAGGTGCTTCCGGCTTAAATACTACCTTTTATAAAGTATTGGCATTTACCGTATCTGCATTCTTTGCGGGAATTGCGGGAGGTATTTTTGCCCACTATATCGGTTCTTTAAACGCAGCAAGCTTCGGCTGGCTGAAATCCACAGAATATGTGATTATGGTTGTCTTCGGCGGCATGGGTTCCCTTACCGGTTCCATTATTGCTGCAGTTGTTCTTTCCGCATTACCGGAGGCTCTTCGAAGCTTTTCGGAATACAGAATGCTGGTATATTCCGTAGCACTTGTGCTTGTTATGATCTTTAAGCCTACAGGACTTCTGGGAACATACGAGTTTTCTCTTTTGAGGCTTTTTAACAGAATCACCGGAAAATCCGGAAAAAAGCTTGCGGATAAGAAGCAGGAGGTGAAATAGCTATGGGAGAATTGATTTTACAGGCAAAACACCTTGGTATCTCCTTTGGAGGTCTTAAGGCTGTAGATGATTTTAATATTGAAATCAAAGCAGGAGAACTGGTGGGTCTCATCGGTCCCAACGGAGCAGGAAAAACGACGGTATTTAATTTGCTTACCGGAGTTTATGCTCCAACGGAAGGTGCATTCTTTCTGTGCGGAGAGAAGATGAACGGAAAGAAGACCCATCAGGTGGTTCAGTCGGGAATTGCCAGAACCTTTCAGAATATCAGACTCTTTAAATCCATGACGGTACTGGAAAATGTAATGGTAGCATACGGAATGAGTATCAAATATAAGATCCCGGGTGCCATTTTCCGGATGGGAAGTTACTTTAAGGAAGAGGCTGAGTACAGGGAAAAAGCACTCGACCTTTTAAAAATTTTTGACCTGGATGATAAAGCGGATTATATTGCCGATAATCTTCCCTATGGACAGCAGCGTAAGCTGGAAATTGCGAGAGCACTGGCAACAGGCATGAAGCTTCTGCTTTTGGATGAGCCGGCGGCAGGTATGAACCCTACAGAGACGGCAGATCTTCTTCGTTGCATCAATATCATCAGAGAGCGTTTCGGAATTGCGATTCTTCTGATTGAACACGATATGAGTCTTGTCATGAAAATCTGCGAGAGAATTGTGGTTATTGACTATGGAGTGACCATTGCTCAGGGACTGCCGGAGGAGATTGCATCCAATCAGCGAGTGATCGCTGCATACCTTGGAGCAGATGAGGAAGAGGAGGATGTGCCATGTTAAAAGTAGAAAATTTAAATGTTGCTTACGGCTCCATTCATGCTCTTCATGATATCAGCCTGACAGTAAATGACGGGGAAGTGGTATCCCTGATCGGTGCCAACGGAGCGGGAAAAACCACTACTCTGCATACAATCACAGGCCTGAAGGGAGCCATGTCGGGTACTATTGAGTATGACGGAACAGATCTTCGGAAGATAGAACCGAGCCACATCATTAAATTGGGAATGGCTCATGTACCGGAGGGGCGTCACGTATTTACCAGAATGAGTGTACAGGAAAATCTGGAGATGGGTTCCTTCATCATGAACGATAAGGCAGAAATCAAGAAAAATATGGATATGGTATATGAATACTTCCCAAGACTGAAGGAGAGGAAAAAGCAGCTTGCGGGTACGCTCTCAGGAGGAGAACAGCAGATGCTTGCAATGGGTAGAGCGCTTATGAGCAATCCCAAGATCGTGCTGATGGATGAACCTTCTATGGGTCTGTCCCCCCTCCTTGTGAAGGAGATATTCCATATTATTAAAACACTTCACGACAATGGAATTACGGTTCTTTTGGTGGAGCAGAATGCAAAGATGGCACTCGCTGTTTCCGACAGAGCCTATGTTCTTGAGACGGGAACCATCAGCATGAGCGGTAAGGCCTCCGATCTTCTTAGGGATGATAAGGTGAAGAAGGCATATCTCGGTGCCTAAGAAATGAAACAAACAGAAAGGAAGGCGTTTACAGATGATTTCACCGAAATTTCGGGAAATGTTAAAGGGCGAGTCCGTAATCAGAAAAATGAGTGGAAAAGGGAATGTGCTCGCTGAGAAAATCGGAAGAGAGAATGTCTTTGACTATTCTATAGGAAATCCCAGTGTTCCGGCACCGGAAAATTTGAATGATATCTTTAAGGAACTCCTTGACACGAAAGATCCGCTGACACTTCACGGTTACAGTGAAAGTCATGGCATTCTTGAGGTGCGAAAACAAATAGCGGATTCTTTAAAAAGGAGATTCCGGCTTCCTTATACTTACGAGGATATTTTTATGACAAGCGGGGCAGCAGGAGCTATGGCTCATGCGCTTCGTGCGGTAGTCTGTCCCGGCGAGGAAGTGATCACTTTTGCACCTTATTTTCCGGAATATGTTCCATATACGGAAGGTGCAGGAGCGGTACTCAAGGTGATCCCGCCGGATATTCCGGCTTTTCAGATCAATTTTGACATGCTGGAAAAGGAGATCAATGAAAAGACGGCGGCAGTACTGATCAATACACCAAACAATCCATCCGGTGTGGTTTATTCCACAGACACGATTATCCGTCTTTCGGAGCTTTTGCGTGCAAAATCAAAGGAGTTTGGGCATACGATTTATCTGTTGTCTGACGAGCCTTATCGAGAGATTGTTTTCGAAGGTGTGGATGCTCCTTTTGTCTCTTCCTTCTATGAAAATACGATTATCTGTTATTCGTTCAGCAAGTCGCTCTCTTTGCCGGGAGAGCGTATCGGTTATGTGGCAGTGAATCCGGCATGTGAGGATGCGGCCATGATCGTGGATATGTGTGCACAGATCTCCAGGTTTACGGGGCATAACTGTCCCTCCTCCATCATCCAGTATGTGGCAGGAGAGATGATCGATGAGACCTCAGACTTGTCAGTTTATGAAAAAAACAGTAAAATATTGTATGAGGAGCTGACTAAGCTGGGATTTTCCTGTCAGGAGCCGGGCGGAACCTTTTATATGTTCCCCAAGGCACCGATCGAGGATGCAATCGCCTTCTGTGAGGAGGCGCTGAAGTATCATCTGGTGCTTGTGCCGGGAGACAGCTTCGGGTGTCCCGGATATTTCAGGATTTCCTACTGCGTGCAGACGGAAAAGCTGATGAGATCGCTCCCCCAATTTGCAAAACTGGCGAAGGCGTACGGTCTTTCGTAAAAAATTGACAGTCGGAGTGATGGAATATGAAAACACTGATTATCGGGAATGAGGACAGATACAGAAAGTATCTGCCCTTTGACATTCCTTTTACACAGAATACGGAAATGATTTTTCTGGGAAGGGGCGCATCGGATGAAGAGATCCTTTCTGCCTGTGCAGATGCAGAATATCTGACGGCAGACCCCATGACACAGGTGAGCGGAAATGTGATCCGCAATATGCCGAACTTAAAAATGATCCACTCGGAGGGTGTAGGCTACAACGGAATCGATGTGGCAGCTGCCACCGAGAGGGGCATCTATGTCTGCAACTGCAAAGGAGCCAATGCGGGAGCAGTGGCAGAGCAGACAGTGCTTTTGATTCTTGGCTTTCTTCGCCATGTGATCGAGGGTGACCGCATTGAGCGGGAAGGAAACCAGATTAAAATGAAGGAACGGATGATGGTGGAAGGAATCCGGGAGATTTCTGACTGTAAAGTAGGTCTTGTGGGCTTTGGGGACATCGCCAAGGCAACGGCTGAAAGGCTTTATCCCTTTGGCTGCGAGCTTTACTATTACTCGCTGCATCAAAAGGATGCGGAGATCGAAGAAAAATACCATGTAAAATATCTGCCTCTTCGTGAACTTGCCTCCACATGCGAGATCATCAGCCTGCATGCGGCAGTGACTGATGAGACGAGAGGTATGGTAGATGAGGAATTTTTAAGCCTGATGAAAAAGGATGCGTTCCTTGTAAATACGGCAAGAGGCGATCTGGTGGAGAATGAAGCGCTGAAAAATGCCATCGTAAACGGAACCATTCTGGGAGCGGCGCTGGACACCGTGTATCCGGAGCCCACCACAAAGGACAATCCGCTTTTGAATCTTCCTCCGGAATATGCAGACCACATTGTTTTTTCTCCCCATATAGGAGGCATTACCACAAGCTCCATGAGAAGAGCTCACCGCATGCTCTGGCAGGGATTTGAGGATATGGCAAACGGAAAGAAGCCTGCGAATATAGTGAATGGATTATAAAAGGCAATGAATCGGTCATAAACATAACCCGGCATACACTGTAATAACAGTTATGCCGGGTATTTTTTATGAAAAAAAATCGCACTGACCTTTGACGCAGCATGGGGAATGGTTAATAGCGGTAAAAAAATACAATAATAAGAAAAGTAGCCGTTATTCTAAAAAGCAAAAAAGTTATTTGAATAATGATGAAATTAACGAATTTGCAGGAAAATACCAAAAATAAAACGACGATTTTGCGGGAAAACAATAAATTGAAATTGACGATTTTGCAGAAATCATATAGAATAAAAATAACGATTTTGCAGAAAGGTAGAAATGTCTATGTTTCAGAGAAAGATTTATGATAAACTTTTGGAATGGAAGAATGAGTCTGATGGCAAAACGGCACTTCTGATTGAAGGTGCAAGACGAATAGGAAAGTCAACAGTAGCAGAGGCCTTTGCGAAGGAAGCATATAAAAGTTATATACTGATAGATTTTTCTAAAGCATCCAAAGAGGTGCGGGAATTATTTGATGATATTTCAGATTTAGATTATATTTTCTTAAGACTCCAGCTGATATACAAAACGGATTTACATGAAAGAGATTCCGTGATAATTTTTGATGAAGTGCAGCTATGTCCTATGGCGCGTCAGGCAATTAAGCATTTGGTGAAAGATCATCGGTATGATTATATTGAGACAGGCTCCCTGATTTCTATTCATAAAAATATTAAAGATATATTGATTCCCAGTGAAGAGCGCAAGATAAGTATGTTCCCTATGGATTTTGAAGAATTTTTGTGGGCAACAGGTGATACAACCACATCAAAGTTTTTAGCAAATGTGTTTGACAAAAAGGTTTCATTAGGTGATGCAGTACACCGGAAACTTATGAGAGATTTTCGATTATATATGTTGGTTGGTGGTATGCCCCAGGCAGTGGAATCATATATTCAGACAAATAATTTCAGAAAAGTGGATGAGATCAAGAGGGACATCTTAAAGCTGTATGAGGATGATTTCAGAAAGATAGATACTTCCGGAAGAATATCCATGCTATTTGATGCTATACCGGCACAGCTTAATACCAATGCATCCCGCTATCAGGTATCCGGTGTTTTAAGCAGTGAAAGAGCTGATACTGTGCTGGAGTTAATTTCGGATATGGTGGTTTCCAGAACCGTTCAAATTGCGTATCATGCAAATGATCCCAATGTTGGACTTGCCAATGCAAAAGACTTAAGAAGATTTAAATTGTTTCTGGCAGACACAGGGCTTTTAGCGACGCTGATTTTTAAAGATAAAGATTTTACAGAGAATATTATTTATGAAAAGTTATTAAGTGATAAGCTCGGTGTTAACTTGGGATATGTTTATGAAAATATTGTGGCACAGATTTTATCCGCAAAAGGGCATGCACTGTATTATCATACCTTTTTAAATGAAAAGTCAAAGCATAATTATGAAATTGATTTCCTGCTTTCTAAGAAAAATAAAATATGCCCGATAGAAGTAAAATCATCCGGTTATAATACGCACAAGTCAATGGATGCTTTTTCGGAGAAGTTCTCCGAGAGGATATTGGAAAAGTATCTGGTATATACCAAGGATTTGAAAAAGGATGGAGATATATTAATGCTGCCGGTGTATTTGTTGCCGTTTATGAAGTAGAATGTAACGAATGCTACCCGTATGAATTACATGTTATATAGCAAAATGTATTATTAGTGTCTTTAAGAGCCGTATAGGACGAACATAACCCGGCATACACTGTAATAACAGTTATGCCGGGTGTTTTTTATGAAAAAATTTGGGGAATACATAGAAAAGCTAAAAAAGAACAGAATCTTTCCGGAAAGAGAAGAAGGACAAAGCGGTGAAGAATATGCAAAGCAGAGAATGATACTGGGACTGAAATATGGTATTTTTGCGCTGGCTGCCTTTGCAGTGCTCCGCGGGCTCATTTTGACAGCCGGATCGAGTATCCGTGTCAGCAACAGCGTGAACGGCAGAGAACTGCCGATTTACTGTGTGGAGACGAAGGAACCGAAAATTGCACTGACCTTTGACGCAGCATGGGGGAATGAGGATACGCAGAAGATTCTGGAGATTTTGAAAAAGCATGATGTGAGAGTCACCTTTTTCATGACAGGAGGCTGGGTGGAAAACTATCCGGATGATGTGAAGGCGATTCTGGCGGCAGGCCATGATCTTGGAAACCACAGTGAAAATCACAAGAATATGAGTCAGCTTTCCGATGCGGAAAAGAAGGAGGAACTGATGAAGGTCCATGATAAGGTACGGACATTGACAGGTTATGAGATGTTTCTTTTCAGGCCGCCTTACGGGGATTATGACAATGCAGTGGTGAATGTGGCCAAGGACTGCGGATATTATACCATTCAATGGGATGTGGATACACTATACATAAAAGTAATGACTTTTTAATAGATATGTAGTAAGATTATCATTGAAAGGTATATATGTGATTATAAACACATTTAAAAACCTTACGCAAGATGAAAAACTGGCTATCTATATGAAGTTATTAGATTTTATGAATAGGGAGGAAATCGCCAATGATGAAACAATCCGCAATATACGCAAGACAGTCAGTCGACAAAAAGGAAAGCCTAAGCATAGAAGGACAAATTGAACTATGCCAACAAAAAGCACCTAATGCACTTATTTACAAAGATAAAGGGTATAGCGGAAAGAACACGGAACGCCCCGCACTTCAAAAACTGATTGAAGATATAAAAGCCGAAAAGATAGATAAAGTAGTTGTTTATAAGATTGACCGAATTAGCAGAAATATTGTTGATTTCTATGGTTTGTGGGAAATTATGGAGAAACATAATTGTGAAATAATAAGCCATAGCGAACCAATAGATACAACTACAACTTATGGGCGTGGAATGATGGGAATACTTGCCATATTTGCACAAATGGAACGAGAAAACATTCAAAAGCGTGTAAAAGATAATTACTATTATCGAACCGCACAAACTGGAAGTTGGGCGGGTGGGCCTGCACCTTATGGCTTCAAGAACGGAAGAAACGAACATAAAAAGCCTACACTTATACCGATTGATGAAGAAATCGAGGCAGTTTGTGCTGCGTTTGCTTTATATGGTGGTGTTGATAGTTGTACGCTTGGCGAGGTTGCCCGTTGGTTAAATGATAAAGGATATAAACCTCATAAAAGAGATGTATTTGATAGCGTAACAGTATCAAAGATATTACAAAACCCGATATATGTTGAAGCAGACCAAACACTATATGCCTACTTCAAAACAAGAAAGATTAACTTCTTAAATGATGAGGAACAATGGGACGGAACACGAAGCGCCCACGTTATCGGTAAAAAGGTAGGTAATGCGAACATACGAAAATACACCACAATGAAAGAACAAAGCATATATTTAACCAACTTTGAAGGTTTTATTCCTAGTGTTGCTTATATCAATGTTCAAAATCGACTTGCAAGAAATGAACAGTTTGCAAGAGCAAACGCTGGCGGTGTGTTGGAAGAATTAAGCGGAAAATTAAAATGCAATTGTTGCGGTTATGCTATTAAGTCTTATAGTAAAAGCACCAATGGAAGACCTTATCTCGATTGTTACGGAAATCGAAGCCTACATACTTGCAAAGAGAAATATAATAAGATAGATTTCTATGATTTACAAGTGGCGGTTGGTAAGGAAATACAAAAGCAACTTGATAATATGGAAGAACTGCGATATAAAAAGGCGGTTGAAAATGCCGAAATCGAGGAACAAATGGAAGTTGTCAAAGCAGACATTGAAAAACTGATTGAGTTATCCTTACATAGTGATTTAACTGCGGAAGCTTTGGCGTCTGCTATTGAAAAGAAACAAAGCGAATTGAACCAGTTGGAATTAAAACACCAAATGAACAAGACGGCCGCAAATGTAACAAAGGCTTACTTTTCTTCTAATATAAATATCCGTGAAGAATTTGAAAGGGGCATTGTTTATGAAGATTTGCGGGAAGACCAAAAACGCGAGGTTGTGTCTTTACTAATTGATAAAATCAAATTAACAAATGACATTAACAATTTTGAGATTATATGGAATATTTAAGATGATGAAAGCAGAGGCATAAAAACCCCTGCTTTCGTTTGTTTAAAGAAGAAAAGAACCAAAAGAAGAAATCGGGGGACACTCTGCGGTTTCCCCCTACCCTTTCAGCGTTGAAACTTCACAAGTTCAGTTTCAACAATCATTTTCTTTTGACCAGTAAAACCGACCTTTTCGCCTAGTCAAATAATGAGAGAAAGTCTTGACCACTCGCAACCAAAAATATAGAAATATCTATACTTTTTACGATTGTGAATGGTCAAGTCTGTAATAAAACAATTTTCGCCTGTGAGTGTGTTTAACCCCGC
>JAGAQU010000074.1 GCA_017622575.1 Lachnospiraceae bacterium
TCCCGACGTTGAAGTCAACAGGCAAGTAAACCCCGG
Source organism: Lachnospiraceae bacterium (assembly GCA_017622575.1). Lineage (GTDB taxonomy): Bacteria > Bacillota > Clostridia > Lachnospirales > Lachnospiraceae > Suilimivivens. The sequence continues at coordinate 37 of JAGAQU010000074.1, forward strand.
TAAAATCAAGGGTTTCAAGTGGTAAAAGGAACTTAGGTACCACAAAAGTGCCACAATAGTTCCAATTGTAGATGCAGAACAGTACATGATAATGCATTTACTCCTTGGGTAGTCAATCAAATATTTTGCAAAATTAAGGACACTTTCTAAAAGAGAAATCTTTTGAGAGTGTCCTTTTTGTTATGGTCAAAAATACATTTACAAGGAGGAGATGCCATGAAAACAAGTACAGCGATAGGTGCAGGCAGAGCGATTATGAGAATAACCGTTCCCGAACTTAGACAGAGATTATACCCAATCAGAGGAGGAATGAACGAGTATGTTAAAAGTAAGAGTTTCGGGACCGACCTACGAGCTGAAAGATTATTTGGAACACATGGAAAAAGACAAGGTGTACCAGGTCACAAGCCAATCCAAGCCCTTAAAGAATAAGGGAACCAACAAGATCTTCCGAGTATTCTCGGATGTGGACAAGAGAACAAGAATAGAAGCCCGCAAGAGACAGGGCAACAGATAAAAAACGATAACAGGAGGAACGGTTATGGCTAAAGTAATCGCAGTAGCTAATCAAAAAGGGGGAGTCGGGAAGACAGCTTTGGCAAGCAATCTCGGTGTAGGACTTGCCATGAACGATCAAAAGGTTTTGGTAATAGATGCCGATCCCCAGGGTAATCTGACATCCAGTCTCGGCATAGATAATGCAGATGAACTGGAGAACACGCTCGCTTCATTCATAGAGCGCGAGATCAATGAGGATCCGATAGATCCGGCGGAGTATATTCTCCATAACGATGAAGGCGTGGATCTCATGCCGTGCAATATAAAGCTTGCCGGTATGGACTACATGATAATGAATGCTCTCAGCAGAGAACATTTACTGGATGCTTTCGTGTCAAGTGTAAGGGATGAATACGATTATATTCTAATCGACTGTTCACCCAGCCTCAATTTGGTAACGATCAATGTTCTGACAGCGGCGGATTCCGTAATTATTCCGGTGGAGGCATCGTATCTTTCGATGGCAGGTCTTCAACAGTTACTTGCGTCAATAGGTTCTACCAAGAGAAAGCTCAATCGTAAGCTGGAGGTTGAGGGCATCGTTATCAATAAGGTAAATACCCGTACCAACCATGAGAAAGATATCATAGAAAAGCTCCGTGAAGCCTATGGCAGTCAGATAAAGGTATTTGATGTGATGATACCGGAGTCTGTAAGGGCAAAGGAATGTACTGCATACGGACACAGCATATATAAGCATGATCCTAAGTGCAAGGTCGCAAGGGCGTTTGAAGAACTGACAAAGGAGGTGCTGGCGTATGGCTGCTAAGAAACCACTTCCGGACAGGGTACAGCTAAAAGGACTGGATTCTCTTTTTGGTATTGATCAGGAGCAGACCGGACAGGTGCTTGATGTTCCGATCAGAGAGCTTTTCCCATTTCAGAATCATCCGTTTAAGGTCTTGGATGATGAAAAGATGGCTCAGACAGTTGAAAGCGTCCGTGAGAACGGTATCCTCGTACCGATCATGGTTCGTAACAGACCTGAAGGCGGCTATGAAGTGATATCTGGTCACAGGCGTAAACATGCGGCTGAGATAGTCGGACTGGAGACGGTTCCTGTTATCATAAGGGATCTGACCGATGATGAAGCTGTGATTGCGATGGTGGACGCTAATCTCCAGAGGGAAGAGATTCTGCCGAGTGAGAAGGCGTTTGCATATAAGATGAAATTGCAGGCAGTATCCCGTGTCAAAGGTCGTCCTAAAAAAGAGGGACAAGTTGTCCCTAATTTCCAAGGGATGAAATCCACAGAGGTAGTTGCTGAGGGAACCGGAGAAAGCTATAAGCAAATTCAGAGATATATCCGATTAACAGAGTTGCGCCCCGATCTTTTGGAAATGGTTGACAACAAGAAGATAAAATTCAATCCGGCTGTCGAGTTGTCCTATATCACTCCGAATGAGCAATATCTTCTATTAGAAGTTATGAAAGAGGATGATGTGGTTCCATCGCTTTCACAGGCGCAGCAGATAAAGAAACTCTCGCAGGAAAAACGCTGTACCAAGGAAGCACTTCATGCTCTGCTGGCCGTAGCAAGTATTAAGGAAAGAAATGTGGTCATCAAACATGAGATCATCATGCAATACTTTCCTGCGGAAGCAAGTGATGCAGAGATAGAAAGTCTTATCGTAAGACTTCTGGATGATTATCGTAAGAAGCACGGAGGTGTGTAAAATGCCAAAGTATGATTACGAGTATTACTCCGGTGCTGAGAGTGATCAGTTTCGATTCCTGAGAATCCCGAAGGTCTTTTTTGAGGATTCTGACTACGAGGATTTAGGGCTGGCAGAATATGTCTTGTATGGGTTTCTGCATGAGTTGGTGGACTACTCACATAAGAAAGGCTGGGTAGATAAAGACGGGCGGACGTATGTGATCTGGACGGTGGCATCTATGCAGAAGGTACTCAGATGCAGTGAAGATAAGGCAAGATCAACGCTTAAGAACCTTGTTGATTTTGGGCTTGTAGAAAGGAAACGCCGGGGACAAGGAAAATCAGACATACTATATGTCAAGAATTTCATCACCAAGAAAGCGGAAATATCCGGTTCTCAAAATAATGATGGTTGTGGAAAACTTTTTTCTGAAACCGAAAATAGCGGAGTCTTGTCTGCGGAAATTACGGAATCCGGAGAAGGCAAATTCCCTATTCTTGAGTCGGCTGATTCCGTGCCAAAAGATAATAATAATTATTTAAAAAATATTATAGAGCCTAATCATAATCTTATCCAGGTTACTGGTAATACTACAGGGGTAGCATCGCCTGTGGATAACACGGGATGGGATGATGATGTGATATGTGAAGATATTGCACAGATCAAGGAGAATATCTATTATGACGAAATGTCTGCAAGGTACAGAGCAGAATATAACAGTCGATTTGACGAACTGTTTGAAGTTATGGTTGATCTTGTAGCCGGGAAAAGAGACTCTCTGAATATCGGAGGAACAGAGTATCCCCAATGGCTTGTTCGTAAAAGAATCTTATCACTGACAGCGAGCCATGTTGAGTATGTTATGGGGATGATAGCTGAGAATCTCGGTAAGATACACAATATGCGGAAGTATATGATCGCATCACTCTTTAATGCGCCGACAACGATGGATAATTACTTCACACAGCTTGTCCATCACGATATGCACACAGAGGAATGGTACGAGATGTCTCAGAAGATGGCACATAAAAGGGAGGCTGAGAGAACCGCACAGATTCAGGAGCTTGAAGAAAGGCAAATCGGTCAATCATCAAGTGCCGAAGAAAACATGAGGAGGGCAGCCAATGAGTGAGAGATTATCAGCGATGATATTTAAAGTTATATTGCCGGTGCTGGCAATCAGCTTTATGGTGCTGTTCTGCTATCCGGTCTGCAATAAACCTGAAGGATTTGATTTCTTTTTGTTCTGGATCCTCGTAGGATTTCCATTCGGCATCAGACGGATGTGGTTGTGGCTGATACCGAGGAATTACGGCATTGCAGGATCTCTTGGTGTGATAGCCCTGGATTGTATCGTTGGAGGAATCATAGGCGGTTTTATGGCTATTGTGGCTGTGATAAAAGCGGTAGCAACGACCGTACAGGTCATAACGGGGAGGTTATGATGCATGAAGGAAACGGTGTCTGAGAAATGCCCAGGGCTTGCCGCACAATGGAGTAACAGAAATCTTCCCCTTATGCCATCTGATGTTACGATTGGATCACATAAGCGGGTGTGGTGGAGAGGCTCCTGCGGACATGAATGGCAGGCAATAGTGAAGAACAGAGTAAATGGTTCAGATTGTCCGTATTGCAGCGGAAATCAGCTTCTCAGAGGATTCAACGACCTTGCTACGATGAAGCCGGAGCTTGTATCCGAGTGGTCGGAAAAGAATTATCCGCTTATGCCGGATATGGTTTTATCCTGCACAAACAAGTCCGTATGGTGGAGATGCATCCATGGTCATGAATGGATCGCAAAGATAGCCGACAGATATTACGGGAGTCAGTGCCCATATTGCGAAGGACATTTGATATATAAGGGCTTTAATGACCTTGCAAGCAATTATCCTGATCTTGCTGATGAGTGGTCGGAGAAAAATGCTCCAAAGAGGGCTGATGAAGTATTCCCAAAGTCCAGGGAAAATGTCTGGTGGAAGTGCCGTGTATGCGGTTATGAATGGCGGGCAGTCATAGACAGCAGGGTAAAGGGTTCATCTTGCCCGGTATGCTCTGACAGAGTTGTTGTAGCCGGTGTGAATGACCTTGCTACCACGGATCCCGAACTGATATCTGAATGGGATTATGATCGTAATACAATGATTTCTCCAGAACAGGTGCATCGTAATTCTCTTAGGATAGTATGGTGGACTTGCGGTCGTGGTCATAGATGGCGGGCTAAAATAGCTAACAGAGCCATTGATAAGGAGCCTTGCCATATATGTAGAAAGGAATTTGATAAGGAGTTCCCCGATATCCTTTTGATGCATTACTTAAAGCAGGCAGGATATGAGGTTATCATAGATGAAGAGGAGCTGATTGGCATTCCTCTTGCAAATTACATAAAAGAAAAGAATGCGGTTATTGAATTCTCAAAACCGTTTTATAATACAAAAGACGGATACAGATGGGAGTTTGCGAAGACGCAGCTGTGCAAAAATGCAAGGATAAAGCTGATCCGTATTCTAAGGCAAAGAGATAGGGAGTTTGAGGACTGTGTATGCATCACAAGGCTCAATGACTCAGATGAAGCCCTTGCGGATGCCATAGAGCTGGCGCTTCAAATATTGAGGATAGAAATAAGCATTGATGTAAAAGCAGACCGACCACATCTATTTGAAAAATATACAGCGATAGGGCAGTTATGAGAAGAATCTTGTAGCTGCCTTTTTTATTTGCAAAAAAGGAGGATGGCATGGCAAAAAATATAGAATCGCTTGTGGAGAAAGAAATTCAGAAGGGATCGACGCCGTTAAAGCTCGACAGTGTTATGGTTCCGGCAGAGGGCTTCAGGGATATAGATAGCAGAGAGCGTCTCATCAATATCCTTCAGTATCTTCTCCGGGTGAGAGAGCATAAAAAGCTCATCTGGAACGATACCCTGTCTGCCAACAATGTCTATATGGATGTATTCCTTGGTAAGACAGATTTTCATAGAGCTGCGCTCATTACCGGACGGGAGGAAATATATCAGCATATCAACTGGTATGGCGGAAAGCTTAAGCCGGATTATAACGGCAAAACCGTGATAGAGACTGATGTATGCGCATTTTCCATAGCAGAGGATGAACTGGAGAAATGTAAGAAAACCTATGATGGGAAAGAAGCTTATTCTTTCTATTTTGGAAAATATCAGATTCGTTCTCTCTATGCGGATTGCCTTGATTACAGAAAGAATATGGCACGGGATGAAGTTGCACCACATGCCACCGATGCAGGTACACAACAGGCGGCACATGATAGTAAATCATCAGAGGCGGCTTATGGAAAATACAGTGAACTTTTCAGTCTGAATGATGATATAATCCGGGCGGTGCTGTTCCAGTGCCTTTTACTGGATGACCTAAAAGTTGAAAACGGCATGGTATTTGCAAATCTTTATACGATTTATCTCTTGCGATAGGAAGGTGTGGTCGATAATATAATAGACAAGTACAGGAGTGATGAAGATAATGGCGAGAAATCATGATAACCTGGTGGGTGAAGTTGGTAATTCCATGTACCATCAGGTCAACAATACAGGATATGCGACAGCGGTGCAGACGCTGATGGATATGCAGATACTTTCTAAGGAAGACTATGAAAGATGGCGTAATGGGCAGGTTCCGTATCTTGAAAAGGTATGTAAGATCAATCTGAAGAAATTGGCGGCGATTCTTAATGAAATGAAGCGTTATGCTGCAAAGAATAATCTGAAGCCCAGCTTCACTTTTTATAAGCAGTGGGGACGAAAGAATAAGTCAACCATAAAGTTGAGATTCTGTAAGACTGGGAATGAATATATGGAAAATCTGTATGCGACGCATTATGTGAAAAGCGTATCGGAGGAATGACTAACAAGTATGCCGGAGGTGATAAGTGATATGGCCAATCAATATAAAATTATAGATGAATTCAAATGGGAACGTGCCATGCACTGCATGGTATTTCGAAACAGTGTTGAACCGGCGTTTTGTGTAACATTTGAAGTTGATGTTACAGGTTTTAAGAATATGGTCAAGGAAAAAGGACTATCCTTTACATTGGCATTTGTTCACGCTGTCTGTAAGTGTGCGAATGAGGTAGAAGCATTAAGATATAGGTTCCTGGACGATAAAATTGTCCTTTATGACAGGATTGATACGGCATTTACCTATCTTAATAAGGACACTGGATTATTTAAGGTTGTCAATGTGCCATTTGTGGAGGATCTTGAAGAATATGTCAGGATAGCAAGCAAGACGGCTAAAGAACAGAAGGAATACTTTACAGGACCATTAGGGAATGATGTTTTTCAATGTTCACCTATGCCATGGGTGACATATACTCATATTTCACATACAAACTCCGGGAAAAAGGATAATGCTACACCTTTGTTTGACTGGGGAAAATACTATGAAAAAGATGGAAAGGTTTTGATGCCTGTTTCAATACAAGCGCATCATTCATTTGTGGATGGATTGCATATAGGGCAGTTTGCAGATGCTTTGCAAAACTATCTCAATAGCTTTTAAGATTTAGAGACCAACTATGTAAATAACTGATGAACTAAATACAGCGATAGGAGCAGCTATTATTTCTCTTTTGAGAGATATGGCTGCTCCTTTTTTGCGTTATGGAGATTATTATCCGGCAGGAGACCGGAGGAAAGGAACAACATGAGAAAAATATATTTGCGGAGGCTGCTGGTGCCTCCCTGGCTGTGAACATTACCAGAGGATAAACGAAAGACAGGAGGATGATGATGCAGGAAGAAGTAACACAGAAATCTATTGCCCTTGTGATCAGAACCTCCAAACTGACCGCCGATGTGCTGAAGAAAGCCATGATTGCCTACTTAAATCATCTTAAGAATAAGCAGGCTAACTGGCATGGGAAGATTTCCGTAAAGAAGCTCATGGGCAAGGATCAGGGTGCGAATACCATGGAAATAACGGAAAACAACATCAAATCCTTTGAGCGTGTTGCGAAGAAGTACAATGTTGATTTTGCCGTGAAAAAAGACAAGACCGTGGATCCGCCAAAGTATGTTGTTTTCTTCAAGGGCAGGGATGCCGACGTGATTGCGATGGCATTCAAAGAATTTGTGCATGGAAACGAAAAGAGGCAGAACCGTGAATCCGTAAGGGATAGGCTGAACCGTTATAAGGAACTCTGGACTCAAACAATGAACAGGGAACGTGCCAGAGAAAAAACCAAGGATCGGGGACAGAGCCTATGAGTAAGGTAGTAGACGGAATCATAAAAGATTTAAAGAACATACCCGAATCCTTGCGGAAAAAGATGAAAGGCATGGATAAGAATAAGCTGATCCGTATGAGCATCCCCTATGTTATCGTAGGATATTTCTGTGATAAGTCAGCGTGGATGTTCAGACAGGTCGAGGGAGATCTCTTCCCAAGGCTTATGGATACAGCTTCAAGGCTAGGAGAGGCTTTTGCCAACCCTTTGCCGAGTTTCAATCCAATGGATCTGCTTTTTGGAGTAGCGTGTGGAGTAGGCTTTCGTCTGATCGTGTATTTCAAGGCGAAGAATGCCAAAAAGTTTAGACACGGAGTGGAGTATGGCAGCGCAAGATGGGGAAATGCAAAGGATATCGAGCCATATATGGATCCGGTATTCGAGAACAATATCATCTTAACAGCATCGGAGAGGCTGATGATGTCGGGCAGACCAAGCTCACCCAAGTATGCCAGGAATAAAAATATCCTGGTCATAGGTGGAAGCGGCAGCGGAAAGACCCGCTTTTTTGTGAAGCCGAACCTGATGCAGATGCATAGTTCCTATGTAGTTACAGACCCGAAAGGCACGGTTTTGGTTGAGTGCGGGAGGATGCTTAAAAAGGGCATTCCGCTCTTAGATGATAACGGTGCCGTGGTGAAGGATGACAAAGGAAAGACCGTCTATCAGCCATATAAAATAAAGGTCCTGAACACAATAAACTTTGCACGCTCCATGCACTATAATCCCTTCGCCTACATCCGTAGTGAGAAGGATATCTTAAAACTGGTAAATACGATCATAGTAAATACGAAAGGAGAGGGCCAGCAGTCCGGGGAAGATTTTTGGGTCAAAGCCGAGAAGCTTTTATATACAGCGTACATCGGCTTTATCTGGTATGAAGCCCCGGAAAAGGAACAGAATTTCTCTATGCTGATCGACATGATCGATGCCAGTGAGGCAAGAGAGGACGATGAAAGCTTCAAAAACCCTGTGGATCTGCTCTTTGATGAGCTTGAAGCAGAGAAGCCGAATCATTTTGCGGTGCGCCAATATAAAAAATATAAATTGGCCGCCGGCAAGACAGCGAAAAGTATTTTAATTTCATGCGGTGCAAGGCTTGCTCCGTTTGATATTGCAGAGCTTCGGGAGCTTACAAGTTATGATGAACTGGAGCTTGATAAGCTGGGGACTGAGAGGACGGCATTGTTTGTTATTATCTCCGACACAGATGATACTTTCAACTTTATCGTCAGTATCATGTACACGCAGCTGTTCAACCTGCTTTGCGAGATCGCTGACAATGTTTATAACGGGAGACTGCCGATCCATGTGCGATGTCTTTTGGACGAGTTCGCAAATATCGGCCAGATCCCAAAGTTCGAGAAGCTGATAGCGACCATCAGATCGCGTGAAATATCGGCTTCTATTATTTTACAGTCGAAGTCCCAGCTCAAGGCTATTTATAAGGATAATGCGGACACTATCGAAGGCAACTGCGACACAACCCTGTTTTTGGGAGGCAAGGAAAAAACGACCTTGAAAGAAATGGCAGAGATCCTCGGTAAAGAAACCATTGATCTTTATAATACCTCGGACACAAGAGGTACGAGCCAGTCCTACGGTCTGAATTATCAGAAGACCGGTAAAGAACTCATGAGCCAGGATGAGATAGCAGTCATGGACGGTGGGAAATGTATCATGCAGCTGAGAGGCGTGAGACCTTTTTTCTCAGATAAATACGATATAACGCAGCATAAGCAGTACAAGAAGCTGTCCGATTATGACAAGAAAAACGAATTTGACATTGAAAAATATGTCAAGAACCTCTGTCATGCGGTAGTTAAATCGGATGACAAGATGGATGCGGCATTTGAA
>JAGAQU010000008.1 GCA_017622575.1 Lachnospiraceae bacterium
AGTTTCCCCGTACCAGTGTATTCCACGCACTGAACCAGAAAGCAGTTGCAAAGCGCTATGCAAAGGAAAAGGGTGTTTCCTATGATTCCCTGAACCTGATCGTTGTTCACATGGGCGGCGGTGTTTCCGTAGGCGCTCACGAAAAGGGACGTGTGATCGATGTGTTCAACGCTTTGGACGGTGACGGTGCATTTTCTCCCGAGAGAGCAGGTGCCGTTCCTTCAGGTGCGCTGATCAAGATGTGCTTCTCCGGTCAGTATACCGAAAAGGAAGTTTACAAGAAGATCGTAGGCAACGGCGGCTTTAATGCATACCTCGGAACCAACGACATGCGTGATGTGGCAAAGATGATCGCTGACGGTGATGCACACGCTGATGAGGTTCGTGAAGCATTCATTCTCCAGGTTTGCAAGAATATCGGTTCCATGTCCTGTGTTCTGAAAGGAAAAGTTGACCAGATTATTGTAACCGGCGGTATCGCTTACAACAAAGAAGTGGTTGATAAGATGGAAGAAAGAGCAGGCTTCATCGCTCCTTTCACAGTTTATCCCGGTGAAGACGAGCTTCTCGCTCTTGCGCAGGGTGCGCTCCGCGTTTTGAACGGCGAAGAAAAGGCTATGAAGTATTAATCAGGAAATATAATCGTTAAGTTAAGCCCCCATTTCATTGAATCAATGAAATGGGGGCTTTTTTATGGCCGCTTGTTATCCCTTTATATCAGTGTTTTGGGTTAAAAGCGCGCAGCAGCATATGCATTCTCTCAACCTCTTTTTCATCATAAGGCGCCTGCGGTTCATCCGACCAGAGGCAGAACATGCTGCCGACAGGCTTACCTTTCATGGAAGCTGCAACCGGGCTTTCTTCGTTTTGCATGGCATTCAGAGCAGTCTGATAAGTGAAAATAGGATCTTCATTTTCCTTCGTTGTTCTTCCGAGTACATAATACCAGTCACAGTTCGTATCAAGTATCTGATGTCCCCGGGCTTCCAAAAAGGAAACCGGTGCAAGATCATAGGCATCCCAGCCGGGACTCCAATAGGAAACCACAATGTCTTTATCCAGTGTTCCGGCAGAGAGATCCTGATTGTAATAGACACCGTCGTTAAACATGACAGGTATCATACCGGCAGACTTGATCATACGGGCAATATCATTCACATAAGCAATGAATTTATCATAACGGTATTCTTCCGGCTTCTGGAGAGATGCAAATCCGGATGTCAATACATCATTTGCATATTCATCGCTGCCCAGATTTAAATAGCGGCAGCCTTTTTCTGAAAACCAGATAATCAGCTTTTGAAGAAGTGCTTTCGTAAACCCGACAGCTTCCTGATTATCAAGGTCAACGGTAGTCTTGGAGCCTTTATATGCAGGAGAAGAGATTCCCAAATGTTCCATGGCAGTTAAGAGTGCATCCATGTGTCCCGGTGAGTTTAAGAGCGGCATCACCTGAATACCTTTCTCATTTGCATACCGGATCAGCGTCTCTACTTCTCCCTGCGTAAGTTCATTTGTACCATTATCGCAAAAATCAATATTACCGGCATGGATTGCTTTTTTCACGTCATCACTTGCATATATCTTTTGGTCTGTCTTAACAGTCATGTCATCAAGAAGGAAGCGATACCCGTCATTTCCGACAGCAAGCTCCAGCATGTTATAACCGGTCTGCGCCATTACATCAATCAGGTCCGTCAATTGTGTTAAGGAATAATACTTTCTTCCGTTATCTATGTGAAAAGCCTTTATGTATTCCATAATTAATCTCCCCTCTATAACTGTTCTTTTTGTATATCATCCGCTCCGGATTCCGCAGCCTTTTTCTTATCCCACTCTTCCCCGGATATTCTCAGGTATCTGCGGACAATACACAGGATTACCACACTGACAACAGAGACAAAATCCTCATACGGCGTTGTGTCACCCACAATCATATGCCGGGCAACCAGAAAGATCAATATTTCTATCACATTCTCTGAGTTCGGTCTGCAGAGCATTACCAAAAACTCAATTCCGATCACGAGCAGGAATATCTGCTCAAGATAATCTTTAAAAACAGATGTATTCGTAAGGAGCCGTTTGAAAATACCGGCATCCCGTACAAGACTGAATACAGAAAGCAATATGCCGATGAGTGTCAGCACCGCCACAATAAATTCCAGCACCTCACTCCCGGCCAGGATAAATTTCTTTAATTTTTTAATCTTTTCTGTGAAGTCTTTCATTCGTATACCCTCTTCTTTCACCTGTCATGTGTCGATTTGGCAAACAGTAAGAACATCGGGAAGATCTCCAGTCTTCCGGTCAGCATTGCAACAGAAAGAAGAACCTGCGCCCAGTCGGAATAGACACTGTAATTTGCCATTGGCCCCACCAGTGCAAGTCCCGGTCCGATATTGTTAAAGCAAGCCAGAACAGCTGTCAGGTTGGTGGTCATATCCTTGCCATCCAGGGATATGAGCCAGGTAAACATACAGACCAGGATCAGATAAGCGGCCGCATAAATTTTGGTAGAGTTCAAAGTCTCTTTATCCACAGGCTTTCCGTCCACTCTTACGGTAATCACAGCCTTGGGGGTAATGATATGCCGAATCTCAGCCAAAAAGGCTTTGAACAGAATGATCACTCTGGAAACCTTAAAGCCGCCTCCGGTAGAACCCGCGCAGGCACCGATGATCATTAGGAGAACAAGCGTATGCTTGGAAAATTCCGGCCAGACTTCAAAATCCACTGTGGCAAAGCCTGAGGTAGTCATGATACTGGAAACCTGGAAAAAAGCATTTCTGATCGTGGTACCTATTCCCGTAAGCCTGTCAAAAGTATTTACAGTAATCGCAACGGTTGCAAAGAGCACAATGCCAAAATAAACCTTTACTTCCTCTGACTTTACCACATCCTTTACTTTTCTTAAAAGCAACAGGTGATACACATTAAAATTCACACCGAACAGTAACATAAAAATTCCGAGTACAATCTCTATGTAAGCGCTGTGGTACCCTGCAATTCCTGCGGAACTGACCGCAAATCCACCGGTGCCTGCCGTTCCGAAAGCAATACAGAAGCTGTCAAACACAGGCATCTTTCCGCCTATGAGCAGAATGATCAGAACCAGAGTCATCACCGTGTAAATACCATACAAAATCATGGAAGTGGTCCGCATTCTGGGAACCAGTTTTCCCGCTGTGGGCCCCGGCACCTCTGCCCGCACAAGATGCATGGAATTGTCATTTTCCATGGGCGTAACCATAAGCACAAACACAAGAACGCCCATACCGCCGATCCAGTGCGTAAAGCTTCGCCAGAAAAGGACCCCATGACCAAGCTGCGCAGGTTCTGCGAGTACGGAAGCACCTGTCGTGGTGAAACCTGAAACAATTTCAAATAAGGCATTCCAGTAAGAGGGGAATCCCCCTGCAAGATAAAGCGGCAATGCCCCGATCAGTGATATGATGATCCATGCCGCGGCTACAATGAAATATCCGTCCCTGCTGCTCATTCTCTTATCCGACTGCTTTACTGAAGAAAAGAGCAGTCCTATAATAATCGCCGGTATGATGGTGCATACAAACGCCGGTGCATCCCCGTCACCATAATACAGAGCAAGCAATAAAGCGGGCACCATAAGCGCTGCTTCTATTAAAATAATCTTACCGATAATACTGATGATCTTTCTTTTATTCATGTCAATTTAAGCCTTTCTGATATCCCAATTCATAAACTTCCCTTATCCTAAGAAGCAAAGATATCTTCCAGGCGTGCAATCTGCCTGTTAATCACTGCCACCAGCACGGTATCTCCCGCTTTGATTACGTCATCACCTCTGGGAATGATCGTCACATAATCTCTGATGATACATCCGATGAGCATATTCTGCTTCATTTTCAGATCCTTCAGCGGAATATTCAGATTGCTGTCTTTTTCATCCACCTTAAATTCTATAAATTCTATCTTACCATCCATCAGGCGGTACAGGGATTCCACCGCATCATTGTCCTCCGCATTTAAGAGAGAACGACTGTATCCCAGAATACGGTCCGCAGCAACATCTTCTCTGGAGATTGTGCAGATTTTACTGTCCGGAGATAACACCTTTAAACGGGATTTGGCATTGATTCTGGAGATCACCTTGCTGATTCCCTGGGATTCTCCGTACATGGCAGCGATCAGATTATATTCATCATTGTCCGTAATGGTGATAAAAGCATCTGTCCTGTCAATGTCTGTCTGGGACATGGAATCAAAATAGGCAAGTGCATCATCGCAGACCACATTGATCCCTTCAATCGCCTCGGAGATTTCCCTGGCCACCGCCTTATTTTTTTCCAGCAAAGTCACCTTTGCTCCCTGATGCAGAATCGCCTCGGCCAGATAATAGGAAATCCTGCCGCCCCCTGCAATCATAACAGACTGAAGCGGCTTTACGGGCAATTTCAGCTTCTTAAAGGACTTGCGGAACTCCTCCGCTGCTCCTGTCATATACAGAATGTCATCCTTGCAGATCACGGTATCTCCTTTCGGAACAAAAGCCTCCCCGCCGCGCACAACCGCACAGATCAGCAGATTGATACCCATATTCTGGTTCATGGTGATCAGGGTCTTGCCGATCAGGGGACTTTCATCCCTGACGCTGATCTGTACAAGCTCCGCTCTTCCGTTTGCAAACACTTCCACTCTTGTTGCAAGAGGGAATCTGAGCAGTCTTCCTATTTCCATCGCTGTCGCAAACTCCGGATTGATGATCATGGAAAGCCCCAGTTTATCTTTATAAAAGCGATTTTGTCTTGCGTAATCCACATCCCTGATACGGGCAATGGTGTGCTTTGCCCCAAGCATATGGGCTGTCATACAGCTTAAGATATTAAGTTCATCCGATTCCGTAACTGCGATCCAGATATCGGCTTTTCCCGCTCCGAGCTCCTGAAGCGTGGCATAGGAAGCACCGTTTCCCTCAAAACAGATAATATCAAGAGAATTACTTAAGCTCTTTACGATATCGGGATTTCTGTCAATGACAGTAAGTTCATAACCGTCTCTTGACAGTTGACCGGCAAGCGCGCTGCCGATTTTGCCGCCCCCTACAATAAATATCTTCATATCATTGCGATATCTCACGTCTTACTACCTACTTTCTCCATACCGTTCACGGACAGATCCGCAAAAACCTTACGCCCATTATATCTCACTTTCATGCTTTCCGCCACTGTTTTCCATCATGAAAAAAGCCATAAATAAAAGCCGGTCAATTCTGCGTCGAAATCACCGGCTTCTATCCATATATTGGTTTTAACTAATTACTGTCTCACTTTGATATGCACTTCGCGCAGCTGCTGCTCTGTCACTTCATTGGGCGCACCGCACATCAGATCCTGCGCTGTGCCGCTCATGGGGAAGGCAATGATCTCTCTGATGTTTTCCTCGTTGCGCAGAAGCATGATCATACGATCCACACCGGGAGCCATACCTGCATGCGGAGGTGCTCCGAACTGGAATGCGTTGTAAAGGGCTCCGAATTTCTGCTTCAATACTTCCTCATCATAGCCTGCAATCTCAAATGCCTTTACCATGATGTCAAGGTTGTGATTGCGGACTGCACCGGAGGAAAGCTCCACGCCGTTGCACACGATGTCATACTGATAAGCCAGGATTTCAAGAGGATCCTTATTCATCAGTGCGTCAAGTCCGCCCTGGGGCATGGAGAAAGGATTGTGGGTAAATCCAACCTTCTTTGTCTCCTCGTCAAGCTCGAACATGGGGAAATCATTTACAAAGCAGAAGCGGTAGGCATTCTTTTCACAGATGTCAAGACGGTTGCCAAGCTCTGTTCGAATCTGCCCCGCATAGCTTGCTGCACGCTCCTCCTTATCGGCGATAAAGAAGATGGTATCCAAAGCTTCCAGTCCTGCCAGCTCACGCATTTCTGCCTTCAGGTCGTCCGGAATAAACTTGTCAATGGGTCCCTTGTAGGATAAATCCTCCTGTACCTCCAGATAGCCGAGACCACCCATGCCGATTCCAGTGGCAAACTTCAGCATCTTTTCATGGAAGCCCTTGGACTGATGACCATGGATCTTGATGGCTCTCACCGTCTTATTCTGGAAGGGCTTAAAAGTACATTTATTAAAGAATTCGGATAAATCGATAATTCTAAGGGGATTGCGAAGATCCGGTTTGTCGGTACCAAACTCCAGCATTGCCTGTTTGTAGCTGATCACAGGATAAGGAGCCTTAGTCACTGTAAAACCTTCCGGCGCAAACTTTTCAAAGGTTGCGGTGAGCACTTCCTCACCTACGCGGAAGACATCCTCCTGGGTGGCAAAGCTCATCTCAAAGTCAAGCTGATAAAACTCTCCGGGGGAACGGTCTGCTCTAGCATCCTCATCTCTGAAGCAGGGTGCGATCTGGAAATACTTGTCAATTCCGGACACCATCAGAAGCTGTTTGTACTGCTGGGGTGCCTGGGGAAGCGCATAAAATTTGCCCTTATAATGTCTGGAGGGAACGATATAGTCTCTTGCGCCTTCCGGTGAGGAAGCACAGAGGATGGGCGTCTGGATCTCCATAAAGCCCATTTCCGTCATTTTTTCACGGAGGAACTTAATCACATTGGAACGGAAGATCATGTTGTCTAAAACCTTTCTGTTCCTCAGATCAAGATAACGATATTTCAGACGAAGGTCCTCCCTGATTTCCTTGGAGGTTGCAATTTCAAAGGGAAGGGGCTTGTAAACCTTACCGAGGATTTCAATGGAGTGTGCCTCAAGCTCAATGGTTCCTGTGGGAATCTTGGGATTGTAGGTTTCCTCATCACGCTTCTCGATCTCACCGGTGATGGTAACGCAGTCTTCCTTATTAATACCCTTCAATAAATCGGTATTTCTCATAACGATCTGGAGAACTCCGTACATGTCTCGCAGGTCAATGAAAGAAACACCGCCATGGTCACGGATGTTCTCTACCCAGCCCGCAACCTTTAACTCTTTTCCGATATCACTCTCGGAAATCCGGTTCAATGTACATTCACGGTACAATGTTGATAATTCCATTTTTTTCTTCCTTTCTCTTTTCCATTTCATTTTTCACGGAAATCAATTTCCTGTGAAATCAAAAACGTCCTGAATTGACGTTCCATCAATTCAGGACGAATATAATCCGCGGTACCACCTGATTTACTGCAAAAGCAGTCACTTAATAGCTGCGTTACGTACAGCTGACGGCGCCCCTACTTGGATATCCCCGGGAGTCTGAAATTTTAGACCCGGCCTGTGCCGCCCTGCGGCACTTAATCCGTTCAGCTTGCAGCTCGGAAGTGTTATTCATACAGACTCTGCTGCCGGCTTTCCACCGCTGCCGGCTCTCTGGAAGTGAATTTCCGTATTACTTCTCTTCGTCATGGCTTTTCACAAACCCATCATAATGTAGAAAAAAACTTTTGTCAATCAAAACCTTTCTTAACAGCTTTTTTACGTGCAGTTATGGTTCTCTTTTTATATAATAAGGACATAAAATAATAAAAAGGGAGTAACCGGCACTCTCCAGAGTGTATTTCCGGCGTCAGTTCGGTTTATTTTTAAACCCGCTTGAAATTGAAATGGTAAGACTTTTATTACAGATTATTTTGTAATAAAAGTCTTTTTTTATTCATGGGATCTCAAATGCACTCAGAGCCAACGCAGTTTCTCCCTCCCACCAAAAAGTGGAGAAAGGATACTACTATGGAGTTTCTCATTTCCGGAATCGTAGCGGTCACCTGGAAACAGGCAATCATGTACCTCATCGGCCTTCTTCTCATATGGCTTGCCATCAAAAAGCAATATGAACCCGCCCTGCTTCTGCCCATGGGTTTTGGCGCCATTTTGGTAAACCTGCCCTTTTCAAGTGCCCTGAACCAGACTCTTCAAGGGACCTTAGAGACAAACGGTATTATCGAATGGCTTTTTTCTATTGGGATTGAGGCCTCCGAAGCATTGCCGATCCTGCTTTTTATCGGCATCGGCGCCATGATCGATTTCGGTCCGCTTCTGTCAAAACCCATATTGTTTCTTTTCGGAGCTGCTGCACAGTTCGGCATTTTTGCAGCCCTGCTCTTTGCAGTAATCCTTGGCTTTGATCTTAAGGATGCCGCTTCCATCGCCATCATCGGTGCAGCGGACGGCCCGACCTCCCTGCTTGTTTCACAGATTCTGCATTCCAATTATATCGGTGCTATCGCTGTGGCGGCGTACTCTTACATGGCTCTGGTTCCCATCGTACAGCCCTTTGCCATTAAAATGGTGACCACAAAAAAAGAGCGCAAAATTGCCATGCACTACAGCCCCGCCGATGTTCCGAAGAGCATTCGGATTGCTTTTCCCATCGTGGTCACTTTTATCGTGGGATTCATTGCGCCTTCTTCCGTATCCCTTGTAGGTTTTTTGATGTTCGGCAATCTTATTAGGGAATGCGGTGTCCTCACCAACCTGTCCGAAACGGCACAGGTCTCTCTCACCAATCTGATCACGCTTCTTCTCGGCATCACGATCTCCTTCAGCATGCAGGCTGAAAGCTTTGTCCAGGTAGATACTCTGCTGATCATGGCTATCGGTTTGTTTGCCTTTGTGTTTGACACGATTGGTGGTGTCCTCTTTGCAAAGCTTATGAATCTGTTTTTGAAAGAGAAGATCAATCCTATGGTAGGCGCAGCAGGTATTTCTGCCTTTCCCATGTCCTCACGGGTGATCCAGAAAATGGCTCTTGAGGAGAACCCGCAGAATATCCTGATCATGCAGGCCGCAGGCGCCAATGTTTCCGGTCAGATTGCTTCCGCCATCGCCGGAGGGTTAATAATCACCCTTATTTCCGCATATATATAATTCAGAAAGGACACACAATCATGACAGATACTATTTTAATCGCACTGAAAATAATGGGACAGGGAATGCTTGGGATTTTTGTCTCCATCCTGCTTATCATGCTGGTGATCACGCTGATCGGAAAGCTTCCCTTTTCTTCCGATTCTGACAAATAGAGACAGGAGGTTTTATGCAAAACTGGATCATTACAATCATGAACCGCTTCGGTTATCTCGGCGTAGCCGGACTGATTGGGCTTGAGAATATTTTTCCGCCGATTCCCTCTGAGGTCATCCTGACCTTTGGTGGTTTTATGACTACCTGCACGGATCTCACGTTCACAGGCGTGGTGATTTCCTCCACCATCGGGTCCCTGATCGGGGCTATCCTTCTGTACGGAATCGGATGGATTCTCTCCTATGACAAATTATGCAGGATTTTATCCGGCAAAACGGGCAAAATCCTGCATCTGTATCCTGAAGATATTGATAAAGCGGTATCCTGGTTTGATAAAAGAGGAAATTACACGGTGTTTTTCTGCCGGTTCATCCCTATTGTGCGCAGCCTTATCTCCATACCGGCCGGCTGCGCCAAAATGAAAATGCTGCCTTTTCTTCTGCTGACGACTGCGGGCAGCTTTATCTGGAATACTGTCCTTGTCTATTTAGGCGCTCTTGCCGGAAAATCCTGGAGTAAGATTGCCGGCTACATGGATACCTATTCCACCATTGTACTGATTATCCTTATCATCGCCGTATTGTCAGCTCTATACTTTTTTATCAAATCGCGGATCAGGTAAAAGAAAATCCGGCTTTAAACGCCCGGGAAGCAAAAGCTTTTTCAAAATCCTTTAAATCATAAAGTTCAATGGGCGGCAGCTTGATCTTTCCTTCGCTAAGAAGCTTCAGTGCCGGTTCAAAGGGACCGCACCTGCTGCCCACAATGGTGATCTCATTCACGGCGATCATGCTCATATTAAGACTGATATTGCCTGCATAGGTACTTTTCAAAATGACGGTTCCCTTTTTGCGGACCAGTTCAAAAGCCTCCGGGAGCCCGGTTTCAGAGCCTGTACACTCTGCCACATATTCATAACCTTCCTTTTCCCCACAGGTTGTCACTTTTGCAAATGATTCAAACAGCTTCAGCTTGTCCTCATGCTTTCCAATCACAGTGAGATCGATCCCCGTAAGAGAAAGTACCTGGGCTACCAAAAGCGCCAGTCTTCCGTCTCCCAGAACAGCTGCATTTTTATCCGGGGATATTTTGATCTGTGTCAGGATCTCCATGGCAGCTGCAAGAGGCTCCGTAAAAACGGCAATCTCATCCGGGAGATTATCCGGCACCAAATGCAAAAGATTGGTATCGATGGTCATATACTCTGCAAACGCCCCATCCTTATTCGCCATGCCAAGCACTCTCCTGCTCACACAGTGAGTGGGCCGTCCGGTCTGACAGTAAATGCACTTCCCGCAGGACGCATTCAATTCTCCAACCACCCTTTTTCCGATCAGCGACGGATCTGAGGATTCCACTACCTCACCCACAAATTCATGACCCATCACACCGCGGAAATCAGGGCGGTACCCTTTTCTCACTTCCTTGTCCGTGTTGCAAACGGCGCACACATGGATCTTGATCAGACTTTCTTTCTCCGTTCTCACCGGCATGGGCAGGTCTTCCCGGTACACCGCATCTTTGCCATTATAATATATCCCTCTCATGGACATCTTCCTCATTAATATATAAAATCTGCCTTTGCTGATTGACAGCTGTTAAACTTTATTCTAAGATATGACAAAATAACATCATACATTAGGAGGCCCTGCAGATGAAAGACAAGAACTTTTTAGAACGCACCTTTGTAGTATGTCTGCTTGCCATGCTATGCTGCTTTTTATGGGGAAGCGCTTTCCCCTGTATCAAAATAGGATATCAAATGTTTCAGATATCCTCCGACCAGACCATGTCACAGATTCTCTTTGCGGGAGTGCGCTTTACTCTGGCAGGTATCCTAGTGATCCTCTTTGGCAGTATCTTAAGCCGCAAAATCCTTTTACCAAAGCGAAGCTCCTGCAAAAATATATTAATCATCTGTCTGTTTCAGACCGTGATCCAGTATCTGTTTTTCTATATCGGTATGGCTCATACCTCGGGAGTAAAAGCTTCTATCGTGGAAGCCTCCAACGTGTTTCTTGCCATTTTGGTTGCCAATCTGATCTTTCATCAGGAAAAGCTTACTTTTTCCAAGATGCTTGGATGCGTGATCGGCTTTGCAGGCGTTATTCTGATCAATCTCACGGGAAGCGGCCTTGAAGGAGGTATGACAATGACGGGAGAAGGCTTTATTCTGCTCTCTGCAGCTGCCTATGCCGTTTCCTCCGTCCTGATCAAGCGCTTCTCCGTTTATGAAAATCCCGTGGTGATCAGCGGCTACCAGTTTATGATCGGCGGCCTTATCATGATCGTTGTAGGTCTTGCAGGCGGCGGCAGTCTTCATCCCACATCGCCGGCAAGTGCCCTTATGATGCTGTATATGGCACTGATCTCCGCCGTTGCCTACACCATCTGGGGCATTCTTCTCAAATACAATCCTGTATCCAGGGTGGCTGTGTTTGGCTTTATGAACCCTGTATTCGGCGTTGTCCTTTCCGCACTTTTGCTGAAGGAATACAGTCAGATTCCCCTGTTCCAGTGCGTCGCCTCTTTGGTTTTGGTCTGCCTTGGAATTTATATTGTAAACAGAAACAACTGATCGTCTCTTTTTGAACAGGCAATTCCTTCTTACAGTTCAAATGCCTGCTTGATGCTGTCGTAGTGAAGAAAGATTCCCTGATCGGCAATTGCTTTGATTTCCTGCGCTGTTGCCAGCTGAAATCCCAGGGTCTCTTCCTCCTGGGGCTTTACCTCTTTTTCATCGAAATCCTTGATAAAACGGTAGACATCCACAAAATAATTATCGCCTTTTCCCGGATTTTCCCTGTGGTATGTAAAAAGATATCCGCCCTCACAGCCTGTCACATCAAGTCCTGTTTCCTCCAGAATCTCTCTTTTTACCGCATCCTGTGAGTTCTCACCTGCCTGTGCCGCACCCCCTGACACTTCCCACCAGCCGGGAGCCCATGCCTTGGTCATCACGCGCTGTGTGATCAGAAATTTGCCATCCGGTCTGACTACCACGCCAAGCACCGTCAAATGATATTCTCCATCCTTAAGACACCAGTCATTGCGCTTCATGGTGCGCCCTGTTCTCTGCTTGTTACTGTCATAAATATCCCAAAGTTCCATTTCTATCCTCCTGTCAGTTCTTTACGCCTTCACTGCCCAGCGCATCTTGGTGGAGCGGGCTCTCGGATTTCTCGCACACTCCTGCGCGGAAGGACGGATCACATCCGTTGCCACCTCACTGTAAAAGCCTGCCTTCTGCATTTCTTTCAACGCCTTTTTCACCATGCGGTCTTCTCCGGAATGAAAGGTAAGGATGGCGATCCTGCCTCCCGGTGCCATGACGGAGGGAAGCTTTTGTAAAAAATCATCCAGCACCTCAAATTCACTGTTCACATCGATCCTGAGTGCCTGAAAAACTCTGGCGCAGGACTTCTTTACCGCATCCTTTCGCTCCTTTTCCGGCAGAAAGGAAAGGGCTTCGCTGATAGCCTCTGCCAGCTGAGTGGTTGTTTCAATCGCTTGATTTTTCCTGATCCTTAAGCTGATGATTCGCGCGATCTGCGCTGCATAAGGTTCATCAGAATTATCCCGAAACATCCATTCCAGCTCCTCCCTGGAACTCTCCTTCAATCTCTGTGAGGCAGGGATTCCCGCCTCCGGATTCAGGCGAAGATCTAAGGGACCTTCGTTTTTGTAAGAAAAACCACGCTCCGGATTGTCGATCTGCATGGAGGATACCCCCAGATCGGCAAGCAGGAAATCAAAAGGTCCGTATTTTTCTGCCACCTGATCGATATTCGCAAAATTCTCGTGGATCACGGTTAAAATATCCTCTCCGTAGCCAAGATCATTTAATCTTTTCTTTGATTTTACGATCTCTATGGGATCGATATCAAGAGCATACAAATGTCCCTGTCCGCCGAGACACTGCAGCATTTTTTCGCTGTGACCGCCATACCCGAAGGTGGCATCCAGCCCTTTTTGTCCCGGCTTGATCTGTAGGAAGTCAAGAATCTCCCGGACGCAGATGGAAAGATGCATCCCGGCGGGCGTGCTGCCCTTTGCGATCACCTTTTCTATGGTGTCCCGGTATTTATCAGGGTCCAGTTCCTTATATTTTTCACTGTATTTTCTGGGATGCGTCCCCTTATATCGCACCCGGCGCTTGTGGGGCTGTTCCCCTCTCGTCTGATTTTCCATTTCTGTCTCCATCTCATACAAATCGAGTAGGAGGGGATTTTGATTAAATCCCCGACCTCTCACACCACCGTGCGTACGGTTCCGTACACGGCGGTTCAATCAACTTAACAAGTAACACACCTTTCGGTATAGTAATCTAACATTGAGACTAGTCCAAAT
>JAGAQU010000075.1 GCA_017622575.1 Lachnospiraceae bacterium
AGTTGAAGCAATTCCTACCGTAAAGCCAATCAAAAGTGCCAGAATCAATCCTCCTATGGACAGTTCTAAAGTAATCACAAACGCCTTCAAAAACAGCATTCTGTCTGCCCATAAATATTCCCATCTCCATATTGCAAAAATATTTGTCATAGATTTTCCCTTATTTCCTAAAAATATTATCAACGCTTGTCTTCATTATTCTTCTGAATAGGAAGGCTGAATTCCATTTTCTTCAATCAGTTTATCAATAGTTCCGTCAGCAGTCCATTTAACGATAAGATCATTTACATAGGTTGAAAAATCAGATCCCTTCTTTGTTGCAATACCATAAGGCTGAGGGCTGAATTTTGTTTCAATGTATTGTGTATTATCATCAATATAGGAGAATAATATAGAACTATCTGCAGCAAATCCATCAACGGTTCCTGCTGACAAAGCAAGTTTTGCTTCAGAGAAATCCGAAAATTCCACAAACTCAATATTGGCATCCGCGATTGCTTCAATAGAGTCTTTTTCTGTGCCGCCTGCAGACATTGCAATTTTCTTGCCATCGAAATCATCGATGGTAGTGATTCCCGAATCTTTCAAAACAATGACACTCTGCGCATCAACATAATAAGGCTCTGTAAAATCATAGGAGAGCTTTCTCTCATCCGTGATGGTAAAAGTAGCTGCCACCATATCAAGATCACCAGAATCAATCAACGGCCCTCTTGTACTTGTTGCAACGGCTGTAAATTCCACATCCACGCCGAGTTCTTCTGCAATCAGTCTTCCCAGATCTGCTTCTAAGCCTTCCCACTCTCCCGTTTCAGGATTCAAATAACCGAATCCCAGTGCGGAATCTTCTGTACCTACACGAAGCACTCCTCTTTCCTTGATTGCTTCCACAGCCGAACCAGCCTCGGATGCTTCGTTTCCTGCCTCGGCTGCTGCCTCTGGCTCTGCTGTTTCCGTGGCTGTCTCAGTTGCCGCTTCAGTCTCCTTTTCTGCTGTTACTTCTGTGGCAGAACCACATCCTGCAACAGCGGCTGCCATCATTGCGCCTACAAGTACCAAAGTTCCAATTTTTTTCATGCATTCCATTTTTTTCATAAGTTTTCCTCCTCGTTTATGAATTTTATTTGAACCCACTCATTTGAGGGAATTCCCAAACTTTTGTTTTAAAGAATTTTACTCAAAAATTCCTTTGTTCTTTCATTCTGTGCATCTTGGAAAAAATGCTCAGGAGTTCCTTCTTCCTGAATTCTTCCATCATCCATGAAAATGATTCTGTCTGCAACTTCTCTTGCAAACCCCATCTCATGTGTCACTACCACCATGGTAATATTTTCTTTGGAGAGCCTGATCATAACATCTAGTACTTCTTGCACCATTTCCGGATCAAGCGCTGAAGTTGGCTCATCAAACAGAATAATCTTTGACTTCATACAAAGGGCTCTTGCTATAGCCACTCTCTGCTGTTGTCCTCCCGAAAGCATGGTGGGATATGCATCTGCCTTATGTTTAAGTCCGACAACATCCAGATATTTATACGCTGTTTCCTCAGCTTCTTTCTTTGACATCAATTTCAGCATGATTGGTGCCATAGTCAGATTCTTCAGGATTGTCATATGAGGATACAGATTAAACTGCTGAAATACCATTGACACATTTTCTCGTACAATTCTTGTCCTGTTTTTGGATGTCAGCTGCTCACCATTGATCCATACCTCGCCGCTGGTCGGCTTCTCCAGGAAATTCATACAACGTATTGTTGTAGACTTTCCAGAACCGGACGGGCCGATAATGACCAGTTTCTCTCCTTCTTTTACTGTAAGATTTACATCCTTAAGCACATGCAGATCTCCAAACACCTTATTCACATTTACCAACTTAATCATATTAGCTTCTTTATCCAATTTTAGTACCTCATTAATAGGAGAGCAGAAGATACCTCTTTTCCTCTGCTCTCCTTTGAGCTGTTTGTCAATTTAATTTATTCTTCTGTTTTTTCCCACGGCATAGGTTTTGTAAGATCGATGTCGAGCATCTTTGCGGGATTAATCGTGCTTACCATACGTATTTCATCATCACTCCAGCCGCAGTCCATCAAGCATGCAATCCATTCTCTGAAACCTTCTACCGGATGAGGTAATGTATATACACCAAAATCAGTTCCGATAATAAAATTTTCCACTCCAAACTTTCTCATCTGATTAGCGGAAGCATATACACCGCCTGCCGGTGCACCGGACTGTCCTTCATCATAGGCTCTGTACTCAGGCTCTACATAATAATGTGTTTTTGGAATGGAACCGGTATGAGTATGTTCTGCCAGACATTTTTCCAGTTTGCCGCCCTTGCTTATCACATATTCAATTTCCTTCTCGGAAAGATGCTCTGTAACCGCATTGGAAATCAAAACCTTTTTGATTCCATATTCCTGTGCATAATCGCAAAGCTTCAACGCTTCTGCATTGGAAATATGTCCGCTTACCAGATAAATCTGTGGATTATCTGCCACAACTTTCATGATCTGATCAAATTCTTTAGTGGGCTTATCAAGTGGAATTTCAATGCAACGGTTATATTCCTCTTCTACAAATTCAGGGTAAAGTTCTGTAAGCTTTTTCCATTGTCCATCCACATATCTGCCTTCGACGCCTGCCTGATATTTAGTGGAATGTGCTCCGAAGGAAACATATCTTGCCCCATTTCCATAATAAACGGCTGTCTTGACTGCTCTCGGATTCATACCTCCAAATACAGTATTTAGAATAATACCGCCATAGGTTGCAAAGTCTGGAACTGTTTCATTTACAATCCATGAAGTTCCAACTGACCAATTGAACACACACATATATGCAATAGCTCGCATACCTGCATCTCTTGCCTCTATGGCTGCCTGTACCGGATTGACACTTCTTGGGCTACTCACCAAATGAGGGCCTGCATGTACGTGAAGATCAATGGAACCTTTTAACAGATCCAGACTTCTCTGATAGGAACGAGAATATCTCCAATCGCTTTTGTCAAAATTCTCAGGATAAATATTCATTTTTTGTTTCCTCTCTTCCTTTGTTGTATATATACTTGTATACTATATTGTATATCTCTTGTATACAAGTTGGTTTATAAAAAAATGCTTATCGAAATCCTTGTTCCGATAAGCATCTTTGCTTGTTGTATTAATATATATCACAATAAATTTTCCATGTCAACACTATATTTCTATTTTTTTATTTTATATTTCTTTCTTTTATTTTTGCATTTACTACTAATGACTCATCATATATTTAAAAGCATCTTCCATAGAGGTCTTTAAATGCTCACGCATCATTTCCGAAGCTTCCTCAAATTTTTCCTGCAACATCAGTTCAACGATAATGATATGACCATCCTGATTTTGCTTACGTCTGTCTGTAAGGCTCCTTGTCATATACTGAATTCGCCTGTTTTGATCACAAAGATTATGAAAAAGTGAAATAATAAAAGTATTATCGGAAGCATACATAATTACTTTATGCAGTAGATCATCCAGTTCAACTACATCCTTTAAGGGAAGATTTTCCATATTTCCTTTCAACTTGGTAAGACAGTCCTCCAATTCTTTTTTGGGAATATCCTTTCCATACATCAAAATCATCTGAGGTTCAATCATTTCCCTGGTAGTATAAACATCACGAATGTTTTTTAGCGTCATATTCTGAATCAAAACACCTTTTTGGGATACAATCTGAACCAGTCCTTCCTGTTCCAGCTTTGTAATTGCCTCTCTCACCGGAGTTCTGCTCATTCCAAGTTCCTGTACAATAAATGCGGTATCCAGAAAGGTACCGGGTGCATAAGTACAATTGATAATATTTTCCTTGATACTACTGTATGCCACACTCCGCAAATTTTCCATATTCTTCCCCTTTCAAAGATGTTTTTACACTGACTTATAATAACTCTTCAAAATCCTGCGTTGAGGATTCCCAGACACTTTCAGCAATATCTTTGCCATAAATAGCTCCAAATTCCTGTTTCATGTCATTCTCTAACTGTTCATATTTTTCCTGCAGAACAGGGCTGCATATCGTACGGACTGCATTCAGGAAATGCCCCAGATGATAAAGAAAATCCCTGCTATACTTCCCATTCAACTCCTGTTTCAAGTCTGCAATCCGCTGTTTGGACTCCGGAGTCTGCTCATATCCCACATTAACGAAGGTACAGCATTCATCACCCAGTCCTCTCATGGACTTTACCAACATCACCATATCACTTGAAAAGCCCTGTACCAGACTGATATCGATATATTTGCAATACCACTCACCATACTTTGACAGCTGATATTTTCTCCATCCTTCATCCCACATACAGCGATGACAACAATTTATGTATACAGGAGATTCCGACTTTACACTGTAATCTCCAGGCTGGATATTCAGCTTCAATTCGCCATAAGCAAGAAAGGTTTCATAATTCAAGGGTCTGCCATCCCTGATAGCCCTTCCACGCATTCTTCTTCCACGCTGATTTCCATAACGGACAATACTGTTAACAAACAGGTCAATTCCATACTCTCCCTGATACTTCTCCAAATATTTTCCAGCTAATCCAATCAAAACAGCATGTTGCTCCACCGTATATTGTTCATTCATAGTAATGCTCCTTTTATGTTAGTTGTATACAAGTTGTATTTCTATAATATACCAGCGTTTCAAAAAAGGCAAGCATTTCTGTCAAATAAATATTTACAGTGCCTCCACCTGCTCCATCCATATCCTCACGCAGGCATCGGACGGCATTCGAAGATCCCCTCTCGGAGAAACCGCAACACTTCCCACCTTGGGTCCGTCCGGCAGACAGGAACGTTTGAACTGCTGTGCAAAAAATCTCCGATAAAAGGTCTTTAACCACTTTAAAATCACTGCATCCTCGTACTGACCTGCAAAGGATTGTCTTGCAATCCTGTAAATTTTTGAAGGTTCAAAACCGCACCGCAGCATATAATACAGGAAAAAGTCATGCAGCTCATAAGGTCCCACAAGATCCTCCGTTTTCTGGGATATTTTACCGTCCACAGGAGGGAGCAGTTCAGGGCTTACCGGCGTATTCAAAACATCCAGAAGCACCCCCGCAAGCGCCTTATCCTCACAGGTGTCCGCATAATACCGGACAAGGTGACGCACCAGCGTCTTGGGCACCCCTGCATTCACACCGTACATGGACATATGATCACCGTTATAAGTAGCCCAGCCGAGAGCCAGCTCCGACAT
This sequence comes from Lachnospiraceae bacterium, assembly GCA_017622575.1. Taxonomy (GTDB): domain Bacteria; phylum Bacillota; class Clostridia; order Lachnospirales; family Lachnospiraceae; genus Suilimivivens. The sequence goes on from JAGAQU010000075.1 coordinate 5,247, forward strand.
ATCACCGGTGCCGATCACAAGACCGTTTTCTCTGTTGGCGATATTCATGAGGACCTGTGTTCTCTCCCTTGCCTGCCCGTTTTCATAAGTCACATCGTGATTGTCCATATCCTGTCTGATATCACGGAAGTGAACAGTAACCGCTTCCTTGATATCCACTTCTTCCAGCGTAGCCCCAAGTGTCTTTGAAAGCTTACAGGCATTTTCATAGGTTCTGTCTGTGGTTCCAAAGCAGGGCATAGTCACTGCGATAATATTTTCTCTGGGAAGCCCCAGCATATCAAAAGCCCTCACGGTTACCAGCAATGCCAGTGTGGAATCCAGACCTCCTGAAATGCCGATCACTGCCTTCTGACATCCCGTGTGCTGATATCGCTTTTTCAGTCCGTAGGACTGAATCGACAGAATCTCATTACATCTTTCGTCACGCTCCTTCGGATTCCCCGGAACAAATGGCGCTGCAGGAAAGGTTCTTGTCAGAGAAGTTTCTTCTTCCTTCAGGGAAAAAGAGATCCGTAAATAATCTGTATTCTCATCGGGAACAAAGGTATTCATTCTACGTCTCTCCATACGGAGTCTGTGAATATCCACATCCCCATAGATCGTCTGATTTTCAAATCGTTTTGCCTGCACTAAAACAGTACCGTTTTCCGCAATGATGTTATGACCGCCAAACACAAGGTCCTGAGTGGATTCTCCCTCCCCTGCGCTGGAATAAATATAACCCGCGATCAGCTTTGCGCTTGCAGATTTCACCAGAAGTTCTCTGTAAGCGTCCTTTCCTATGGTCTCATTGGATGCCGACAGGTTTATAAGGAGCGTAGCTCCCGCTTTTGCATGGGAAACAGAAGGAGAATCGGGAACCCAGATATCCTCGCAGATCTCACAACCTACCGCAAGACCGTCCATTCCGTCTGCCTGAAACAGGATATGACTTCCGAAAGGAACTTTTTCCCCTTCAAAATCCATCATAACCGCTTTTTCATTTCCCGGAAGAAAATGGCGCATCTCATAAAACTCACCGTAAGAAGGAATAAACATTTTGGGAATAAAAGCAAGGACTTTACCGTCAGACAAAGCCGCAGCCACATTGTAAAGCTTGCCCTCTCTCTCAAGGGGAAGTCCCACAAAGACAAGGGCATCCTTTCCTCTTGTCTGCTCCGCAATCCTTTTAAGCTGCTGCCTGCAGGAAAAAAGAAGTGTTTCCTGCAAAAAAAGATCGTTGCAGGTATAACCGCTGATACAAAGCTCGGGAAACACAAGAACCTTTGCTCCTGCACTAACCGCTTCCCCGATTTTTTCACAAATCTGATCTGTATTGTAAATCGTATCTGCCACCCTGATATCCGGTGTTATGGCAGCCACCTTTAAGAATCCATGCTTCATACACTAACTCCGTTTTTATTTTGAAATTATCTGGCTCTCTTTAACATATCCTTCAGTTCTTCCACAGTAAATCGATAAGAGGAATTGCAGAACTGGCAGTTCACCTCAATCTCCTTGCCCTCGTTTATCATTTCCTCGATATCCTTCCTGCCGATACTGATGATAGCCTTCTCCACTCTCCTTTTATCACAATTACAGTGGAAACGGCATGGCTTCGTGTCCGTGATCACAAGATCAAGTCCGTCAAGCAACATGGCAAGCATCTCCTCCGGTGTCTTTCCTTCATCGAGAACGGCTGTTACCGTAGAAAAAGCCTGCAGATTATTCTCAAGCCTTGAAATCACTTCCTCCTCCGCAAAAGGCATCAGCTGGATGATAAAACCGCCCGCCTGTTTTACGGTATTATCCTTTTCCATCAGAACGCCAAGCCCCACACTGGAGGGCACCTGCTCGGAGGTTGCAAAATAATAGGTAAGATCCTCCGCAATCTCTCCCGACTGTAAGGTAGTTTGTCCCACATAGGGCTCTTTTAATCCCATATCCTTGATCACACGAAGGCTCCCCTGTCCGATAGCGCCGCCCACATCAAGCTTTCCCACGAGATTGGGAGGCAACATCACCTGAGGTTCAATGGCATATCCCTTCACATCCCCCCTGGCATCAGCGGTCACTGTCATGCCTTTTAAGGGGCCGTCTCCGCTGACCTGTAAAGTCAACAGATCGTCTTCTCCCTTTAACATGGATCCCATCATAACGCCACCGGTGAGAAGCCTTCCGAGAGCTGCCGATACCACAGGGCTTGTATTATGTGTCATTCTTGCTGTTTCCACCAGATTTCTGGTAGTAGTGGCAAAGGCCCTGATCTGGGCATTTGCCGCCGTTGCTCTTACAATATAGTCAGTCAATCTTTTTTCCTCCCGGCAACAATGTAAATTCTCTCGCTTTCTTTTCCCGGTGCCTCATGAGTATCCGCATCCAGTGTAAGCAGAATTTCCATTCCTGCTCCTTTTACAAAATGCTCCATCTCTGGGAGCGTATATCCTCTCTGAAAATGGGTCTCACTGAACCTTCGAAACAGTTCCTCTTTTTCTTCTTTTGCAAAAATCGTGAGATCATATTCATTGATATGCTCTTCCGGATGATAATAATTTTCCCAGATAAAGCTGCAATTATCACGATTTTCGGCGATCGTGTCATCGCCGATCACTGTCTCGTACTTATAAACCGTGTTAAAGTCGAAAAGGAAAAGCCCGCCCGGATACAGATAGTTATTCACCAGCGAAAAAGTATCTTCTACATCTTCGTCCTCCAAAAGATAGTTGATACTGTCACAGACACTGATCACGGTTCCCACCGTACTGTAGAGATCCAGATCTCTCATATCCTGGCAGAGATACAAGATCTCGCTTCCGGATTTTTCTTTCTTTTCCATGGCGATCCGAAGCATCTCCTCCGAATTGTCGATCCCCATCATATCATAGCCTTTTTCATAAAGGAGCTCTGTCAAAGTACCTGTTCCGCACCCGAGATCAAGAACCAGATTTCTCTCGGAGGCCAGTATAGACTCATCATCCGGTTCTTCCGCTTTCATGATATCTTTCTCGCAGTCCGCATTTCTTACAGGCTTTGAAATCCCATATTTCTCTATCAGTCCTGCAATAAAATCGGCCCACTCTTCATAAGGAGTATCATCCATAAAGGTATCATAAACTTCCGCAAAATCCGTATAGGCTTCCATTCCTTCCACGCCTTCCTTCTATTCTCCAAGCTTCATGGCAATCACAAATCCAATGGCAAATGTGACAAGGCTTGTGAGTACTGCAAGTACCGTAATCACTCCAATCTCCGAGACCATTAAAATGGCAAAAGGAGAAGCCACGATCAGACCGATAATAGCCCAGAAAGCCTGCAAAGGGAATTTTTCAAAGATAATTTCGATGATCTTTGCGATCACGAAGATACCCACAATGATACCGATTCCCATCGGAATCAGAATACCGCAGCATCTAAGGATCTCAGGTATGTTGAAGGAGACAAGGGCCTCCACAAATTCTTTTATGGTGGCAACAATGGGATTATAGTAGCCAATCACCAGAAGGATCATGGAACCGCTGACTCCGGGAATCACCATGGTAGCGGAAGCAAGTACGCCTACCAGAAACAATTTGATCACAGACCACACACTGAGTGTCAGATCTGCTGCCTGTCCTTCTGTTTCCCCCATGGCTGCCATGCCAATCACCAGCACAAAAAAGATCAGGAATGCAATTCCGTGGCTGATTTTGATCTTATTGCCCTTTACCTTTTTCCACACGGCAGGAAGACCGCCTACGATCAAACCGATAAACAGCCCGTTTGTCTGCAACGGGAAATGTTCAAATGCGGGGGTGATGATAAAGGATAATCCCACCAGCGCAATGGCTGCACCAAGCAGAATCGGAATCAGAAATTTAATGCTTTCCTTTAACTCCTTAAACAGATGGGTGAGGCAATGGATCAGTTTGTCATAAATACCCATGGAAACCGCCATGGTTCCTCCGCTGACACCGGGGATAATATTGGCCAGACCGATCACCATTCCCTTTAATAAATTCTTAATCATAGTTCTCTCTCCTTGCAATTTCATTTTATTTCAGATATTCCTTTAAAAAGGAAATCAACCGATCCATCTGCTCATCGGTACCGATGGTGATCCGGAGACGGTTGTCGATTCTTTTCTTATTCCAGTAGCGCACATAGATTCCGTTTTCCTTAAGCACCCTGAAAAGCTCCCCTGCCGGTACGGTTTTGTGGGTAGCAAAAAGGAAATTGCTCTTCGAATCCGTAAAATCGAACCCAAGCTCCTTTAGTTCTCCCTTTACTCTCTCTCTTGTTGCGATGATCCTGTTTACCGTTTTCTTAAAGTAAGCATCATCCTTTACCGCTTCCACACCCATCTCGATCGCCGGCATATTCAAGGTGTAGGAATTGAAAGAAAATTTGGCATCCTTCAGATACCCGATCAGTTTTTCGCTTCCCATTGCAAAGCCGATCCGCATACCGGCAAGTGCCCTTGACTTGGAAAAGGTCTGCACCACCAGTAGATTGTCATATTTATCGATCAGCGGAAGTACACTCTCACCGCCAAAGTCCACATAGGCCTCATCAATGATCACAACCACATCCCGGTTTTCACGGATGATCTCCTCTATCATATCTACCGATTCCAGCACACCTGTGGGTGCATTGGGATTGGGAAAGATGACACCGCCGTTCGGTACCATATAGTCCTCTTTTTTCATGTGGAAATCATCTGTCAAAGCACAGGTCTTATAGGGGATCCTGTAAAGCTCTGCCCACACATCATAAAAAGAATACGTTATATCCGGAAACAGAATGGGCTTGTCCGAATTAAAAAAGGTCATAAAAGACATGGCAAGCACATCATCACTGCCCACTCCCACAAAAATCTTTGCAGGGTCCACATGATAATATTCGGAGAGGCTGTTTACCAGTTTTTCCGCATTCATATCCGGATACAGACGAAGATCACCACAGTTCATCTCTTCCGCTCTCTTCGCCACACCAGGGGCCGGAGGATAGGGACATTCATTTGTGTTTAATTTGATGATATTATGATCCTTTGGCTGCTCTCCTGCAACATAGGGTTCTACTTTCCTCACATTTGCCTCCCAGCTCATATTGATCCTCCCTCCGCTTTTCGCAAAATATTCCTACTTATGGTATCATTATCACTAATTGTCTGCAAGTCTTTTTCGCCTTTCCGTTCCATCCTTGACAGCATTTTTTGACACTTTTTATCTTCCGTGCTCTGCCACCCAGTCGGTTGCCATCTTTTCATATTCTGAAGCCTGCTCCTTCTGCCCCAGTTTTTCATAACACAGGGACAGACGCATAAGCGGGAGATCACCCGAGCAATGAATGTTCAAAATACTCTCCGTCTCATGGAAAGCGTTGTAATACCACATGGCCGCCTCCTCACAAATACCTGCTTCATAATAATATTCTCCCAGTTCAAAGCAAACCTCACTGACTCCCTCGCTGGCAATATCCTTCATGGCATACCGGTACATTTTCAGATAATCCTTCCGAAGTCTTGCTGCCTTTACGATCACACAGACCGCCTCCTTCAACTGTTCCATGGAAAGATCATCCGTATCCGCCTCCCGGGTAAAATACTCCTCCGCTTTCAGGAAATCCTCATCCGCTCCGGAGATAAAGAGCTCCTTTGCATAGATATTCTGGAGCCTTGCAGACAATCTCTGCTCTTCCTGCGTCTGTCTTCTAAAGGCTTCAAGATCCCTGCCGGCATGGCTGTTCTCCGGCAGATGAGTGATGGTAATCTCACTGTCGTAGATCACAGGGGAAATCCGCACTGCTTCATGGATGGGTTCCTCCCATACAAAGGTGCGCAGCCTTTTAAACAACTTCGGTCGAAGTTCCCTGTCAAAATTGTAGATGGTCCCGAAAGAGAGCTGGTTACCGTAATACATTTGAACAATTTCTATTTCCGGCAGAAGCGTCTCCTTCAACTGTCTGAATCTCTCGTAATTTTCTTTATCCACCACTTCATCGGCATCAGCAGAATAAATATAATCACAGGATGCTTTGGAAAAAGCAAAGTTCCTTGCCGCAGAGAAGTCATGGATCCACTCGAAATCATACACCTTTTCCGTGTACTGTTCGGCGATCTTTCTGGTATTGTCGGTGGAGCCTGTATCCACAATGATGATCTCGTCCATCAGCCCTTTTATGCTGTCAAGACACCTTCTCAATATCTTTTCTTCATTTTTTACGATCATACACAAGCTGATAGTCACCATATAGCGCTTCTTCCTCCTGTAAGTAATTGACAACTTTGTCACTATTTACTATGATAATCAAAGAAAGTATAGCATAAAATCCTTGATAAGAACAGGAGTTATCATGAAGGCAAGCCCGAAATTCACATTATTTCTTCATACCACAGAAAGCTTCTTTACCACTTGGACACTGATGAAAGCATCAAGACTGGAACCCGGTAACATTCTTACCGGCGTTTTCTTTCTTCTTTCCTTTTTTCTTTACCGCAGGATTCACTACCGCCTTGGTGAAAAACCCTTTATGCAGGCTCCCTCTGTAAAAAGATGTGCCAGTGTGATTTCCGTCCTGTTCACATTGCTTTATATGGCAGTGGACGGTCATCATTATATTGCCCTTTTAACCAGCAGACTATATCAGTCAATTATTCTGGCAGCTGTTTTCCTTGGATTTTATATTCTCTTTTATCAGCTCATCATGCTTCTGTTTTCCTATTCCGGAGACAAGGAGACCCTGCACAAGTATCTCTTTGTGACGGAAGAAAAAGAACAGCAGGGATTCTTAGAAAGACACAGCGGTGCCGTTTCCTTCTTCCTTTGTCTGCTGTGCTGGCTTCCTTATTTTCTGTATCAGTATCCCGGAATCATGACGCCTGACAGCATCAACCAGTTTGAGCAGGTTTTGGGCGAAATACCCTACAGCAACCACCACCCTCTGGCACACACCATGGTAATCAAGCTCTTCTATCATTTTGGACTCTTATTTACCGATAGCAGAGTGATTGCCATTTCCTTTTATACCTTTTTCCAGATGTGCTTTATGGCTTTTTCCGTTTCCTATCTGATAAACACCTTAAAAGCTTTCCGGTTCAGACCTCTTGTGCTTTTTATCATCACTTTGTTTTATGCACTTGTTCCCTATCATGCAGTCTTCTCCGTTACCATCTGGAAAGATATCATGTTCGCAGGCAGTGTACTTCTCTTTACCTGCAGCCTGCTTCGCTTCCTTCACGGAATGCAGCTTAAGACCATACTGATGTTTATCATAAGCGGTATTATGATCTGTCTTTTCCGCTCCAACGGTTGGTACGGTTTTCTTCTGTGTACCCCTTTTCTTCTGTATTATTACAGAAAAAAGGCCAAATATATCTTTCCTTCCATGGCTTTCATTTTATTGACCGTTATAGTCACAAAATATCCCGTCATGAATCATGTCCATGTGATCCAGCCTGACCTCATTGAATCACTCTCCATTCCCACCCAGCAGATTGCAGCCGTGATCTGCAATGACAGGGAGCTTACTCAGGAACAGCTTTCCCTGATCGGGAATGTGGTGGATCTGACTTATATCAAGGATCTGTATAATCCTACTTTCGCAGATAATATGAAGGAACTGGTTCGTGCAGGCAATCAGCCCTACCTTGCCACCCATAAAAAAGAATTTTTGAAGCTTTGGATCGAACTTGGGCTTGCCTATCCCGGCGACTATTTAAAGGCCTACATCGACCAGACCTATGGCTACTGGTATCCCGATTCCTTTTATCTGGTAGCCGAGGCCGAAGGAGTCAGCGGAACCGAACTCGGTGTTTCCCACACTCCCCTAATCCGTGGTCCCTTGGTAGTAAAGGGTAAAGAGATTTCAATTAAGATGGGCAGTATGCTGCCTATCTACAGCCTTTTATGGAGCATGGGCGTTATTTTCTGGATTCTGATCTTCTGCATTGGAAACGCTTTGGTGCGCAAAGAAAAAGCAAAGCTGATCTATTATCTTCCCAGCCTTGCTTTATATCTTACCGTTATGATCGCAACTCCCGTTGCCACGGAGTTCCGCTATGTGTACTTTATGGTATTTTCGCTGCCTTTTTATCTGATGACAGCTGTTTTGGAGCTGCCTACAGCACCTTTGACAAGAAGTCCTGAAGACGTGGACTCTTCGGATTGTTAAAGAACTCCTGAGGTGTGTTTTCCTCCATGATATTCCCGTCATCCATAAAGAGGACTTTCGTTCCCACTTCTCTTGCAAAGCCCATCTCATGGGTAACAACCACCATAGTCATGCCAGTTTCCGCAAGTTCCTTCATAACCTCCAGCACCTCACCCACCATTTCCGGGTCAAGAGCTGATGTGGGCTCATCGAACAGCATCACCTTGGGGCTCATGGCCAGAGATCTTACGATGGCAATTCTCTGCTTCTGCCCACCGGATAACTGGCTGGGATAAGCATCCGCCTTTTCCTTTAGACCTACCCTGTCAAGAAGCTTCAATGCATTTTCACAGGCTTCCTCCCTGCTCATCAGCTTTAATTTCACTGGTGCCAGTGTAATATTGTCCATAATGGTATGATTATTGAACAGATTGAAGTTCTGGAATACCATTCCCATATGACGCCTTACTTTGTCAATATCAACCTTGGGATCTGTGATCAGCTGACCGTCAAACCAGATTTCTCCGCTTGTCGGCATTTCCAAAAGATTCAGGCATCTTAAAAAAGTACTTTTTCCGGAGCCGGAAGGTCCTACCACAACTATTTTTTCTCCCGGATGAATATGATAATTTACACCCTGAAGCACGTGGTTATCCTCAAATGTTTTGTGTAAGTCCTTAACGATTATCACTCTTACGCAGCCTCCTCTCCAGTCTTTCCAGCAATATGGTCAATATTTTTATGATCGTGAAATAGATGACAGCCGCTCCGATCAGGGGCATAAAAGCCTCATAGGTTCTTGAAGTAATCTGGTTGGCTGCCCTTGTGAGGTCAGTCAGACTCACATAGCCTACAATGGCTGTCTCTTTCAAAAGAACAATGAACTCATTACCGATAGGCGGCAGTACATTCTTAATCGCCTGGGGGATCACAATGTAGAGCATGGTCTGTGCCTTGGAAAGTCCAAGGCTTCGCCCTGCTTCCGTCTGTCCTTTATCAACAGCTAGAATCCCTGCACGGACAATCTCCGAAACATAGGCACCGCTGTTGATACCAAAGGAAAGCACCGCAACCAGGATACCGTTATGGCAGTTCTTCATGATCACGAACCACATGATGAGGAGCTGTAAAACCGACGGTGTTCCTCGGATCACATCAATATAGACGCCTGCAATTCTCGCCCATATGGTCTTCTTCCCGTCTCTCTTTGTGGAAAGTCTCATCAGTGCAACCACCGTACCGATCAAAAGACCGATGATCGCTGCAAAAAGAGCGATCTCCAGTGTCACTCCGAGGCCCTTAATGTACAGCTTCCACCTGTCGCCTTCCACAAATGCCATGACAAACTTTTTGCCAACACTTTCAAACCATTCCTGCATATGTTCTCCCTCAATCTCTATCAAATCTTCTCTGTCAAAAGTATCTTAAAACTTTCCGGTCAATCCCGATTATGGAAAGAGGATAGCATATCATGCTACCCTCTTTGATAAACCTACTATATTTTACCTCATTTTTTATTCGGCTTCAATATAAGTTTTTACTAATTCATCAAAAGTGCCATCTGCTTTCAGTTCATCGATGGCTGCATTGATCTGATCAGCCAGTGCGGTATCTCCCTTAGGAAGTGCGATTGCATATTCTTCAGGCTCAAAACCAAACTGTGCACCGTCAACGGCAACTACCTGACCTTCAAACTTGTTCTCAAACACAAGGGCAGGATTTTTGTCGATAATAACAAGATCAACTCTTCCGTTTACAAGGTCGTTTACTGCATCTACAGCCTTATTGTACTGGGAAACATTGCTTGTCAGTTCCTCTGCAATGAAATCACCTGTGGTTCCGAGCTGAACACCGATTGCCTTATCCTTAAGATCGTCAGCTGTGGCAATCTCAGAATCTGCAGGAAGGATTACATACTGAACTGCTTCATAATAAGAGTTTGTGAAATCAACGGTTTCCTTTCTCTCATCAGTTACTGTCATACCTGCTGCTGCGATATCAATCTTGCTTCCAATGGAAGATACCAAAGAAGCAAATTCCATATTTTCGATCTGAACTTCAACGCCAAGCTTTTCACCGATTGCTTTTACCAGAGCCATATCAAAGCCATCAGGTTCTCCGTCATCACCAACATACTCAAAAGGCGGGAATTCTGCGTTGGTACCAACAGTCAGAACACCGTCTGCAAGAGCTTCGCTTGTTGCTGCCTCAGCTGTTTCTTCTGCAGGTGCTTCTGTGCTCTCTTCTGCCTCAGTTGTCTCCTCTACTGCTTCCGTTGTTTCTTCTGTTGCAGCTTCTGTTTCCTCAGCAGAGGCCGGCTCACTGCTTCCACATGCGGTGAGCATAGTCATGGTCATTGCAGCAGTAAGTGCAAGTGCTAAAAATTTTTTCATAATACTTCTCCTCCTTATAAATTACCGACTGCATAAATATGCAATCTTTTTATAAATCTTAAGGTAGTCTATCACTTTCAATGCATAAAATCAAGTATTTTATTTACACCACCACGATCATTTCCCGGTCAAGAGAAACAGACACCTTTCTCTGCTGACAGCACACGAGAAGTTCTTCCTCATCACTCCTAAACAGCCGGAAAGCACCCGGTTTCAGACAATATCTGTTGGTAACGGCCTTTTCCATCATCTGCTCCGATATCTCAACCGTATATCCTTCCTCCTTCAGCAAAATCCTGCTTCTTCCAAGATAAACCAGTTTGCCTTCTCCGTTATCGTTGTAAACCTTAACAGTCATTAACAGCAGATAGCAAAGCAGAAGGAAGCCTGCAACAGCCGTCAATGTTCCGGCAGTAATACTGATAACCTGAACCACCGGAGAAGCAAAAATACGTCTCAGTTTTCCTTTTTGTCCATCCGGATCCACGATCTTGATCTCCTGAAGTTCCGCATTTTCGCTTTTCTTCTCATCCAAAGTTACTTCTTCTGTCTCAAGCTTAGGGGATACAGACGGAGTGGACAAAACTCTTGCCGCCTCATCCGATATTTCTCTTTTTAAGCTGCTGTCCTCAAAGCGACTGGCGTTTTCATCACTTCCATCATTTCCTTTATTACTGCTCTTTTTCGGCAGATTTTCCGGCACTGCTGAGGCTGTAGCTGTGGGTGACGGAGTGGCGGACGGCGAAGCTGACGGTGTCACCTCCGGACTGTATTCTGCCTGTCCGTCCTCTCCCTGATTTTGCTCTGTCCCACCGGTACCATCGCCGTGACCGTCACCATTGTTGCCACTCCCGTTCTCCTTCTTTGGCTTTATGATACTGGCAACATCAATCTCTGCCTTTAAGCTGTCACGATTGATATCTTCATTCGATAGCCCCACCGTCACCCGATAAGTGCCATTTTCTCTCACTGTGATACTGCTTCCCTTGCCAATGGTATTGCCCGATGCGTCTGTCCATGTATAGGGATCATCGTTAAGCTGCAGTTCTCCTCCTGTCAAATCCTCCAGACTGATTTCCACTTCCGTTTCTTCCTTATTATTTCCCTGATGCTCCGTTATGGTAATCTTACCGCAGGGTGTTTCTTCATCTTTTCCACAGCTGAGAGAATAACCATCGATGGTCTGCTCTGTCTTTTCGCAGTCAAATACATAAGAATCAATGGTAAGTCCCTGCGCTTTCTCGCAGTCAAAAACATAACTTTCCGCTGTCTCCTCCGTTTTACCGCATCCTATCGTATACCGTTCAATGGTTCCGCTTTTGTTGCAAACGGCAACCGTATGGGTATGTGAAGAATTGGTTCCATGTACGGTAGTGCCGCAGGACATTTCATAATATTTGTAATCGTGACCTTCATAGTCCCCATCAGTCGTATCCCAATATCTCACTGTATAGCAACCGTATTCACTGCTTGAAATTGTCTTATAGCAACTGCCTGTGTGACTGTGATAAACCGGTACAAAGCATCCGCCGCCTTCCTGCGGGTTTCCGGCATGCTCATGACAAATAGGTGTTCCATAGCATTCACCGCCGTTTTGCTCATCTCCTGTGTGAACATGATAAATTGGCGTTTGATAACATTCTCCGCCCTCCGTTTCGTTTCCTCTATGGGTATGATAACAAACGCCGTGATAACAGCCGCCTTCCTCATCACTGCTGCCGATATGCTGATGATAAATATAGGTCACTCTCCGATTTGCCGGTGCCTGATTTTCATCCGCACCGTTTTCTTCAGAATCCGTTTCTGTCTGCAATTCTGTTTCCGTTGCCGATACCTCCATTACACAGGCACCTGACATACCGAGCAGAAGAAGGGCTGCTGCAAGCTTTCCCATTGCCCGATATGTCTTTTTCTTGATTTGATTTAATATTGTTTTTCTCATATTTTTATCCTTTCGCTTAGCATTAAAAAAATCTGCCTTTTGCGTAGTACCGCATTTTAGGCACAAAAAACCTGTCCATGGTTTTGCCACAGACAGGTTCACTGATTTCTATTCACTTGTTCACTAAGCGGTAAGTGCGTTTATCATAACACGGTTTCCGTTTGGTGTCAATCTCGTTTTTGGCACAACTTTCCTGCTGCCTTTTGCAGATTGGCGATAAGAAGCGGAATTCCGATTCCTGCCAGCAGGTAGATCCATTTTGAGGCCTCGGTTCCTCCCGGAAGATAAATAAAATTAATTTCCGACAAGAACATTTCCGTATCAAATTCCGCGCAAAGCGGTGTCAGGATATGGATCAGATAAAAGAAGGCTTTCACCAGGAAAAAGGCAAAGATATGATGCATCATAACCGCGTAAGTGTTTCTTCCTATGGTGACCAGTTTACCGGACAGATAGGGAATGTCCTTTATGATTCTCGAAATCCGAAGCCAGAATGCAATTCCGGTTATAACGGTCAGATAGGGAATGACAGGGCTATTGGCAAAGCTGGAAACCCATACGGCACTGAAGGCAAGACCGCCGCAAAGCACCGTAATCAGAAGCTGGATACCCATGACCAAAAGCAAATAAGGACCATCCGGCAATGTATCATATTTCTCCAGTTTTTCTCTGTAAAGATATCCCATCTGAAATCCCGGCATCATAAAAAGAATTCTTCCCGGAATTTTGTAAAGTCCCCACACATGACCGCCTATGGCAAGCCAAACCGTCAGAATCCCAAGTACCAGACAACCGGCAAAAATAAGCCACTCATTTCGGATTCTTAACAGTGACAGTACTTTTCTCATACACACATTTACCGCTTCTATCATAAATAAGACAGGAACAAACCAGGAAGGAAACTGGTACATAAACTGGTGTCCCCCGTCAAAAGGTGCCAGAAACAGTGTATAGAAGGAAATGTCCTGTCCGATGGTAAAACCCACTCTGTGCAGAAGCGTGGCAAGGATTCCGTAAATCAGGTTCCATATAAAATAAGGCAGAAGGAGTGTCAGACATTTTCCAAGCAGATAGCTTATGATATGGTCCTTTGATTCTTCTTTATAAAAATAGCCGGATACAAAGAGGAAAATAAAAACATGAAAAGAATAATAAGGAAAAAGACCACCGATGTCAAAAAGGTTGTAACCAAGGTGTCCGGCTGCCACCAGGATAATGCCGATAGCTGACAGGATTCGAAGTTCTTTGTTTTCTTTATATTCTCTCATCGGATGATCCCCCACACAAGGAATTACAGTTCAGCCCATTCCATTCACAAAGCCCGCACCTCTGGCGCTTTTTCGCTGCTTCGCAGCTCGCTTTGCTCATAGAATGGCGCTCCGCTCATGAAACGCTAAGAAGAATGTGCTTTGTGTGCAAGCACCCACGTCCACTCTTCTTATCGTTTCATGGCTGAACTGTTTAACAAAAGTATACAAAAAATCATTGTATAAAGGAAGTAAAAATTTTATAATAGCCTTATGAAAAAGACGAACTGTATTATAAAAGATAACAAAAACCTATCAATCAATCCTGTATTGTTTCCCCACAGGTACTTATTGGCATTGTGTGTTTTCCTTCTTCTTTTTTTCACTGCAGGCTGCGGCAAAAAGGAACCTGTCACTGATTTTGTGCCGGAGGAGGGATATCTCAGACAGTCATCCTTCCTTGATTTTGATATTTCTTCCTTAAACACCATACCCAATAATCCCAATCCCACTTTAAGCGTTCCCACCTATATCACTAAGATCGGGGATACTTATTTCATTGTGGATTGCTACAATAATCAGATTATTTACAATGACAACCTGTCTGACCCGCTTTATGAATGGCAGGTCATGATAAACAATCTTTCACAGCCTCACACTATGGCGGGGGACGGATTTGTCTATGTGATTGATGACACGGAAAACAACAGAATTCTGATCATGGAAAAAGGAGTCAACGAAAACGGTCATCCCGTTTTTATACCCACCCAGGAATTTACCGACGTCGGCAACAGACCGCATTATATCATTTATGATGAGGCAACGAAGACTTTCTATGTCTGGAGTTCTCAGAGCGGAGAAATGTATCTGCTGCGGAGACCTTCTGACAGCACTACCATGTATCTCACAGAAATACGTTCCGTTCCGGCCCTAAGCAATGTTTATGTCCGCTCCTTTACCATCGTGGATGACACGATTTACTTTGTGGCAGGCATCGGCAGTTCTTCCATTATAGAAGCCGACCTTGCTACCTTTGAAGTGAAAAAGGAATATCCGGTGCCTGATGAAATTGCCGGTATGATTCAGATTACTCCCATAGATGATTATTATTACATTACCGTTTCCACGAATGCGTCCGGGAATCAGGATTATGCCACCATCATCCGCACCAAAAGCTTAAAAGATCTGCAAAAGGGCGAATACGAAGATATTTATGAAAACTTTGTCGGTGGAGGAACGCCCTACTATATCACAAAAATAGATGACACTTTTTATCTCACAGAACACCGTCTGCCCGGGCACTCCATCTGGAGTTTTCAGGTGGTGGACAACATCATTACAAATGTAACTGCTATTTATTAAGGAGAAAAATTTCCCATGTCAGAGAAATTACAGACCATCAAAAACAGCACGATAAAAAAAGGACCTGTCAGTACACAGGTGATTTTGATTCTGATATCCTGCCTGGCAGCGGCATTTTTACAGGGATGCGGTTTTCTTTCCCTTTCCCATTATGATCAGATTCTGATTCTCACCTGTATCTTTCTTGCTTATTTTGCACTGCTTTATTATCTGAAAGTATCAAAGCGTCTGATCCACGAAGACACCGTTGTCACTATGATGATCTTTCTTGGAGTTCTTCTGCGCTTTAGCTATATCCTGCTGTCAGGGCTCTATGACAGACAGCATGATGCCGGCGTCTATACCGGAATGGGCACGGATTTTGTCAATCCGGGTCATATCGGCTATATTGAATATATCTACAAGTTTCATAAGCTCCCTGATCTCAATCCCTACGAGCTTTTTGCTTACTATCATCCGCCCTTACACCACATTCTCTCGTTTTTGTGGCTGCAGCTCAACATTATTTTTGGTGTGGCAGAGGAACTTGCCTTTGAGAATCTGCAGGTACTCACCATGCTTTATTCCTGCCTGTGCATGGTAGTTACTTATCGCATTTTAAAAGTGCTGAACATTAAGGACAATGCCTTATACATTGGTCTTGCCTTTATGGTATTTCACCCCGCCACCGTGATCATGGCAGGCAGCGTCAACAATGATATGCTGACGATTCTGTTCATGTGCCTGATCATTCTCGGTTCCCTGCAATGGATTCGGGAAAAAAATTTGAAAAATCTGATCAAGCTGGCACTTTATATCGGCTTTGGCATGATCACCAAGCTGAATTCCGCTGTGCTTGCCATCCCACTTGCCATTATTTTCCTGATGCATTTTATTTCTGTTATCCGTGGGAAAAACAAATCTGAAATTCTGAAATGGGTAAAGAATTATTGTATTTTCGGTATTGTGGTAGCACCAATCGGTTTAAGCTGGATCATTCGCAACCTGATCCGTTTTGGCGAGAAGCCGGGGGTTCCCGTTCCCGGAGAG
This sequence comes from Lachnospiraceae bacterium, assembly GCA_017622575.1. GTDB lineage: Bacteria > Bacillota > Clostridia > Lachnospirales > Lachnospiraceae > Suilimivivens. The sequence goes on from JAGAQU010000075.1 coordinate 21,329, forward strand.
ACCTCACCCATGTACACCGCTACCTACAGTCTGTGGAGTCGTCTGAGAATTCCTTCTCTTTCTGACTGGAGAATCGAGTTCCCTTTTCATCCCATCAGTGCCAAGGCCTGCAACAATACCTGGGTCATTATGCTCCATACCTCACTGTTTGCAGAGGAGTATCCCACAGACCTTTCGGATATTCTGTTAATCCTGTGTCAGATTACCTTTGTGCTCGCCATTGTTTTCAGTATTGCAACTGCCCTTCTCCTGATTGTAGTTCTTCTGAAAAAAAGGACACGACTTGAAGACAGGGTATTTCTGCTGACCGGTTATGTAGTGATGCTTGTTTCCTTTGCCGCCTTTGTTGTCATCTATCCTTACACCTGCAGCAGCGATTTCCGCTATGTGGCGATCTGTCTTGTGTACATTGCCATTGCTTTGGGGCTTGGCAATCAGTATTACATACAGGCTCCGGAAAACAGCAAAAAGGGAGCCGCGGCGAAGGCTGCTCCTGTCCTTATGCACATAATAAACGGTGGCATCATTACCATCCTTGTTTTGATCAATGTGATTTATCTGTTCTGGGAACGCTGGTAATCCTCAAGCACCTGTTTCGACGCAAGCTCCACCTCTGTCCGGAACTCCCTTGAAGATACCAGCTGACATCCTGCTCCCACAATAATGATCTGTTCAAGGCCATCGGAGGTTACTACCGTCACATTATATTTACCGGCATTTTCATGGGCAAACTTTTCGATAAACCGGTCTGCGGTTTCCGCTTCCTTTGTGTACACCACCTGAATATTGTGATAGTCCATGATTTCTTCTCCATGCCCCTTCAGTTTATAAGCATCAAAGACCGCCATCAGATGATACCCTTTGATCGCCTGATAATTGCAGAGAATATCCAGCAGCTTTCCTCTTGCGCCGTCTAAGTTCACACCGGCAAGCTCCTTTAAATCCTCCCATGCAAAGATCACGTTATAGCCGTCCACAAGAAGATATTTTTCTTTCTTTGGCTGTCCCTTATATATCCTGGTCTCAGAGGCTTTCGCCGTGTTTCCTCCGGCTTTCTTTTCTCTCTGCCATCCCTCTCTTTTTCCGGAGAATTCTGAACGGCTGTTAGACCTGGCAGTTCTTCCGATAATGGCATCAATCTCATCCGTGCCGATAAACATTTCGCCTCGCTCACCGGTATTTTCCTGCCGTTTTACCGCTGCCTGCTTTCTTCTTTCCAGTTCTTCTTCGAAAGCTGTCTGCATCACACATTCCCTGTCCCCCGCAAAACAGCTTTCAAGATGCATATAATCCTTCACCTGATTCCAGGGCACCACAAAGCCTGCCCCATGAGCACAAAATACGGAACCGGTGGGATTCTTCAGATCACTTTCCGGATCATAATGCCTTTTTGCTATGACTTCCTCCGCATTATGGCAAGGCACATAGCCCTTCAGGCTTAAGGAAAGTCTTCCATGACCTCTTGTGTATGCCGTCACTTCTTTTTGATAATCCTGTATCGTCACGACAGGTGCCGTTCCGGTAAGGACTGCAACACCGCCTGCTCTCTCTTTCAGCGTAAAGCTGCCGTGAAGCTTTTCCATATCCGTCATGGCCCGGCCGATCATTTCTTCCGGAATCTCCAATCGGAATTCATAGACGGGTTCCAAAAGTACCCCGGAAGCCTCCATCAGTCCCTGTCTCACCGCCCTGTAGGTGGCCTGTCTGAAATCTCCGCCTTCCGTGTGCTTCAGATGGGCGCGTCCGGAAACAAGGGTGATCTTCATATCCGTGATGGGAGAACCGGTGAGCACTCCTCTGTGTTCCTTTTCTTCCAGATGTGTCAGTATCAGTCTCTGCCAGTTTCTGGCAAGAATATCCTCACTGCAGTCTGCGGCAAACAAAAGACCGCTTCCCGGCTCTGCCGGTTCCAAAAGCAGATGAACCTCCGCATAGTGCCGTAAAGGTTCAAAATGCCCTACTCCTTCCACCCGGTCAGCAATGGTTTCCTTATACACAATACGGCCTGTTCCAAAGCTCACCTCTATACCAAACCGCTCTCTGATCATGTGCTTCAGGATCTCTATCTGTACCTCGCCCATCACCTTGGCATGAATCTCCTTAAGTTCCTCATCCCAGACAACCTGAAGCGTGGGATCTTCCTCCTGAAGCTGCATCAGCTTTGGCAGAAAAGCAGCCGGATCACACCCTTCCGGCAGATAAATACAATAGCTTAACACAGGCTCCAGCATATGCCTGTCCACAGTTTTCTCCAATCCAAATCCCTGACCCGGAAAAGTGTGTAAAAGACCGGTCACCGCACATACCTGGCCCGCACATGCCTCATTCACCGCATCAAATTTTTCTCCGGAATAAATGCGTATCTGATTAACCTTCTCTGTTTTCAGTACATCTCTTGCTTTCAGGCAACCTCCCGTGATCTTCATATGGGTCAGCCTGTTGCCCTGATTATCCCTTGTGATTTTAAAAACCCTGGCTCCGAATTCTTTCGGATATTCGGAAATGGGCATATACCGGACAATGCCCTCCATCAATTCACGAACGCCGAAAAGCTTAAGTGCTGAACCGAAAAAGCAGGGAAATACCTTTCTCTGTGCAATGGCTTTCCGAATCAGTTCCTCGGAAATGTCTCCCTTTTCGAGAAAACAATTCAGAAGCTCCTCATCGCACATCGCCAGTTCTTCCAGAAGCGTATTTTTGTTCTCCTCAGAAAAATTTGTCAATCCGCCACCAAGACGATCACAAAGCTCCCGCATCAGCACATCCTGATCCGTTCCCTGCTGATCCATCTTGTTGACAAACAAAAAAACCGGCACCTGATACCTTTTCAACAGCTTCCACAATGTCACAGTGTGTCCCTGTACCCCGTCAGATGCGCCTATAACAAGCACCGCTGCATCAAGTACCTGAAGTGTCCGTTCCATTTCTGCCGAAAAATCCACATGTCCCGGTGTATCAAGCAGAGTGATTTTTAAATCATCATATGCAAAAACCGCCTGCTTGGAAAAAATAGTGATACCTCTTTCTCTTTCCAATTCGTAGGTATCAAGAAAAGCATCTCTGTTATCTACCCTTCCTGCTTTTCTTATGGCACCGCTTAAGTAGAGCATGGCCTCAGACAGCGTCGTCTTGCCTGCATCTACATGAGCTAAAATCCCTAATGTCAACTGCTTCATAATCATTCCCGTTTCTTTTTCAGTTTCTCAATTTCCTCCTGAAGCTCCTTTAGCTTATCCATTGCCTGCTGAAGATCACCGGAATTTTCCTGATTCTCTTTCGCCTTTTGCTCTTCTTCCTCCTGCTGCTTCTTTTGCAAATAGCCTGTCACACAGTCAGGCTGGGCTATGGGTTCATCTTCAAAATATTTGGGATCGATGTGAAGCTGATAGTCCTCTTCCCTGATCACGATAGGTTTCGGTTTTTTCTTCTTGACAACACTATCATCTTCTCTCTCGTCATCATTGTACTCTTCTGAGTCACCATCTTCCTCATCATCGTACTCCTCTGAGTCGTCATCTTCCTCGTCATCATAATCGTCAGAGTCGTCATCTTCCTCGTCATCTTCATACTCCTCGGATTCATCATCTTCCTCATCATCGTCGGAATCAGCGGTATCATCATGACGCATACTCTTCAGGGTAAGGATGATCATCACAATGATCACAGCAATGATCACCACAATTGCTGCCGTCTTAAAAATGCCGGTGCCAAGATGAGTGTCCTCTTCCGTTTCCTCCGGATCTGCCTGCTGTTCCTGCACATTCTCCGGGTTTCCCGGATCGGCCACAGTGGATACAATGGTCATATATTGTCCATATACAAAGCCCTCTGTGCCCTGGAACTCAATCCTGTACCATCCGTCATGACTCTGTCCCGTGACAGTGACAGTATCTCCTGCCCGCACAGTCCCGATTTTTTCATAATCGGTACCGGGACCCTTTCTCACATTCACATCCGATGTGATTTCTCCTGTTGCCGACAATTCCGTTACCGAGATCTCTTCATCAGCCAGAGCCGTTATCGGGAATGATGAAAAGAAAAGGACTGTGAGCATTACCATTACTGCTATATGCTTGAAACATTTTTTCATATGAATACCTGCTTTATTTAAGCTTCCTTTCAAACTTCTTTCCGATAATACACACTTGCATGCAAGCGATTTCGTTTCATTATAGCATGTTTTTCCCTTCTCATAAAGAAGTTTTGTAAACTGCCCCAAGAAAATTATCCGGATTGTACTTGGAAAAATACAATCCGTCATGTATAATATGAAATGGAGTTTCTCTTTGCAATTCCAATCTATCAAACGAGAAAGTGAGTATAACATGAAAGAACTATCACAAAACAAGTGGGTGAGGGCTGCGATCCCCGCATTGTTACTTCATTGCAGCATAGGCACGGTTTACTGCTGGTCTATCTTCAGTCAGGAAATCGCTGATTACATAGGCTTCTCCAAAGGAGCTACGGAATGGGCCTTCAGTTTTGCCATCTTTTTCCTTGGCATGTCGGCTGCTTTCCTTGGAAACATTGTAGAAAAGGACATTCACAAGTCTTCACTGATCGCTGCGATCTGCTTTGCAGCAGGTATGGCCGGTACCGGTCTCTTTATCTGGTACGGCGGTGCACATCCGGGAAGTCTCGTATCTCTGCTGGGCATTTATGTATGCTATGGCTTTATCATGGGAATCGGTCTGGGTACCGGTTATCTTTCTCCCGTGAAGACCCTGATGCTCTGGTTTGAAGACCGCAAGGGTTTGGCAACCGGACTTGCCGTAGCCGGCTTTGGCGCTGCCAAGGCAATCGCAAGTCCCATCATGCAGGCGCTCCTCGACTCCCTTGGCGAAGGCGGAATCTACAAAATGTTCCTGATTCTTGCCGTGGTATACTTTATCATGATGTTTATCGGACATCTCCTTCTTGCAAAGCCTGCCGGCTGGCATGAACCTGCTTCCACGGAGAAGGGTGCACGTGCCATCGATGTCATCAAGAGCAAACCTGTAACCTTCATCGGTATCTGGCTTATGTTCTATCTGAACATCACCTGCGGTCTTGCACTGATCTCACAGGAAAAGATGATCGTCAAATGCCTGGGCCTTGTAGGAATAGTTGGTGTTCTCTCCTCCGTTACCGCTGTTTTCAATGCCGGCGGACGTCTTGGATTCTCCGCATGGGCAGACACCTTTAAGGACAGAAATACCATTTATAAGATCATCTTCATTCTCTCCATTGTTGCTACCGGTCTTGTCATTGTTACCAAGGGTATCACCAACATGGGACAGAATACTTTCCTGATGATCCTGGTACTGATTCTTCTGTTCGTAGTAAATGCAGGATACGGCGGTGGTTACAGCAATGTTCCCACCCTTCTTTCCGATCACTACGGCATGAAAAATATCAGTGCTATCCACGGAATCACTCTTTCCGCCTGGGCAATCGCAGGCCTTACCGGAAATCAGATGGCTACCTTTATTGTTAACCATTTCGGAGAAAAGACAGAGATTCCTCATACACTGGCTGACGGAACCGTAGAAAACATCGTGGTAAATCCCACAGGTTATCAGACCGTACTTTATGTAACCCTTGTGCTTTACATTATTGCCGCTGTGATCTGCTTTACCATGATCGGCAAAAAGACAGAAGAGACAAAATAAATTTTGATACATAACAGTTTTTCCTGCGTTTTCAGGCGCACAGTAAAGCGGGGCAGTCAAATGACTGTCCCGCTCTTTTTATTGCTCACTGCCCATATGTTATTTTATTTAGATGGATTCATGGAAGGTTCTGGAAATAACATCAGCCTGCTGTTCGGGAGTAAGCTTGATGAAGTTTACTGCGTAACCTGATACACGGATTGTCAGCTGGGGATACTTCTCAGGATGCTTCTGTGCATCTAACAGCATATCTCTGTTGAGAACGTTCACGTTCAAATGATGTCCTCCTTTTCCTGCATATCCGTCTAAAAGATTTACCAAATTGTCTACTTGTGCTGAATTTGCGCTTGCCATAATAAGATCTCCTTTCAATTACTGTGTATTGTGATTTGTTTTATTTGTTTTCTTGTGATTTTATAGTAACTTTTTTGACGCAAAAAATCCGTAACCATAGTTACGGATTTGATTTTCTTTATGTATTTTTTCAGATACACTGCCAAAATTATATTTCTCAATCAATTTATCAGTCGTACAATAGCTCGACCGCCTTTTTATCCCGGATCAGAATCCTCTTTTTGGAAACCTCGATCAGCCCATCAGCCTGCATCCTCATCAATTCACGTGAAAGGGATGGCCTTGCCACTCCCAGAAAATCCGCCAGCTGTTCCCGATTCATTTTCAGGTCAACCACACCCTTTTCATCCATAGAGTCAATGAGCCAGATCGCGATTCTCTCTCTGAGAGAGGAAGTACTGACAATATGTAACTTTCTGGTGATCTTAAAATTATTTTCCGAAAGAATTTCCAGCATGTTCTGTGTCAGTTGCTTGTGATGGTCACAGGCATTGGAGCAGAAATGGTAGAAGAAATCCCAGGGCATTAAGAGTACCGTCACATCCGAAACTGCCACAGCATCGTACCAGTAATGTCTTCTGTCGCCGAAAAGAAAAATTTCCCCGAACACATTGCCGGGTTCCACCAGATAAAGCACATCTCTCTTTCCGGAGGTAAAATCCTTGCAGACCTGCACCTGACCATCCAACAGAAGAAACAGCTTGGAGGGGATTCCTCCCTGCTCAAAGATATAGGAACCGGCCGTATAATTTCTGACGGTCGATTTGGAGCACTTTAAAATCCTCTTAAGCTCCTCATCCGATATTTCCTGAAATAATTTCGTATTTTCAATTTCCTGCACGATATAATCCACTATCCTTCCAAAGCTTTCTTGCTTTCAGACAGGCGCTCATAAAATTGACCATAAAAATCTGTCTCTCTTACGTCTGCCTCACTTGTCCTGTACGGCTTTACATAAAACTGATTCAAAAGATGCATGTTGATGCTTTTTACGATTTCTTCATTCTCAGTTTCCGCCAGTCTTTCCTGCACTTTCTTAAGAAAGAAATGCCAGTCCTTCACGAACTGCTCATATCTTGGGAGTTCCGGGATACCAAGCCACTTTTTCACCTTGATCTTTGTCTTGTTCGGATAGCCGCACTCATGCACCTGGAGAAAATATTTGAAATCACCATTCTCATAAATTCTGCCCAGGGGAAACATCCGGCAAAATCCCGGTCTTGCACCATGAATCATGCATCTTCCGTCCCCGCTTAAAAAGGTACAGCCTTCTCCACCGTCACGGATCTTCAGATGCGGCAAAATGGTGCCGTCCACCACGGAAAGCTCTATCCGCTCTGCCATCAACGCTTCAAAATCTGTGTTAAGCACGCTCTCCAGTTGAAAGATGTCATAAGGATCCAGAATAATCGTATCCTCCACCACACGACAGCATTCCGAGCAGCCTGCACAGTCATTACAATCTATCTTCACCATGTCATTCGCTGTGTAAAGTCTGCCATCGGATATTTCTTTTAAATCAATGTCACGTTCCAAATTTCATAACTCCATGATCTTCCATACTCTATCTTCTTTTTATCCCATTTACAGAGTGTTGTCAATCAGTTCCTGATAAAACATGGCATAATCCGTTCTGTTCTCCTTGATAAACTGAATGGCTGATGAGGGGTGGCTGTTCAGTGTTCCCGTGAGCAGATAGGGAATATCATAGCCCCATACGGCTCCCTCTTCCTTCAGCTTCAGCATATGCTTCTCCACGAAATTCATAATGGCAACCTTATTGTATCTGGGATTGCGCAGGAAGCTTAAGAGAAGCTCCATATAGCAGTTTCCTGCTCCTCGTCCCATGCCGCTCACCGTGGCATCCAGATAGCTTGCTCCTATGGAGAGTGCTTCGATGGTATTGGCAAATGCAAGCTGCTGATTATTGTGCGCGTGAATACCAACCTTTTTATTATACTTTGCAGCAATGTTCAGATACTTGTCGCAGAGACGTTCGATCTGTTCCGGATAAAAAGCGCCAAAGCTGTCTACCAGATAAATAACATCCACACAGCTCTGACCGAGCAGTTCCAGACCGCCGTCCAGATCATCATCATTTACCTTGGACACCGCCATGATATTCACCGTGGTTTCATATCCCTTTTTCTTGGCATCCTCCAGCATTTCAATAGCCGCAGGGATGGTATTGATATAGGTTGCCACACGGACAAGGTCAATGACACTGTCCTTCTTGTTCAGAATGTCCTTTTTGAAATCGGTTCTTCCCACATCCGCCATGACGGAAATCTTCATATCCGTCTTGTTGTCTCCCACAATGGCACGGATATCTTTTTCATTACAGAACTTCCATTTGCCGAAGTTGTCCGGATTGAAAATCTCCTTGGATGCCTTATAACCGAATTCCATATAATCAACGCCGGCTTTAATATTGGCAAGATAGAGGTCCTTCACAAATTCATCCGTAAATGCAAAATTATTGACAAGTCCTCCATCCCTGAGTGTGCAGTCCACCACCTTGATGTCAGGACAGTAAGATACCAGTTTTCCACGTCGTTCGCGACCCATTTCTTTTTCCTCCGATTAGTAAATTATGTTTTTATTATAATATTTTAGCACTTTAAAGTGTAACGCTTTAAACCGCCATATCATTATGGCACAGAAAAAGAAAAAACGCAACAGAATAAATAAATTTTATCCTGTTGCGTCTGGTTTTTTGATTTATTTTATGTTTTTTAGATTGCTTCCAAAGCCTGGGCCAGATCTGCAATCAGATCCTCCTTATCCTCAAGACCGCAGGATATACGGATCAATCCTGCCGGAACGCCTGCTTCTATAAGCTGTTCCTCCGTCATCTGTCTGTGTGTTGAGGTTGCAGGATTCAAACAGCAGGTTCTTGCATCTGCCACATGGGTTTCAATGGCAGCCAGCTTCAGATTCTTCATAAAGCTTTCTGCTGCACTCCTGCCCCCTTTCAGTTCAAAGGAGACCACGCCGCAGCCGCCATTTGGAAGATATTTCTTTGCAATCTCATAATATTTGTTGCCGGGAAGACCGGGATAATTCACATAGGCTACCTTGTCATTCTTTTCAAGGAATTCTGCCACAGCCTGTCCGTTCTCCACATGACGCGGCATTCTCACATGCAGAGATTCCAGTCCGAGATTCAGAATATAGGCACTTTGGGGAGACTGCACACAGCCAAGGTCACGCATCAGCTGGGAGGTACATTTGGTGATAAAGGCTCCCTCTTTTCCGAACTTTTCTGCGTAGGTAACACCGTGATAAGATTCATCCGGGGTGCAAAGCCCGGGGAATTTGTCTGCATGAGCCATCCAGTCAAATTTGCCGGAATCCACGATCGCTCCGCCTACGGCAGCGCCGTGGCCGTCCATGTACTTGGTGGTGGAGTGTGTCACGATATCCGCGCCCCATTCAATGGGTCTGCAATTGACCGGTGTGGGGAATGTATTGTCTACAATGAGCGGTACTCCGTGAGTATGAGCGGCTTTTGCAAACTTCTCAATATCAAGAACCGTAAGTGCCGGATTGGCGATGGTCTCTCCAAAAACGGCTCTCGTATTGTCCCTGAAAGCAGCGTTAAGCTCCTCCTCGCTGCAGTCGGGAGAGACAAAGGTTGCCGTAATTCCCATCTTTGCCATGGTAACGGAAATCAGGTTAAAGGTTCCGCCGTAAATAGATGAGGATGCCACAATATGACTGCCCGCCTCACAGATGTTGAAGAGTGCAAAGAAATTGGCTGCCTGTCCCGAGGAAGTCAGCATGGCCGCAGTTCCTCCCTCCAGCTCGGCAATCTTAGCCGCCACATAATCGCTGGTCGGATTCTGCAATCTGGAATAGAAATATCCGTCTGCTTCCAGATCAAATAATTTTCCCATGTCCTCACTGGTAGCATATTTGAAGGTTGTTGACTGGATAATGGGAATCTGGCGGGGTTCTCCGTTTCCGGGTGTATAGCCTGCCTGCACACATTTGGTATTCATTCTGTAGTCGCTCATTTGGCACCTCTCCTGTTGCTTATTTTTTCATCCTTTTCATTATAATCTTTCTTTTTCCGATGCGCAACAGAAACGGTTATTTAAAAATATTACTGGCGATGAAGAAGTTTCCTTTTATATGTTCTGATTTTCGCCGCATATTTACTGGTCATCAAAACGCCTACGATCATCATTCCGAATGTGATGCCGAGGCACATTCCTCCAAGGAAATTATCTGAACGATCGGTAAACAGAAGTATCATATAAGTGACTGCTGCCACAAATCCGCCAATAAACAACAAGTGCATCCGTTTGGTAAGTTTGATTTTGTCCTCGTTACTATACTCGGCAACCTTTAAAACTGTTTCTTCCAATTCCTTATTCATTTTCTCGCTTTTCCTTTCTCCATCCAATAATTCCCGAAGTTCAACGTCATAATAATCTGCCATCTCAATGAGTATATCCAGATCCGGCAAATTGCTTCCGTTCTCCCACCGCGAAACACTCCTGTTAGTCACACCAAGCATTTCTGCAAGCTGCTCCTGGGTAATACCTTTTTCCTTCCTGCATTCTCTTAAAAACTGTCCGATTTTCTGCTGATCCATTTTTCTTAATCCTCCTTTCCGGGAAAAGTGTAGTCGATTATGCACCAAGAGAACACGACACAAAACGAGAATATGAGAAAAAATACAGCTTCTAATGTTTTTTTCCTGTCAGATCAACACATTCAATTTTAAATACCAGGGTTCTGTCCAGCAAAGTCGGAACAAAAGTAAAATCGTCACCTCTTCCGTAATGCTTCAAGATGCATTTTAATCCATTAAGCTTTTCATTGCCCTCAAGGAATTCCACTGTGCCATGCCCCATCACACTCTCATAAAGCATGGAGCAGGAACCCTTTGACGCATCATAGGTAAGCTCATGAGCAAGATCGATCTCAAATCCAATCTTTGGATTTTTCCTGAGCAATTCAATTTTTCGTCCTTCACAGGCACTGTGAAAATAGAGAGTGACTGTTCCATTTTCAAGTTGATACCCATAATTTAGCGGAACAATATACGGATACTCATCGTTCATAGCGATTCTGCATATCTCACCCTTTTCAATAACAGCTGTAATCTGTTCAAAATCTGTGATCTCTCTGTCTTTTCTTCTCATAATTTAATCCTCCGTCTTCATGTTTTATCTCTTCTCTTTTCCCGAAGCTTTTCCCGTTCCTTTTTAGCGGATGAATCAAGCGCAGCACCCACCGCAAGTCCGATACAAAGTCCCATGGCGGTGCCAATTCCGACACTGCTAAAGGAGGAACCAAGTGCAGTACCGATACTGAGTCCAAAGAGCATATAGATTGCCATCCAGCTTGGGAGTGGCGATTCCAAAACAAATCGTGGGCCCTCTTTTCCTTCTCCGTCAGGAATAAAGCCGCACTTTTCAAGGATACGCTGTGATGCTTTGTTACCCGGATCCGTTTCAGCCTCAACAAATACTACACCTTCGTTTCCAAATGCCCACTGCGTCATTCCCTGAACTGCTTCTGTCATATAGCCTTTTCCTTCATACTCCGGCAAAATTCCATAACCGATCTCTACCGCATTCTCACGGGCCGGTCCCTTGAAGCCCAGATCCCCGATATAGGTATGATCACTTTTCAGTGACATTTGCCATGGAGCATACCAGATTCTGCTTTCCGGATCAGCTTTACACCCGGCTAACATTTCCCCATAAGCTTTTTTCATTTCTTCCGAATCTGTTGTCTCGATCAGCTTTTCAATCTCCTCATCTGTCATCGGCTGAATGATCATTCTCTTTGTTTTGATCATTGGTTCTTTCTTCTTCATAATGATTATTTTCCCTTATACTACCTGCTTATGAATACTTCTTAATCTCTCCCACCAGATAATCCCGCAGCCTCTCTAAATCCTCCTCCGGAAGCAGGCATTCCTCATTTTCAAACCAGATTTTCATTGCCCTCTGCGGAAGATATTTTAAGTCCGCCGGGACATTCTCTATCATCCACAGACCGCCATCATACTTTGAGAGGATTTTTTTCGTCCTTTTAAACGAAAGTATTCTTCCAAGAATCAGCACATTGCTGGCAAAGTATCTGGGCGCATAATCATGAAAATCATAATCATCAATATCCGCGCTTATGGCCGCAAAGAAATCTTCGTCTGTCACATCCGCAAAGACCTCCTGTATTGCCTTTCCGCAGAGCACAATGCCGCTTTGCCTGATCAGTTTAATATAGCTGGTCACATCCGCATCGGGAAATTCATGATCTGCAACATATACTTCCGTTTCAGGATTATCAAACCGTTCCACATACTTCTCTGTCCAAAAGTCACTGTAATGGAACACACAGTTTCCCGGCGATTTCCAGTTTTTTGCATCCTGAAGCTTTATCGCCGACATTTCAAGCGGACACGGCTTCCTGTCGATTGCTATGATATCCTTTGCTATTTCCAGCTTTTTTGAAACCTCAAGAGAATCTTTCACAACCACTAAAATATCAATATCACCCGACTTTGGGCTAAACGCATCAAGGGCAATGGAACCATGGAGGTATACTCCTGTCAGATCATCTCCCAAATGCTTTTTCCATACGCCTACAACCTTCTCAATCTGTTCTTTTATTTCAATCGGTAAATCCTTGTATCCAAGTAATGGATTCATCGCTTTCCCTCCTTATTCTGCTTCCTTATCAATATCCACTCGCAAATCAGAAATATTCTCCCACATATATCTTCTTCTCCATAAACACTCTCCGAAGCATTTCCTCATTCCCGTTGACTTCCACATCAGGTCGCAGCATTGCCTCATCAAGATTGATACACCCCACTGCCATCTGCGAAAGCGCCCGGTGCGAAACCACGAGATCAGACAACTTAATATCATTCACCGTGATGACCGAATCGACGGTCACATGAAAAACTCCGTTGTTTTCCGGGATGAGATCATCACTTACCTTTATCGTAAAGTCACAGTCTGCAGGCTTCTTTATGATTTCAAGCAGCTTTTTTGCATTGATCACTCTGACCATAAAGTCAAAGCGGCAGGTTTTCTGAATCTCATAGGCTCTCGGTGTTCTGATCAGCCGCAAAAGATCAATTCCATAGGGAAGCTTAAGCTCTATATTTCCGTAATCTGCATCAAATCTGCCAAGGAACGCAAGAATCGCATAAAAGCCATCGCGACTTAGCCATGCACACTCCTCAACATGCAGTATGGCTGCCGGATCATGTCTGATATCCGTAAAAATGAGATAGGCAATGTTCTCCCCGTTTTTGCTGAAAAGATAGGAGAATTTTCTTTCCTGATAAAGCTTTTCGACCTTCATGTGCTCCATCATGGTTTTCTCATCACGGATCATGGCAAAATTATAGTTTTCGGCAAACTTCTGATATATCTTCAAGTATTCATCAACCGGCTCTCCCGGATTCCATCTCGTAACCTTTCCGTCAAATTTATATCCGGTAAGGAGCGCAGGCTTAAGCTCATAATTATTTTGGAACGTCACAACCTCATAACCCTGCTTTCGATAGAATGCATGGTTGAAAGGAAAGAGTGCCGAGATTACCTCTCCGCTCCGATAGCTTTCCGGCAAAAGTTCCCTGAAGATTTCCCTGATTGCCCCCTCTTCCCTGTATTCCGGCAGTGTCGATACGGCTCCTATTCCACCAGCAGATACCGGCTGCCCATCCAGATAAAATGTAAACTTGTTGTTGATTATTCTTGCAGCAAGCGTTCCGTCATCTGTAAAGGCGCCCCAGTCTTCTATCGTTTCGCCTTCAATACGCTGCCTCTCGCTCTCCACATCATCAATTCTGTTATGAAAACAGTATGCAGAGATCAGATAGGCATCAAATCTCTCACTGCCATTAATTTTCCTTACTTTCATTGTAACTCCTCCTGTGTCTCATAATCACTCTTGTCACTTTAGTGTGTCCTTCTATCCGATGCGACCTCATAAGCAACATATTCATGATCAAATTCATAACCGAATTTTTCTGCCAGATGAACCGAATTCCTATTTTGGGCATCCCAGCTTGGATATAATCCTTCGTTCAGGCAATTTAGTATCAGTGCCGCACAAACTACCGTTGCCAAATGCTTTCTTCTTTCCGATTTTACGGTATCAACTTCAATTTCTATCCCTTCATGATATCGGGTATAGGAAGATGCACCTGCAACAATCTCTCCGTTCTTTGTAATGACCATTCCTCTTCCGATTTGCAGATATTTTTCTTTACTTCCAAATGCAGAAACAAAATCTACAGTCACCGGATCCTCCAGGCATTTGTCATAAATGGCTGAATCAATCTTTTTCAGTTCATATCCATCGGGAAGCTTAGCAATCTCTTTCTGCAATTGATCTACGTCAAACTTTGTATCCTTTTTTATTGCATACCTGGTAACTCTTTTTGCATCCGGAAAGCATTCTTCGATCAATGTCGCCCACTGCTCATTTTGGGGTACCATTATCACAAAGCCTTCCGGTTTATTGATTACCAACTCCCTGTCAGGTGCTCCCGCCAAAAATCCAAAGCAACCGACAAATGCCAACGCTGATTTGGGATTTTCCAAATCTGTAACAAAAATTTTCCCCATAACCTTCTGTAGACAGGAATAGATTAATGTTTCTTTCCATCCGTCAAACAGACTTTTTACTTTTGAAGTATCATTCAATTCGTATATCATTACTTAACCTCTTTCTATTTTGCCCGTTAAATAGAAATCTTTCACAAAAATGCAGGTTCCTCAAATACCAATCCATTTTCCAAAAGATGCTCGATAAATAACTTATAATATTCGGGTAACATTTCCTCTGTCTCATCATGGGCATGGAGCAGAAGAATGTGCCTGTTGTTCTCGGCAAACAGAACCGCCCCTGATTCAGGATTTGTATCATGCATTTTTTTCCACACAGATTCCTTTGTAAACTCTGAACCTTGACGGATCTTGTATTCTTCAAAATCAAATGTCCAGAAAGTATCTATATCTGTATCTAAGCTGTTTTCTCTCCACCAGGGATATGTAATATGGGTATCATCAACCTTTTGAAATCCCTTCTCCTTCAGATACTTCTGTAAAGCATTTTTGTTGTCTCCTCCTTTATTTCCATAAGGGAATCGAAAAGACCTAAATACTCGCTCCACACCACTGTCCTTATATAATCTTTCGAGGACAATCTCACATTTCTCGATCTCTTCCATGCACTCTTTCATCGAAAGGGAGGAAAAAGCCGGATGTGAATAACTGTGATTTCCCACAATCATCCCATTTTTTACAGCATATAGCGCTTCCTCATAATAACGCTCAACATTCTGCCCTGTTGCAAATAAAATTGCCTTTATTCTCTTTTCGTTTAAATAGTCCACAATCGCAGGTGTATTTTTTGATGCTATATCATCAATGGTTAATAGTGCGCTATTCATCTGTTTCTCCAAAAGCTCTGATACATTCCTTGCAGAATCCCCGATTGCTGATGATACTTCCAAGAGATATATACACAATGGGGTGTGACATTTTATGATAGGGAATATCCGACTCCTTTCCGTAAATTTCCTGTTTGGGTGTAAAGAAGAGGTAACTGTCATCAAAGCTTTCTCGCTTATTTTGGAATTTTTCAGGGACATAAACAAGGTTCAAATCCGGTTTGTCGTACACAACCGCCTCATCCAATGTTTTATGCTCAAGTCCCATTCCCGCAGCTTTCTTTTTTCCCATCACCTGCAAATCAATCAGTCTTGCTGATATCCGGAAAAATGCCGAGGCATCTTCCCTTGTTTCCTCTGACCACGCAGGTTGCGAGAACTGTCTTACACAAGGAATATTCTTTAACTGTGCAATTTGTATTCCGGGATAAAAAAACATTTCATAGATGAGCAGATCAAATGGCTCATTAAGCGACATAGCCGTGTCAAATGCCGCCTGAAAACAAGATCTCTTTTTCTCCATTTCACTCGGATGGACAGGATAATTTATGTATGATATGAATGTTGCCCCCGTGTTTTCGATTTTGTTCCGAAATTCCTCTGCATTAACATATTGCACTGTATGTCCTCTCTTAACAAGCTCCCGGGTGAGCGGTAAGGTCGGATTTACATGGCCCGAATAGGGCAAATTAATCATCAAAATATTCATAGGTATGCTCCCAAAAATCAAATTTGCTGATGTTATTTCAATGTCCAATATCCATCATAGGCATATCCCGTTTTTCCAATCAAAAAATGTTCCGATTTAGTGAAACCCACTTTCTGAATTGCTTTCATTCTTTCTACCGCATATATCGGAGCCTTAGTAAGTACACCTTTACATCCTAACATTTTCTCTAGTTCCGGTGTGACAAGTGAAAAAATGCCATACAATTCATTTTCCTGTTCATAGTCACTTCTCACATCTACTCTTAAAATACCCATATTATTAAATTTATCTTCGGATACTCGCAGGCACAATTCAACCGTTCCAATTACAGTTGATATTGTCTTGTCAACAATAGAAAGTCTGGCAAACCAACCATTTTCATATGACATATTCCAAAAGCCGATAGCCTCTGTCATTCTTTCTTTTGTAGCATAATAAAAATTATCTCCGTCACAATTATCACTATTAAAGAATGGCAATGCATTCTTATCACTATATACTTTTAATAAATCATCGCAATCTTCACTCTGAAATAATCTAATTATAAATTTTTCATTTTCTAATGCCGGACATGTTTCATAAATGTTCATAAGATACCTCCAAATTCAAAATTTCTCGAGTATTTTCTCAACTTTCCAGTATTTACGGGCTTTCCCGCCCATCAACATCTATGTAATTTGCACTTTTCCCTTATTTTTTCCCTTGTGAGGAAGCTATAAGGGAAAAAGTGTTGTTTTCGTCTTAATCGTTCCCTACTACC